>JBHEOV010000122.1:0-491 GCA_046260625.1 Halanaerobium sp. | reverse complement strand
CGGCTATTGTTGTTGAAAAAGATGAAGATTTTGAGGGTGAAATAGATGATCAAGAGCCGGAAAAAAATATTATCTGCCGCTGTGAAAAAGTTACTGAAGCTGAAATATTAGATGCTTTAAACCGCTCAATTCCAATAAAAACTACTGATGCAGTTAAAAGAAGAACCTGGGCTAAAACTGGCGAGTGCCAGGCTAATTTTTGTGAAAGTAGAATTAAAAAGCTATTAAGCAGAGAATTAGATATTCCAGTAGAAGAGATAAAAAACCGGGATGAAGATTATGTACCGGAGAGACTGGATGTTTATGAACTAAAAAAGAAGCTGAAATAATCGTTTCACGGAGATATTTTGAGTGCAGAAGTTGACAAAAACTAATATTGATGCTATTATATGAATGAACATTCATTCAAGGAGATGGTTAATGTGACTCAAGAAAATAAAGATAGAATTAGAAAAGCAGCAGTACAAATTATATCCAAAGAAGGATTTTTT
>JBHEOV010000121.1:0-4809 GCA_046260625.1 Halanaerobium sp. | reverse complement strand
GTAGTTGCCCTGCCTACAGAAACAGTTTATGGACTGGCAGCTGATGCTATGAATCCGGAAGCTGTCAAGAAAATCTTTAAGGCAAAGGGGCGACCTCAGGATAATCCGCTGATTGTTCATATTGCTGATAAATCTCAGCTTGAGCAGCTGACAGCAGTTGCAATACCGGATAAAGCAGAAAAATTGATGGAAAAATTCTGGCCGGGCCCCCTGACAATTATTTTTTCAAAAAGTCCTGAAGTGCCTGTAGAAACCTCAGCCGGGCTGCAGACTATTGCTGTTCGAATGCCCGCTCATCCTCTGATGCTCGCTGTAATAGAGCGCTCAAATCTGGTTCTGGCAGCACCAAGTGCCAATACATCTGGCTTTCCCAGCCCCACCAGAGCTGAACATGTTTATCATGATCTGCAGGGGAAAATACCTTTGATTCTTGATGGAGGTCCCTGTCAGTTCGGACTTGAATCAACAGTGCTCGATATCCGAGGCGATCAGTTGAGAGTTTTAAGGCCGGGAGGAATCAGCCGGGAAGAGATTGCTCAGTTTTTAAAAGAAGAAGTAATTCTTGCAGCTGAAGTTAAGGATCAAAAAGTTCAAGCTCCGGGTATGAAATATCGTCATTATGCCCCTCAAAAAAAATTACATACTTTCAACTTTGAGGATAAATTATTTGTTCTAAATCAGGCTTTAAAGAAGGCTGAAGCCAAAAGAATTGCTATTATAACAGCCAGAGATAGCAAAATTGATATTAAAGATTTTTCAAATAAAAAAATAAAGCTTTTAAAAGTTTTTAATCATGGAGAACCGGAAGAATTGGCTCAAAAACTTTTTGATTTACTTAGAAAACTGGATGCTGATCAGAGTATTGAGGAAATTTACATTGAAGAACTCGATACTGTGGGAATTGGTGAGGCTGTAATGAACAGAATTTATAAAGCAGCCGCGGCCGATGAACATACTCAGCCTGGGGGTGGAAATAATTAAAAGAATTTTATTTGTTTGCACAGGTAATACATGCAGAAGTCCAATGGCAGAGTATCTCTTAAAAGATTTGATTGCAGAAAATGAAGAATTAAAACTAAAAAATTGGGAAGTGCTTTCAGCAGGAATTTCTGCTGTCAAAGGGGCTGAGGCCAATGATAAAACTAAAAATGTAATGGCCGAATTAAACCTTGATCTCAGTGATCATGTTTCTCATAATATAAAAGATATTGAGTTAAGCCGAAAAGATTTAATTATTACAATGACCCGCAAACACAGTCGGGCCCTGGTTCTGAGACATCCCAATTTAGCTGATAAAATATATACCTTAAAAGAACTAAGTGATTTAGATGATCAGTCAAGGGATATCAGTGATCCTTTTGGTCTTTCCGAAGAAGTTTATCGGGAAACCAGAGATGAAATTAAAACAAATTTAAGGTTTTTACTGGAAAATTTAAATAAATTTGAGCTTAAAGAGGAGGAATAAGCCTCTTTAAGTAGAATAATATTAAATGAAGGGAGCAATAACTTTGAGTGAATTACATGTAGTAGATCATCCATTAGTTAGACACAAAATTGCAATTATGAGGGATAAAAACACCGGACCGAAAGAATTTAGAGAGCTTGCTGACGAAGTAGCAACTCTAATGGCCTATGAGGTAACAAGGGATTTGCCCTTAGAAGAGGTAGAAATTGAAACTCCGATTACTAAAGGTAAATTTAAAATGATTTCTGGTAAAAAGATAGGGATTGTACCTATTTTGCGAGCTGGCCTGGGAATGCTGGATGGAGTTTTAAAATTAATTCCAGCTGCAAGAGTTGGTCATATTGGTTTATATAGAGAGCCTGAGACACTGGAAGCTGTTGAGTATTACTGTAAAATGCCCACTGATGTTCAGGAAAGAGATTTACTGGTAGTAGATCCGATGCTGGCTACTGGTAATACAGCAATGGAAGCGATTAAGTTTATTAAGGAGCGAAATCCCCGCAGCATCAAATTGATGGTTTTAGTTGCTGCACCTGAGGGTATCAAAAAAATTCAGGATGCACATCCAGACATCGATATCTGGGCAGCTGCACTTGATGAAAAATTAAATGAGCATGCTTATATTGTGCCTGGCCTTGGTGATGCAGGAGACAGACTTTACGGAACTAAGTAAAATATCTGGGTACCGGGTATTTGTAAAAATTTTCCAATAAAATAGATAAAAAAATTAATGGGATATTTTCACAAGTACCCGGTGTCGTTAGGAGGGAAGAGAATTGCTTTATCTGGCTGCTTTTATAATTACTTTAATCTTATCTTTAATTATTACTCCAGTGATCATTAAACTGGCTCATAAGCTAAAATTTATTGATCGACCTGGAGCAAGAAAAATAAATACAAAGGTTATTGCCACAGCAGGTGGAACAGCAATTTATCTTGCCTTTATGATTCCACTTCGATTTTTTCTGCCTGCTAACCAGACAATCAAAGGAATTATGATTGGTGGAACCTTTATGCTGTTTTTAGGCCTGCTTGATGATAAATTTGAAATTTCTGCGCCGCTAAAATTTACCGGGCAGATAATTGGGGCTTTGATTTTAATTTATTATGGTGTTAAAATTAATTTTATCACCAATCCTTTTGGCGGTTTTATTTATCTCGATATTTATGCAGTCCCTTTTACAGTCTTCTGGATTGTCAGTATTATTAATACAATTAATTTGATTGATGGTCTTGATGGACTGGCAGCTGGAGTTTCAATTATCGCAGTTTTGACTCTTTTTGCAGTTGCACTGCAGGAAAATCAGGTAGTTGCACCGATGCTTGCAGTTTTACTTGCTGGCAGCTGTTTTGGCTTTTTAAAGTACAATTTTAATCCGGCCCAAGTTTTTATGGGTGACACGGGCTCAATGTTTATTGGCTATATAATTGCTGCAGTTTCGATTACAGGAGCTTTAAAAAGTGCAGCGGCTGTAACAATTTTTGTGCCGATGCTGGCTCTGGCAGTTCCAATTCTGGATACAACCTTTGCTATTATCAGGAGAATATTTAATGACCGACCAATTGGAGAGGCAGATCACGGCCATATTCACCACCGACTGCTGGCAATTGGAATGAATCAGAAGCAGGCAGTTATTTCAGTTTATGTGATCAGTACGATTCTGGGAACAATTGCTTTTGTAATTAATGGGATCAAATTTGATCATGCTTTAATGATTTTTGTTTCTGTTATTTTAGTGGTCATTTATGGAGCTAAAAAACTTGGCATATTTTCTGTTGAATTACCACAGGAAGGTTGTTCACTGGAAGACAGTTAATTTTGAAGACTGGATTAATGTTCTCTTTTTACAGAATTGGTAAATATAATTTTATAAAAAAACGATATATAAAACTGTTTTTTTGAAAACTTTGTTGTTAAATTCACAATTCAGCTTGCAACTTTAGTCTTAATATAATAAAATATGACAAAGGTAAGATAAAAATGGATAACAAAGATTGGCGACAGATTATGAGAGCATTATCATTATTAACAGAAGTTGGTTTGATAATAATCATTTCTGCTGGTATTGGTTTTGGTGCAGGTTTTTTAATTGATAATTTTTTAAACTTTGAGCTTTTGTTTAAACTTTCTGGTTTAATTGTTGGTCTGGCCGCTGGTTTTTATTCTGTTTATAAGCTTTTAATCTCGAGTTTTGATGATTGAAAAATGATTGGAAAAATATTTTCTGAATATTTTTGGATTTTTTGATCTAAATTATAGTTTTTATGATTTTTCTTTTTAAACTATTTTCAAGAGAGGAGGAAGTATCTTGAATCCAGGTCCACAGATACAGTTTTATCTTTTTGGTAAGGAATTCCTTCCAATTACTGATACTTTAATCGTTGGTTGGCTTTCTGTAATAATTATTCTGATTGGTGCCAGGTATTTAACTAAAAAATTGAGTGTTAGACCAAATCCGAAGCAAAATTTGGCTGAGTTTTTTATAGAGTTAATTTATAAACAGATTGAGCCGATGCTGCCGGGAGAAGGCTGGCGTTTTCTTCCTTTTATCGCTACAATTTTTATTTATGTTGGTGTTGGCAACTTGATAGGTGTTGTGCCAGGGGTAACAAATCCTACTGGTGATTTAAACACAACCTTAGGACTGGCTTTAGTTGTCTTTATTGTAGTTCAGGCTGAAGGTATGAGAGAGTATGGTGTCTGGGGTTATATTAAAAGTTTTGCTGAACCTGTAATTTTTCTGCTGCCAATTAATCTGATTGGAGAGCTGGCAAAACCTATTTCGCACTCTTTCCGTCTTTTTGGTAATGTTGTCGGTGGAGGTATTATTATAACCTTAATTTATCAGGCTGCTCCGGCATTAATTCCGGTACCACTACATGCCTGGTTTGGTGTTTTTGTAGGTGCGATTCAGGCTCTAATCTTTGGTATGGTTGCAATTGCCTATATTTCAGTTGCCAAGTCTTAGTAGTTTGAAGAAAGGAGGCAGATCATGATTGAATTTTCGCCTGAAGTAGCCACGACAATTATTAATATAGTATCTTATATTGCAGCTGGAGCTGCTATGATAGCAGGAGTAGGTCCCGGAATAGGAATGGGATTTGCTGCTGGTAAAGCAACAACAGCTGTCAGGAGGCAGCCAGAAGCTAGAGGGCCAATCATTACCACAATGTTATTGGGTCAGGTAATTTCAGCTTCAACGGGAATTTATTCCCTGGTAATTGCTATCTTTTTGATTTATGGAATATAATTAGATTCTATTTTTTAGTTTTTAACTTGAAAGAAGAAATTTATAAAAATTAATTTAAATTAAGGAGTTCTAGATGAAGTATATTGATGATCC
>JBHEOV010000120.1:0-4851 GCA_046260625.1 Halanaerobium sp. | reverse complement strand
CTACAGTGATGGGGATTAGCATTTTAAAGCACTGGTGTGAGCTAGAGAGTGAGTGGTTTGGCCTGCCCAGATTTATTCTGGCCCTGGGCCCGCTTTTTGGAAGTCAGCTTTTAATCCAGCGTGGGAGCTACTCTTATGCAGAGATGATGACTGTTAATACTGCCTATATTGTGGGCAGCTATCTGCTTTTTGTATTGATTGCAGCTATTAAGGAAGAAATTATTGTTTCTGATGCACATCCCGCTTTTAAAAGTTATTCGACTCTACTGGCAGCAATAGCAATGCTGGCTCTAGGAGTAATCGGGATTCAAATAATCTAAATTTTTATCAATAGCCAGGTTAATTAAATAATGCATGAATTTTAAACCGCAGTTTTCCAGAAATCAAACTGGAAGACTGCGGTTTTTTTAAAAAAAGTAATATTTGCAAATTTATTAAGAAAAAACTTCTAATTTAGGCAGGAAAAAACTGACTTATGTTCAATATTATAATTACAAGTAATTTGCTCAATTTTTCAAGTAGAAATTTATATACAACGCAAAAAATTGGGAGGGGATATTGAGTGGCTGTTAATTATCAAAAATTATATATTTATACTTTAGGAGATTTTTTAGTTAGAAAAGAGGACGAAACTATTTTTTCGGGAGAGAATAGTTATCTTAATAAAAGATGGCGTTTATTTTTATACCTTTTATTTAATAAAGGCAAAAAAGTAAGTGATCAGGAATTAATTAAACAGCTTAATTTAGAAGAAAATGTTTCACCTCATCAGTCACTGCGGGCACTAGTTTACAGATTGCGTAAAGATTTAAATTTTGAAAATGACAATTTTATTTTAAATGAAAAGGGAGGTTATTTATTTAATCCAGAAAGCAGCTACTGGCTGGATACTCAATACTTTACTGGAATGGTTAAAAAAGCAAGTGAATTTAAAGAAAAGAATAGAGCTCTCGATCTATATCAGGAAGCTGTTTCGTTATATAAGGGTAAATTTCTTAAAGATCAGGAACTGGATAATATTAAGTTTAATCTGCTGCGAGAAAAATATCAGGAGGTCTATAAAGAAGCCGTTATTGAGCTGGGAGGTATTTTATCCAGTGCCAAGCAATATAAAGAGGCAGTTGATCTTTACGAAAATGCTCTGCAGATTAACCCTTTAAATATCGATTTTTATACAAATTTAATTGAAAGTTATAAAAAACTAGGGCGGCCTGATCTGGCTTTAATGAAAACAGAAGAAGCAATGTTATATTTAAAAAACACAAAATTGCCGATGCCTGAAAATCTGAATATAGAAATTAGTAATTTTTTTAAAACTGATATTCAGGAGGCTCCCGAGAAAATATTGGAAAGTAATAAACTCTGCCGGGGCGATGTTTTTGAATGTGGTCCGATGACCTTTGCCAGCGTGTATTCTCTGGAGAAGAGAAGGAGCAGTCGGATAGATAAAGAGCTCTATCTTGTGCATATTAAAATTAATGGTACAAGCTCTGCTGAGAAATTGATGCGTGCAGAAAAAATATTAAGGCAGACAATTAATCAGACATTAAGAAAAAATGATATAATGACCCGCTGGAAAGCTAGATATTACTTAATTTTACTGGTCGATATTAAAGCTGAAGTAGTGGATAAAATTTTAGAGCGGATTCAAAATGCATATAGTGATCAGTTCCCACCTCCTGAAACAAGTATTAGCTACAGTTACCAGAAAGTTTAAACAACTTAAAAGTCAATGATTATTGAAATGGCGCCTAAACTGGGCGCTTTTTCTGTTTAAAAGCAGATTTATTAACAAAAATAAAAATGCTATTTGCCGTGCTATTTAATTAGAACAGTTACTATCATTGCTTAAACTTGAGCAAATTGCTATAGTATAGATAACGACAAATTGTTCAACAAATAAATTTAGGAGGTGGTTAAAAAAGCAGAATTAAAAAAATAATCAAAAATTCAAGTGGGAAAAGTTTCAAAAGAAAATCGAGGAGTAAAGTAGTCTTCTTTTTGGAGATGCTGATCCGCCATTTTTAAACTGGTCACCAATGGGATGGCGGGGAGTCAGGGTGAAACCGGTCCAAAAAGCAATAAAACCAAAAAGGAGGAAAAAAAATGAAACTTAGTAGAAAACTTTTAGTGATGGCTTTAGTGTTAGCATTTGTCTTTGGTGCAGTGAATATGGTGGTAGCAAATAGTCATACAACTGGTCCCTGGTATGTAAATACCGGTAATTACTTTGGTAATGTTCCTTATAATTTGGGGCTTAATGCAGAAATCCTGCAGCAGGGTAATAATGACTTCGCAACAATTGATCAGGATGGAGTTAACTTTGCTCATATCGGTCAGGGAGTAGATTACCAATTTGCTCCACCAGCTACCGGTCCAAGTTCTGGCAATGCTGCTATGATAGATCAAACAGGCTGGTACGGTGAAGCTGAAGTTAACCAAAGAGGTAGTGATAATTTAGCAGATATCAAACAGCATAAAGGAAGCAATAATTATGCAGGTGTAGGACAAAATGGTGACTTAATGGTTGCAGATATCAAACAAATGATGGCTACTGATAGTTTTGTTAGAGCCAGTCAGTTTGGTGGAGAAGGTTCAGAAGTATCTATTATGCAGTTTGGTGATTTAAACAGGATTAGAACTACACAGCAGGGAGACTATCATTATGGTCGAGTAATGCAGAAAAATAATAGTTATTTTAACTATGCAAGTTTAGATCAGCGCGGTTCTGATCAGACAGCATATATCTATCAGAAAGGTGAAGAAAATGGTGCTCTGGTAGAACAGGCAGGATCTGACAACTGGGCTAAAGTAGATCAGGATGGAGATCACAACGCAGCTACAGTTGATCAAAACAATGCCTTTGGTTTAAGTGCACTGATTGATCAAAATGGTAATGATAATACTGCAGCCATCACTCAAACTGGTGGAGGCCTTTAATATATAGTAAATAGATCTATCTTTAGCAAGTAGAGCGCAGTAAATTTATAATTAAGATAGATCTTAAATTGGAGAAGGCAGTCTGGATATATTAGTTAAATCAAATATTCAGACTGCTTTTTTTCAATTAATTAAGTTGTCAGCAGGAGGTGTTTAAATGTTAAAATTAAAAGAATTAGTTGTTTTAACAGTGCTGATTACTGCTCTGCTTTTCTTTAGTGGAGTAATTATGGCCCTGTCTCCACCGGGGAATCCAAATCCTGGTTTTGAATTTCCAGGACAGGGAGAATTTCCTGGTAACTATAATCCCTTTTTACCGGGGGATAACAATCCCGGTCTGGTTGGACCTCCAGTAGATAATCCAGGTCAGGGAAATGGTCCCGGAAATGGACTTGATTATGGTTATTTTGATTTAGATAAAGATGCATATATCTATCAAAATGGAGATTATAATCAGGGTAGTATTTATCAGAATGGAAAAAACAAGGCATTAGTTAAGCAATTTGGTGATAATAATAGTGGGAATATAAACCAGTATGGTGAATATAATTTTGCTGCTATTAAACAGCTTGGTACTGATAATGATGCCGAAATTGATCAAAATGGCTATGCTAATCTGGCTCTGATCGGACAGCTGGGAATGGCCAATCAGGGTTATATTAGTCAGAATGGTGATGGAAATTCAGCTTTAATCTTACAGATCGGAGATAATAACGAGGCAAGTATTGAGCAGAATGGAAATAATCTGGGCCTTGAAGTAATGCTCGGTTTATAGGAGAAAAATCACTTTATCTAAAACCGCTGTTTAGATAATTAACAGCGGTTTTAAATAAACAATTAGATTTTATTTAATAATGGTTCAGAAGGAGGTAAGTGAAATGAAAAAAAGTATTTTTATTCTTTTGATTTTAAGTAGTCTAGTATTTTTAACAGCAGTTTCGGTAAGTGCTGAAAATTATACAATGAGCTGGAAATTTATAATTTTTAATAACCCTAATGCCAGGCAGGTTGCAATTAATACTGCCGAAAAACAGGATGGTTTAATTGAAGAAAACCAGGATTCAATTGAAAGGTTTAGAGATAGTTTTGAAAGAAGGCTAATGAGTACTGTTCAGAGAAATTTGATTGATCAAATCCTGGATGATGAAAAAAAAGCGGAGGGAAATTTTCAAACAGGAGATCTGGATATTTCAGTAACTGAAGATCCGGATACTGGTGATGTTACACTTGAAATTACAGATTTAAATACCGGAGAAACAACAATCATAACCTATTCTGCTGATGACTGGCCTACTGATTATGATTATTAAATAGCAGAATTTACCTGTAATTTATGAGGAGGAAAAAATGATGAAAAACAAACTTTCAATTTTTATTTTAGTTCTTTTAATCAGCAATTTCTTTGCTGTTCCAGTGATGGCCCAGAACGATTTAGAATCCAGACTGGAATTAATCGAAGCTTCACAGCAGCTGCAGCAGAACCAGCAGCAGGAAGAAAATGCATATCAGAGACATCGTTTTGGTGTTACCCTGAGCAACTTTGGCTCGGCAGATACAATGGTTAACCCCGGTTTGAGAATCGAAAATCAGCTGACAGATACCGGATCCATTAAAGCAATCAGTGAACTTTATTATCTGCGAGAAGAAGAAGATCTGGCTGCATTTATTTCACTTGCTTTTAGTCCTGCCTCTTTTGGTTATTTAGGTCTGGGAGCTGAATTAAGCGGTAAAGCAGATTATCAGATTTTTGCCGGTTTAAATTTAACTGAAAATATTTATCTGGAACTTAAAGGAGTTAATGAAGATGGCAGTTTTGAAGACAGTGAGCTTTATTTTGCCACCGGTTTTATGATTGGTTTTTAAAGAGATGCAAAGAATTTACTTAAAGGAGGTTTAGACAATGACCAGAGA
>JBHEOV010000012.1:0-31772 GCA_046260625.1 Halanaerobium sp. | reverse complement strand
TTATATAAATTTATAATAATAACCATATAAATCTTAATTTACAATATGTTTACTTTTAAAAATTGAATTTATTCCAACTTATGATATAATTTGAATATAATATAGATTAACTCAATAATATATTTAATAAAAATTTTTTAACTTAAATAAAGGCAGGGATTAAAAATGCTAAATTCAATCAAAGGTAAAATGCTGATTGCAATATCGATATTAATTTTAGTTATTGTCGGTGGAACAGCCTTAACTTTATATGATCAATCAACAAATATTTTGGAAGATACTATTATGTTGAGTGCTGAAGAAAGTGCAAGGCAGAATTCAAACACCATTAATGAGTGGCTAAATGGGGTAGAAATATTTTTAAAAGATTTATCTGATTCTAATGATGTAAAAACTATGATGTGGAGCAGTCAGGAAAGATATCTCAAAGAAGCTGACCATTCTGAGTTAGAAAATATTATTGTTGCTAGAGCTGATGGTAGAGCTAATGTTGTTGGTGGAGGAAGTCTTAATGTTTCAGATAGAGATTATTTTCAGCAGGCAATGGAAACTGGGGAGATTACTTATTCTAATGCCATGTCCAGCGAATTTACTGAGGGTAATGTGATTTCAATTGCTGTACCAATTATTGATTTTGGAGAACAGGTTGGAGTTTTAATTGGAACTATTTCGACTGAATATTTACAGCAGTTAATTACAGATATGAATATCAATGGTGCTGGCTATGGTTGGATTATTAATCAGGATAAAAATACTATTGCCTATCCGGAAAGAGATTACATAGCAACTACTGAACTGGCTGAAAGCAATCAAGATTTGAGAATGATTAGTGATCAAATGATAGCTGGAGAAAGCAGAGTTCTTGAATACAACCTTGATAATCAGGATAAAATAATAGCTTATCATCCTGCTGAGATTAATGGCTGGTCTGTTGCTATGACAGCAGATCGAGCAGAAGTTATGAGCGCACTTGATAATTTAAGAAATGTAAGTTTATTTATTGCCCTTATTGCTTTAATAATTGGAATAATTGTTACAGTAGTAATTGCTTCTTATATTGCAAATCCTCTTAATTATGTTACTGCAACTGCCCAAAAGCTGGCGAATGGTGATTTCACTTTAAATATTGATGAAAAATATTTAAAGCGTAAAGATGAGATAGGAAAATTAACAAACTCATTTTCAGAAATGATCAATAATTTAAAAGCAATGATTCTAGATGTGAAAGACGTTTCAGATAGGGTGGCAGCTTCAAGCGAGGAGCTTTCTGCAAGTGGAAATCAGGTAGGAGAAAGCGCAGATGAGGTAAGTAATGCTATTCAGGAAGTAGCATCTAACACTGAAGAACAGTCAGCTCAGGTTGAAGAAACTTCAGCTACTATGGATGAATTAATCAAACAGATTAAAATGATCAATACTTCATCTGAAGCTATGGATAGAAAAGCAGCAGATGTGATGGAAAATATTGATAAAGGAAATCAATCTATTGATAAATCTGCAGCTGAAGTTAATAAAGTTAAAAATAATTCTAAACAGGTGGAAAAAGCAGTTCATTCACTGGCAGAGTCTTCCCAGAGGATTGGAGAAATTGTAAGTTTGATCAAAGATATTTCTTCCCAAACCAATTTACTTGCCTTAAATGCAGCAATTGAGGCGGCAAGAGCTGGTGAGGCAGGTCGTGGATTTTCGGTTGTAGCAGATGAAATTAGAGAACTGGCTGAAGAATCAAATCAGGCTACTGATGAGATTACAGAATTAATAGAAGGTATTCAAAAAGATGTGAAGGCTTCTGTTGATAATATGGAAGAAACCGGAGAAGTTGTTGATTCAAGTGTGAATTCTATAGAGGAAAGTGGCACAGCATTTGAAAAAATAGAACACACTGCTGAAATTCTAAATAGAATAATAAGTAATATTAATGATAAGGCAGGAGAAATGGCTGCCAACAGTGATGATGTAGAAAGAGCTATCAGAGAAATTGCATCTGCAAGTGAGACTGCAGCTGCCAATGCTGAAGAAGTAGCAGCTTCCAGTCAGGAACAGAATGCAGCTACAAATGAAATTATTACTGCATCTCAGAAACTGGCAGAAATGGCTGAAGAATTATCAGAGTCAATATCAAAATTCAAACTCTAGAATAAATAATTAAAGTTTAAAATTAAATTAATGGACTTTTAAGTAATAAAAGGAGCCTGAATAATGATAGGCTCCTTTTTGCAATTGTATTTTTATTAAATTATATTTTTAATGCTCAATTCTGGACATAATCGGGAAACGGATTAAATAGGCCACAATTAAATAAACTGTTGTGGTTATCAAACCAGATAAATAATGGAAATCAAATTGCTGACTTAGATAAATATTTGCGGTTATTGCTAGAATAACTAAAACTAAGGCAGGAATTAAAACTGCTGCATTTTCCACTAGAGTAGGCTGATAGCTGTTTTTAATTTTTGTTTTAAAATTGAAATTAGACTCTTTGAGATCTTTAAAAATTATTACCCATAATATTTTCAAAGCATAAGCAACGGTTAAAATACTACCCAGATGTAGTAAAAATTCAAACATTGGAATTGAATTCAGCGAATATTTAATTAAGTGTTTGCTGTTATAACCAATAAAAAATGGAAAAGCCATTAATGAAAGAAAAGAGAGAATAGTGCTCAAAGCATTAATTTTTAGTCTTAGTTCACAGCGTTTAAAATCAAAAATAGAAGTAGAATTGAATTCTCTAATCCAATTTCCTGCACCATTAAATAATGTTGATTTTGCAAAAGCATGAGCAATAATATGTAATATCGCTCCATAATAACCGTAAATATTTCCACTGCCAATTGCCAGAGTTATAAATCCAAATTGACTAATTGAACTGTAAGCTAGAATAAGTTTGTAATTTTTTTCTTCCAGGGCTTTAATCCCCCCATAGAAAATCATGATCAAACCAAAATAGAGCAGCAGCCTATTTCCCTCAGCAATAATTCTTAAAAGTGTAATATAACCAAGTTTTGCAGTGAGTCCGGAAGAAAGGGCGCAAAAACCAGTAGAAGCCTGTTTGTAGATATAAGGAACCCAGCTATGCAGACCAATTATGGCACTCTTAATTCCAAGAGCTAAGATAAACATCAGCTGCAGCCAGAACTCTTCCACTGCTCCTATATACTGATAACCATTAGTATATGCAGTTAAAACAGTTAAAATCAAAAAACTTCCGCCTATAAATTGAATCACAAAGTATTCCCAGGCAATATTCTTATCATCCCAGGCCAGCATAAAAGAAGTAGTTAAGGTGGCAAGTTCCCAGCCGATCATAAAAATAAACCAGTTTTTAGTACTTATCACAAGTATAAAACTAATAACAAAAAAGATAATATTTATAAAAAATAAAGTTTTATATTCTTTTATTTTCCTCCAATTTGAAAGCAGGGTGAATAATGTTACTAAAAGTCCAGTACTCAAAAATAAAATAGTAGAATTATTAAAAATAAAATTAGCAGATATAAATTGCTGCATTTAACTACCTCCTTATTAAGATTATACCATATTTATCGAAAGAAAAAAATAACATTATTTGAGTCAGAAAAATTTGACAAATAAGCAATCAAATGATATATTTAACTTACTGAGTATTCTAAAATAGTTACACATACTCAGCTCAAATTTTAGGAGGAAGATATTAATATGGTTTACACAGGAAAAGTTAAGTGGTTTGACGAGAAAAAAGGTTATGGCTTTATTGAAAGAGAAGATGGCGACGATGTATTTGTACATTTTTCTGCTCTTCAGCAGGAAGGTTTTAAGACCTTAGAAGAAGGTCAGGAAGTTGAATTTGAAATTGTTGAAGGCGACCGCGGACCTCAAGCAGAAAATGTTGACCTTATATAATTAAAAAATAATTATGTAAATCTGCCCTGACTATTAATTTAGTTGGGGCTTTTCTTTTTTTTGTCTAGGAAATTATAAATTATTGGTTGATTTATTTTATCAATAAAGATAAAATTACATTTAAGAATTTTAATTTTTGACTTAAAATATAATATGCTGGAGGTATTTCAATGGATTTCAAAATAATAGTTGACAGCTGCTGTGATTTAACTGAAGAATTAAAAAAAAGATTTGATATTTCAACAGCACCTCTGTCTATAGATATTGAAGATAAACATTTTGAAGATAATGAAGATTTAGATCGAAAAGAGCTATTAGAGGCAATGCATAATAGCAGTGAGGCTCCAAAAACTGCCAGTCCAGGCCCGGGACCTTTTTTAGATTTATATCGTAAATATGAGAATATTTTTGTAGTCACTCTTTCTAAAGAATTGAGTGCAACTTATGAGAATGCTGTGCTGGCCAAGGATATGCTGCTGGAAGAATCTGGAGATAAATTTATAAAAGTTTTTAATTCATTCAGTGCTACTGTTGGAGAAACAATGATTGCTTATAAGCTAGGCGAATTAATTGAGGCCGGTTTTAAGCGAGAAGAAATTGTTAAAAAAACAGAAAAATATATTGAGGAAATGCAGACCTTATTTGTACTTGATTCTTTAGATAATTTGATCAAAGCAGGACGAATGGGGAAACTGAAAGGAAAGATTGCTTCTTTTTTTAATATCAAACCTGTTTTAGGGGCAACTTCCGAAGGTACTATAACTCTTGTTGATAAAGCAAGGGGCAGTAAAAAGGCAATTAGAAAACTTGTAGATATAATTGGAGCAAGGGGTGAGAATCTGGAAGAAAAAGTTCTGGGTATTGCTCACTGTAATGCTTTAGAAAAAGCAGAGTATATTAAAAAAGAGGCTGCAAAGAAATATAATTTTAGAAAAATTATTATTGTGGAAACTGCCGGAATCAGCACAGTTTATGCTAATGAAGGTGGAATAGTCCTTGCATTTTAATTTTTAGAAAAAATAAAAAAGCCGGTGTAGCTCAATTGGTTGAGCAGTGGTATCGTAAACCACAGGCTGCAGGTTCAACTCCTGTCACCGGCTCCATTGATATTTTTCACCCTATTGGAAAAAATTATAATAGGGTTTATTAAAATTAATATATAAACTATTTAGCTTTCCAGGCTTCAACAAATTTAGTCAATCCCTGCAGAAAAAATCCTCCTGCTACCCAGTAATATACCAATTCTGGGTTAGAAATAATTAACATTCCAACAGTAACATAGATCAACCCTGAAAATATCAATGTTATTTTACCGGTTTTATCTGCTTCATCTGCCAATTTATCCACCCCCGAAATTATAGCGTTTGAGTTATAATGTTTTAAGATTTTACTTTTGGGATTAAATTCTCCCAGGTGTGATCTCAAATCTTTCCAAAAATCGGGAAAAAAGATTATATTCAAAAATAATCCACCAAGCAGCAAACTAAGGAGATAAGTTGTGCTGTGCCAGTAATCTCCCCAGCTTAAAAGCAGTCCGATTTCATCCATAAATAATCCCAGTCCAATTCCATAAATTAAGGCATTATCTCTGCGGTCTATAAAATCTGTTCTAGTAATCGAAAACCAGCCTGCCAGAGCTATTAAAGCTATGCCAATATATAAATGATGGATATGATAACCAAAAAGTATTATATTTGAGCCAATATAAAATTGTATATCACCGGTTTTAGCAGCAGTTGAGGCTGCACTTCCTGCCGAACCAGCAATCATTACAGCCAGTCTAATAAATAGAAAAGTTAATAGATAGGAACTGCTGATAATAAAAGGAATAGATTTATCTTTTTCATTCTTTTTATTTTCATTATTCTTTTCTTCAGTGATCAAAACCACCTCCATAATTTTATCTATTTTAAGTATAGGAAAAGCTAAATTTCATTGCAAGCTTATAGCTAACTGATTAATTGATTTTTTTGTGATAATTTTAAGAGTTGTAATTTGATCCCAGATATTTGGAATATCTTGACTTTTTTTCTTTATTTATATATAATAATAATAGTATTCAAAATTTTTAAATCATTATTTTTTTGGAATTCATGCAATCGTTTGCGCAAATTAAAATATGGGGTGTTAAAATGTTAAAAAAGAAAAATGTTTTTTGGAAAAAGTTTTGTTTATTTAGTTTTTTATTTATACTTTTAATTTCATTTTCAATTACTGCTGCAGCAGAACAGATCGAGTTTTCTTTTAATCCAGCTGAAGTAGAATTTGAAGGTGATATTGAAGCCATTTATCTAGCAGGTTCATTTAATGACTGGCAGCCAGAAGCTGAAAAAATGAATGGCCCCAATGAAGAAGGTATCTATACTCTAGAATATAATCTTCGTCCGGGAGAATATCAATACAAATTTGTGATTAATGGTGAGCACTGGTTCCATGATCCAGATAATGAGCTGACTACAGCCGATGGACATGGAGGTCAGAATTCGATTATTAATATTGGAGAAAAGGATCTAGAAGAAGCCCAGCCTGGCGATGGAGAAATTAATGAAGAATATATTTTACATGATAAAGAAAATAGAGTTTATTTAAATAAGTTAGCTCCGGCTAAAGTTCAGATCAGGCTGGAAACTCGGAAAAATGATGTAGAAGCAGTCTCTATCATGACCAAAATTGATTCTGAGCGGGCTCGAAAAGAAATGAGTCATTACAGTTCTGATAATAAGCTTGATTACTGGACTGTTGAACTGGAAAATTTAGATCAAGTACTTAATTATAGTTTCTTGATTGAAGATGCAGATTCTCAACTGCTTTATCATCAAAACGGTAGTGGTTTTAATAAACTAAAATATTTCTCCTATGATCCTGCTGCATTAGAGAACTTTAATACCCCGGAGTGGGTTCAGCATGCTGTCTTTTATCAAATTTTTCCGGATAGATTTTATAACGGTAACCCTGATAATGATCCAGATTTAATTGAAACTTATAAAAATAAAGATGAAAGATATAAAAATATTGTGCCTGAATGGCATCAGGGGATTAAAGAGAGTGAGAGTCATCAGCTTGATCCTGATAACTTTACAGACTTAGATCCTTCGATTCATCCCAAATCAGGCTGGCATGTTTTTTATGGTGGTGATCTGCAGGGAGTAGAGCAGAAATTCGACTATTTAAAAGAGCTTGGAATCAATGCAATTTATTTTAATCCAGTTTTTGAAGCAACAGCAAACCACCGTTATAATACCGCAGATTACGGAAAAATAGATGATAATCTGGCAGTAAAAGGGGATTTTGAAGCTTCAGAGGAATATTTTAAAGATTTTATAAAAAATGCCCATCAAAATGAGATTAAAATAGTACTTGATGCAGTATTTAATCACAGTGGTTTTGAATTTTTTGCTTTTGAAGATGTTGTAGAAAAAGGTGAGGCTTCAGAATACAGTGACTGGTTTTATATTGATGATTATCCAATTGAGACCCTGTATGAGCAGCGTACAGAGAATAAAGATCCAAATTATGAAGGCTGGGCAGGTTATGGAAATCATCCAGTTTTAAATTTAGATAATCCGGAAGTAAAAGATTATATCTATCAGATTACAGAAAAGTGGATGGACCCTGATGGTGATGGAGATCCTGCTGATGGAATTGATGGCTGGAGGCTTGATGTGGCAAATGATGTAAAAGCCAGACATCCAGAATTCTGGCAGGAGTGGAGAGATTTTGTCAAAGAAATCAATCCTGATGCCTATATTACCGGTGAAATCTGGAATAATGCCGCAGGCTATCTACAGGGCGATGAATTTGATGCAGTGATGAACTATCGCTTTCGCGAAGCCGCTCTTGCTTTTATAGCTGAAGAAAGAATAGATGCTCAAAACTTTATTAAGCGGATAAATGAACCAAATTTAGATTATCCAACTCAGGCAGTTTATAGCCTTCAAAATTTAATTGACAGTCATGATACAGAAAGATTTTTGTACAGTTCTGAGGGTAATAAAGATAAGCTTAAAATGGCTGCTGCACTGCAGTTTTCTTATCCAGGGGCACCAATGATCTATTATGGTACAGAAGTTGGTTTAAGCGGCGCTTCAGACCCGGATACTCGCAGAACAATGCTCTGGGAAGAAAGGCCAAATGGAAATCAACCTGATCTGGAACTTTATGATTATTACAGTAAGCTGGCTAAAATCAGAGCAGATAATAAAGTTTTAAGAACTGCAGGAGTTGAATTTGAGACAATAGAATCTGAACCAGAACTTGTAATAGTAAAAAGAAAAGATAAAAATGGTGAGATATATACGGTTTTAAATGCATCTGATTTAGAAAAAAGAATTAAATTAGAGATTGAAAATGCTGATCAGGTCAAAGAACTGCTGAAAGATGAAGAATATCAAATAAATTCTGGACAGTTAAATTTAAAAATCGATGCTTTTTCTGCTAAAATCTTAAAAATTAAATAAAAGGTCAAAAAAAGAGGCTGTACTGTTTATTAAACGATAATCACTTCAAATCAAAAATAACAGTACAGTTTCTTTGCCTAATTAGCTTGACAATCTCCTATTAAAAGTTATAAAATCTATATTAGACCGTAAATTTGTGGGAGTGATTTTTGTGAGTGATTTATTAATAATGACACCCGGTCCAACTGAGGTCAGCGAAGAAGTTCGAAGGGCAATGAGCCGCAAAATTACCAATCCCGATCTTGATCCTGAATTTTTTGACTTTTATCTGGATGTTAGTTCAAAACTGCAGCAGGTAATGATAACAAAAAATGATGTGATTATTATGAGTGGGGAGGGGATTTTAGGACTGGAATCTGCCTGTGCTTCTTTAATTGAGCCCGGGGACAGGGTTTTAGTCTTAGATAATGGTATTTTTGGCAGAGGATTTGCAGATTTTGCTGATCTTTATGGAGCTGATGTTACAAGATGGGAATTCCCATATAATAAAGAGATTGATCTAGATAAATTAGAGTCAAAGCTGGCAGAAGAAAATGATTTCAAATTTGCTACCTTTGTTCACTGCGAAACTCCTACCGGGATAATAAATGATGCAGCAGAAATTACTAATTTATTAAATAAACATAATATTTTATCCGTTGTAGATTCTGTTTCTGCAATCGGAGGTGTGCCGATAGAAGTTGATAAATGGGGAATTGATATTATTCTCGGAGGTTCTCAAAAATGTCTTTCAGTACCACCAGGATTAACCTTTATGAGTGTTAGTGATGCAGCCTGGGAAGCAGTCAACAATAGAGATACTGCTGTTAGAGGTTATTATACTAATTTACAGCTCTGGCAGAACTGGTATGAGGAAAAATATTTTCCCTATACTCAGGCAGTAAGTGATATTTATGCCCTGGATGCAGCTTTAGATAAATGGCTGACAGATAAAGAAGTTTTTGAGCGCCACAGTAAAATTGCAGCTGCAGTCAGAAAAGCTATTAAAGAATCTAATCTTAACTTATATGCTGAAAATGGATATTCTGATACAGTAACTGCAATAGAAATCCCAGAAGAAATCAACTATCAGGAGTTAAATCAGCTGATGACAGAAAGTCATAATGTGATGATTGCAGCTTCACTGGGAGAATTTGAAGATAAATTAATTCGAATCGGCCATATGGGAGAAAATTGTTATGAAGAAAAATTATATCGAACTTTAAAGGCATTTGATCACAGTTTAAGAGAACTGGGTTTTGATCTAAATGTAGATTTACATAAAATTTTTGTAAATGAAATGAATTAAGGGGATGGAGCACCCCCTTTAACCACTGTTAAATAAGACAGTTGATGGCTCCTATCTTTTTAGGGATTTCCCTAGCTGGATAGGAGCCATTTTTTTATTATAAATATATATAGGAAACATTTTTGTATCAGGTATAGAAGAATTATTTCACAAATAAAAATAAAGGAGAGATTATATTGGCTTTAAGTTTAGCTTTAATCATATTATTTGCCTTATTATTTGGGAGATTTTTTGATCGGCTGAAACTTCCTGCTCTGCTGGGGATGCTTTTGATCGGGATCTTATTGGGGCCCTATGCTTTTGATTTAATCAGTCAGGATATTTTAAATATTTCCTCTGATCTAAGGATGATTGCTTTAATTGTGATCTTAATCAGAGCCGGACTGGGAATTGAAAAAGAGACCTTAAAAAAGGTGGGAGTGCCTGCAGTTAAACTGAGTTTTATTCCAGGATTAATGGAGGGAACAGCTGTAATTTTAGCTGCCATTTATCTCCTGAACTTTGAATTTGTAGAAGCTGGAATTTTAGCTTTCATTATTGCTGCAGTTTCACCGGCAGTTGTAGTCCCGCAGATGTTAGCTCTAATTGAACAGCAGAAAGGAGCAGCAAAAGGAGTTCCTACTCTGGTTTTGACCGGTGCCTCTGTTGATGATGTGGTGGCAATTACTATTTTTTCAGCATTTTTAAGTATTTATGGTGGCCAGCAGATTAATGTTATGAGACAGGTTTTAAATGTACCACTGGCCATTTTTCTGGGCATTATTCTGGGAACTGCTATTGCTCTATTTTTAATCTATATTTTTAAAAAATATCATATTCGGGATACCAAAAAGGCATTACTGCTTTTAAGTTTTGGGATTTTAATGAATTCTCTGGAACATTTACTGGAAGGGATTATTCCCGTTGCAACTCTGCTTGGAATCATGGTAATTGGTTTTGTAATCCAGGAGCGTTATTCAGTTTTGGGAAAAAGACTATCTTCAAAATTCAATAAGATCTGGGTTTTTGCAGAATTAATGTTATTTGTTTTAATTGGAGCTGAAGTAAATATTCAGCTTGCTTTTGAATCAGGTTTAATTGGATTAATAATCATTGCTATTGGTTTAGCTGCTAGATCAATAGGTGTTTTGATTTCACTTACTGGAACTGATCTTAATTTAAAAGAAAGAGGATTTTGTGTGCTGGCTTATACACCAAAAGCTACAGTGCAGGCTGCAATTGGAGCAATTCCTCTGGCGGCAGGAGTAGCCTCAGGTGAATTGATTCTGGCCCTGGCTGTTTTATCAATTGTGGTTACAGCTCCTTTAGGAGCAGTAGCGATTAAAAAAGCAGGAGAGCACTGGTTGAGTGATGATGCAGCTGCTGTTAATTAAAATTTACTCTGTGCTGAAATCAAATAATTAAAAACTCATAGTTTTGTGATTTGACTCACTGATTATTTCTGAACATTTGATTATAATAATCATATGGGTTAAAATATAGATATAGAAAATAGCAGGGGGTTTAATTATGGTTGCAGTAGTTATCAATATTTCTGCTTTGCTTTTACTTTTAATTTCTTTTTTAAAAAGCAATAAGAAGTCACGAGGAGCTCTAAAAATAGCTCTATTTAAGGGGCTGGGATTGGCACCTCAGTTGATTTCACTGGTCGCAGTGATCGGAATGATTTTTGCATTTTTACCACCGGAATTAATTAGAGAATTTTTAGGTGGAGATTTTTCTTTAATTCAGGTTGGAGCAGCAGCCTTATTTGGAGCTGTGATGATGATTCCTAGTTTAATTGCTCTACCTTTAGCAGGTTCTTTAATAGAGGCTGGAGCATCCTATACACCTGTGGCAGCTTTTATCACCACTTTGACCATGGTTGGTTTTGTTACAATTCCAGTTGAACTAAAGGAATTGGGGAAAAAGATAACAATTTATAGAAATGGACTGGCTTTAATTTTTGCAGTGATAATTGCTTTTATGATCGGGGTGTTTATTTAATGACAGCAGCAAAAAATATTGAAAACAAAAATGAAAAAGATAAGAATCAGAAAAAGCAGGCTGAAAAACAGCAGGAAAAACTAAAAGAAAATATAAAAAAGACTATAAAAGTTCTTATTTTTTGGGGAATAATACTGGCTGGATTTAGATTTTTATTTCCAGAAAGATTTCCAGCTGCAATTTCTATGTCAGGCCGCTATTTTAAAGAGATGCTGCTTATTTTTCCTGCGGTCCTAGTTATAATGGGGCTGGCTGACCGCTGGGTACCAACCTCAATGGTGGAAAAATACTTAGGTCATAACTCTTCTTTTAAAGGGAAATTTTTAGCAGTATTTTTAGGGACACTGCCCACAGGACCGATGTATATTGCCTTTCCAATTGCAGCTGAACTTCTTCGAAAAAAAGCGAGTCTCTCTAATGTAATAATATTTTTAGGAGTCTGGGCTTCACTTAAAGTACCTCAATTGGGGGTAGAAATTCAATTTATTGGGCTTAAATTTTCAGTTCTCAGATTTATTTTTACTCTGATTTCAATATTTATTATTGGAATTATTATGGAGAAGCTGATTGATCTAGAAGAAATTGATCAAGATTTAAATAAAAATCAAATTTAAAAGATAAAAGGATAGTCGGGAAGTTAAATTTCTCATCAACTGCTGCACACTAAATATAAAGCAAGAAAAATTTAATTTATTTAAATTTTTCATTTGATTAGATACTCTGAAGCAGGCATAAGTTTGTCCTTTTGATAGATTTTTATGCCGAATCTATTTATTAACTCAAAAATTGATTTTTCTTCATCTTTATCAAGCTGATTTTTCCATTTGCTTAAAAGATAACAGCGATCATAATTATGTTCAGCAAATTTATCTTTAGTTTCCTGATTGCTGTAACGAACAGTGCTTGAAGGTAAATTGATTTTTTTAAAAATCTTATCTTTTTCATTTAGCTGAAGTTTCTGGCTGAGATGATTAATTACTTTTTTTGGATGAATCAAAATATCTTCATAATTAAGATAAATAATATTCTGCTTCAGAGTATTTGATTGAATTTTTTGGATCAGCATCAGATTCTCCAGACACCAGGAAATAATAAAATCTTCTAAAATGCTTGCATTATTTACACGATGCTTTAGAAATTTATATAACTTTTGATTTAGATATTTATTTACAAAATAATCAGAGTTAAGCAGATATTTAGTATTTGATTTCCAGTAGTCGGGGTTTGGTGATCTTTCCCATATTTTTTTGCGAGATAAACTGGCTGCAATCGGATGTCTTAGCAGATAAATAGGATGAATATTAAAATTTTGATCATACCAATTAATAAGATAATTTGAGCGCAGTAGTCTATAAACAGTTCTATTATTAATAAAACTATGATCTTTAGAAAACAAATCGACATACCTTCTAGCATAGATTAATTTTCCGCTGGAAGTTTTATTTATATAATTTTTTATTATTTCTTCTTCTTTTTGACTTAATTTTAAATAATAGGGGCGATTATCAATCTGCTTATAATAATCATCAATATTTTCGAGTAAATTTATTTTATTGGGTGAAATTGCAAATTTAATTCCTTTTTGACTTTTTATTAATTCGGCCAGCCAGGTTGAACCACTGCGAAAAGAAGAAAAAATAAAAATATCTTTCAGATTACTTTTTTGTTGATAATGCAGTTTATTTAAAAATTTTTTTGATATATATTTTATAAAGCCTGTCGAATGAGTATTCATGGTAAAATCCTTTCCTGAATATTATCTTTAACAAATTATTTTTCTAACAGTTTGTATTTGATAAGCAGTCTGGCAATTTTTTTACCAAAAACAGGTATTAAAATTAAATCACAGTACTCAATTTCTTTTAAAAATATTAAAGCCAGAAAATAAACAATGACAGCTGCTATAATGGCGGCAAATATTGACAACAAATGCTGACTGAAAAGAGTATAGTCGGTAGTTATCTTTAAAACAAAATGTTGACTGCTCTTAACTGTTAGTCCCATAATCAAAACTGCAATAACTGGTTTTAAGAAAAATTTACTAAAACTAAAATCAAAATCTGTCCATTTTTTTACATAAAGTAAATTTAAGAGGGCGGCAATGAAAAAACCACTGACAGTTCCCAGAGCAGCTCCTTTGATACCAAAAGCAGGATGTGCAGTTAAAAAGTAATTAATAACTGCATTAAACAAAGAACCGATCAAAAGATTTCTGGCCGGGATTTTTACTCTGCCAATTCCCTGCAGCATTGCTGAACTAACCTGTTTGAGAGCAATAAAGATAACACCCCAGGCTACAAAATATAAGGGAACAGCGGCTGCTGGAGTAGCAAAAATCACTGCCGAAAGAGACCGAGCCAGTAAAAACAAACCTACAGCTGAAGGAAGTGAAATTAAAATAGTTATTCTGACTGCTGTTTCGGCTCTGCTGCTGACCAGTTCCTGATTATTTAAAGCAAATGCTTCTGAAATAGCAGGCACCAGACTTGTTGCCAGAGCAAGAGTAATTACAGTTGGGAAATGAACCAGAACCATTGCCATTCCTGATAAATTACCATAAAGAGCAAGTGGGTTATTAAAACCTCCTGCCGCCAGTCGTGCTGGGACAATTGCAGCATCAATAAAGCCCATTAATGGGGTAATTAAAGCTCCAATAGTTACAGGTAGAGCAAGAGATAGTATTTTTTTGCTGTTATTTTTAAAGTCATAATTTTTTATTGAGCTGAGCTCAATCTGCTGCCAGATCTTAGTTTTCTGTTTATAATAAAGATAAATGAGCAACAGTAAAGCTGCCAGAGCTCCAAAAACTGCGCCTGCAGTTGCTGCTGCAGCTGAAAATTTTATTCCATAAGGTAAGAATAGAGAAACCACAAAAAACATACTTATTATCCTGATCAGCTGTTCAAAAATTTGAGAATAGGCAGTTGGTTTCATATTCTGCAGTCCCTGAAAAAACCCTCTATAAACTGAAATTAGTGAGACTAAAAAAACTGCAGGAGACAGAGTGAGCACAGAATATAATACCCTCTGATCCCAGTTAAATAAATTAATAACAGGCTTTGATATTAATACCATACTGATAGTTAAAATTAAACCGACGAAAAAGTTTAAGGATAGGGCAGTTTTAAATATTTTATAAGAATTTTTATAATTATTTTTGGTGTTTTGTTCAGAAATGATTCTTGCCAGGGCTATGGGCATTCCAGAAGTTGATACAACCAGTAAAATAGTATAAATTGGATAGGCAAGCTGATAAATACCAACTCCCTCAGAACCAATCATTCTAGGTAAAGCAATTCGATAAGCAAAGCCTAAAAACTTGGAAATTATTCCAGCTGCTCCCAGAGTGATGGCCCCTTTGAGAAACTTTCTCTTTTGTTTCATATTTAATCATCCAGTCCATTCTATATTAGTAAAATTTTATTATGATTTTCAATTATAGTTTATTATAATATTATGTTGAGGGGCAGTCAATTGATTTCAGCAAGTTTTATAAAAATTTCAAAACTTGTGATTTTATTTAATTATTATTAAATTTTTTACGATTAAATTAATTTAAATTTAATTATTAAAGAATAAATTTTCTAAATTCTAGCTCCTCTATTGACAGCTTAAAAATTAAATGGTAAACTATATCACAATAATAATAGAATATAATCTCCTTTTAAATCAGTCCAGAGAGGCTGGTAAAGGTATACAGGTATAGCTATATTTAGCTTTTTACAAACTAACTATATCAATTTTGACCTTCAAACCATTCTTTCTGGTGCGAGGGTTTTATTTTTATCAAGAAAATTTAGTGATTTACTTAAAAAGTGATTTAAAGCAACAAAGTAAATAAAGTAAATCTACTAAAAGCAGACTAATAATTTTAGTTAAAGAAAAGTGGAGGTAGTTAAATGAAAAAAGCAAAACTTGTTCTAGAAGAAGGGAGTATTTTCGAAGGAGAACTTTTTGGAGCTGAAAAAGAAAGTGCTGGCGAAATAGTCTTTAACACCAGCATGACTGGCTATCAGGAAATTCTAACTGATCCTTCCTATAAAGGAGAAATTGTCTGTATGACCTATCCTTTAATAGGGAATTATGGGATTAACGAAGATGACTTTGAATCTTTTAAATCTCATGTTGATGGGTTTATAGTTAGAGAATTTGCTGAAGAGCCAGAAAATTGGCGCCTGAAAAAGAAACTGGAAGAATACTTAATCGAAAATGAAATTACAGCAATCAGCGGTATCGACACTAGAGCTCTGACCAAAATACTGCGGCGACAGGGAACAATGCGTGGAATCATAACTACTGAAGATTTGAGCGAAAAAAAATTAATAGAAAAAGCAAAAAAAGCCCCCGGACTTTCAGGTAGAGATTTAGTTTCACTGGTCAGCAGAAAAGAAGTTGAAAAATATGGAGCAGAAAATAAGTATCGAGTAGTTTTAGTAGACTGTGGAGCTAAAAATAATATAAAAGATTCACTGCTTAAACGTAATTGTGAAGTGATAATGGTACCGGCCAGCACTTCAGCTCAAGCAATATTAAATTTTTCTCCTGATGGAGTCATGTTTTCCAATGGACCCGGAGATCCCGAAGCTGCAGATTATGTAGCAGCTACAATTAAAGAACTCTTAGGTGAGGTTCCTATTTTTGGAATCTGTCTCGGCCATCAGCTTTTAGGTCGAGCCTGTGGAGCTGAAACTTACAAACTTAAATTTGGTCATCGGGGAGCCAATCATCCGGTTAAGGATTTAAGTACAAATCGAGTCTACATTACTTCTCAAAATCATGGTTTTGCAATTAAAGAAGAATCGCTGGCTGAACTGGATTTAGAATTGACTCACATTAATGTCAATGATAAAACAGTAGAGGGTTTTAAACACCAGAAATATCCGGCTTTTTCTGTACAGTATCATCCAGAGGCTTCACCAGGACCTGAAGATTCCTATTATTTATTTGACCAGTTTATCGAGCTGATGAGCTAAGAGTACCGGGTACTTAGAAATAATTGCCAATAACGCTGAAAATAAAAAATTTAATTAGAGATAAATTTCAAAAATCTAAGGAGGATAAGATGCCGAAGAGAGAAGATATCAAAAAAGTTATGGTTATTGGTTCAGGACCAATTATTATCGGTCAGGCAGCTGAATTTGATTATTCTGGAAGTCAGGCCTGTCGAGCTTTAAAAGAAGAAGGACTGGAAGTTGTTTTAGTCAACAGCAATCCGGCCACAATAATGACAGATGAGAATATGGCTGATCGAGTCTACATTGAACCTCTAACTGTTGAGAGTATTATAGAAATCTTAAAAAAGGAAAACCCGGATGGATTGATTCCAACTCTGGGAGGACAGATTGCCCTAAATCTGGCTATTGATCTGGCCGAAACAAATATTTTAAAAGATTTGGATGTAGAACTTTTAGGAACTCCAATTGATACAATTGAGAAGGCAGAAGATAGAAATACATTTAAGGAGCTAATGAATGAGATTGGAGAACCAATTTTAGACAGTAAGATTGCAGAGAATATTGATCAGGCAGCTGAAATTGCAGCTGGAATTGGTTATCCAGTAATTGTGCGTCCGGCTTACACAATGGGCGGAACAGGTGGTGGAGTTGCCGACAATTTAGAAGAGCTAAAAGAAATCACTGCCCGCGGTTTTAAACACAGTCTAATCGGACAGGTTTTAATCGAAAGAAGTATTAAAGGCTGGAAGGAAATAGAGTATGAGGTAATGCGGGATAAAAATGATAACTGTATAGTTGTCTGCAATATGGAAAACTTTGATCCGGTTGGAGTCCATACCGGAGACAGTATTGTAGTAGCTCCGAGTCAGACGCTGACCGATAAAGAATATCAGATGTTTAGGAGCTCAGCCTTAAAAATTATTCGCGCCTTAGGAATCGAAGGAGGCTGTAATGTCCAGTATGCCCTGGATCCGGAGAGTTTTCAGTATTATATCATTGAGGTAAACCCCCGGGTCAGCCGTTCCAGTGCTTTAGCCTCCAAAGCTACCGGTTATCCGATTGCTAAAGTTTCAGCTCGGATTGCCTTAGGTTACAGTTTAGATGAGATAGAAAATGCAATTACAGGTAAAACTACAGCCTGCTTTGAGCCGGCCCTGGATTATGTAGTTTTTAAGATTCCACGCTGGCCCTTTGACAAATTCCACTATGCTGACCGGGATTTAGGAACTCAGATGAAGGCTACAGGTGAGGTAATGGCCATCGAAAGAAATTTAGAAGCTTCAATACTTAAGGCTGTTCGCTCACTCGAGATCGGCCGCTATGGCTTTTATTTAGAAGAGTTTAGAAAACTAAGTGATCAGGAAATTGAAGAGGATTTATTTGCAGCAGATGATAACCGGCTTTTTGTAATAGCCGAAGCACTGCGCCGGGGCTTTACAGTAGATAAGGTTCATCAGATTACTGAAATCAGCACCTTCTTCTTACACAAGATAAAAAATATTATTGATCTGGAAAATTCACTGGCAGAAAATAAAGATAGTATTAATGAAAATAAAGAGCTGCTGCTGAAGGCCAAAGAAAAAGGTTTTTCAGATTCGGAAATTGCTCTTTTAACTGAAAATACAGAAGAAAATATAAAAGCTATCAGAGAAAAGCTGCAGTTAAAACCGGTATTTAAAATGGTTGATACCTGTGCAGCTGAATTTGAAGCTGAAACTCCTTATTATTATTCTTCCTATGAGAAAGTTAATGAAGCTGAGCCAACTGAGAAGAAAAAGGTAATGGTTATCGGTTCCGGGCCAATTAGAATCGGTCAGGGAATAGAGTTTGATTACTGCAGTGTTCATTCAGCCTGGACTT
Organism: Halanaerobium sp.; assembly: GCA_046260625.1. Classification (GTDB taxonomy): domain Bacteria; phylum Bacillota; class Halanaerobiia; order Halanaerobiales; family Halanaerobiaceae; genus Halanaerobium. The sequence continues at coordinate 13,344 of JBHEOV010000012.1, read as the reverse complement.
TAAATGAAGAAGGTTATGAGTCAATTATAGTCAACAATAATCCAGAGACTGTCAGTACCGATTTTGATACCTCAGATAGATTATATTTTGAACCGCTGACTAAAGAAGATATTATGCATATTATTGAAAATGAAAAACCGGAAGGTGTAATCTGTCAGTTTGGCGGTCAGACTGCTGTTAATTTAGCTGAACCGCTGGCTGAAGCAGGAGTTGAAATCTTAGGAACTTCAGTTGATTCCATCGACCTGGCAGAGGATAGAGATCGTTTTATCGGACTTTTAAATGAGCTAAATATCCCAGTTCCAGCCGGAGAGGTTGCTGCTTCTTTAGCAGAAGCGGAAAAAATTGCAGCTGAAATTGGATATCCAATTCTTGTCAGACCATCTTATGTACTTGGCGGTCGGGCTATGGAAGTTGTCTATGAAAAAAAAGAATTAGAAGAGTATATGAAAAATGCTGTTAAAGTTTCACCTGATAGACCTGTACTGGTAGATAAGTATCTAACGGGAACTGAAATTGAAATTGATGCGATTTCTGATGGAGAAACAGTTATTGTACCTGGAATTATGGAACATGTAGAAAGAGCAGGTGTTCATTCAGGAGACAGTATAGCAGTCTATCCACCTCACCGCCTCTCAGATGAGCTAAAGAAGAAAGCTGTAGAGTATACTGAAAAGATTTCGCGAGCTTTAAATGTCAAAGGTGTAGTTAATATTCAGTATGTAGTCAGTGATGGGAAAATTTATGTAATTGAGGTTAATCCCCGCTCCAGCCGGACAATTCCTTATCTAAGTAAAGTGACAGGAGTGCCGATGGTAGATCTGGCAACAAAGGCTTTGCTTGGTAGAAAATTAAAAGATTTAGGCTGGGAAAGTGGTATGGTTCCTGAAAAAGATCATGTTGCAGTTAAAGTACCGGTTTTCTCCTTTTCAAAATTGACTGAAGTAGACACCAATCTGGGACCGGAAATGAAATCAACAGGAGAGGTGCTGGGAATTGCCGAAAGCTATGAAAAAGCGCTCTATAAAGGATTAATTGGAGCCGGCCTGGAGATTCCTCGCGCAGGTACCATTCTGGCTACAATTGCAGATAAAGATAAAGCAGAAGCAGTAGAATATATTAAAGATTTCGCCGGGCTTGGTTTTCAGATTGCTGCAACTGAAGGTACAGCAGCTGCTTTAAAAAAGAAAGGTCTGGAAGTAGATATTGTCAATAAGATAGGTGAAGGCTCACCTGATTCACTGGAAATGATTTCTGATGATCAGGTTGATCTGGTAATTAATACTTTAACCAAAGGTAAAATACCGGAAAGAGATGGCTTTAAAATCAGAAGGTCGGCAGTTGAAATGGGAATCCCCTGTTTAACTTCCCTGGATACAACTCATGCCATGCTTAAAGTTTTAAAAGAGATTGAACATGGAGAAAAAATTGAGTATAAAGCACTGCAGGATTATCAAAAGTAAGTAAATGTAAATGCACCGGGTGTTGAGCTAAAATTTTCCAGCAGCCGGTGCTTTTTATGCAAATATTGTGTTTTTATTCACTATAACCAGGTACAAAACAGTCGTTTTGTACCTGGTACCATTTATGATATAATTAGCTCAAAATAGAAAGAGTGAGTAAATTATGACTATAAATTATTTAATAACTGTAATTTCCTTTGGTTTGATGCTTTTTTTGAATTATATTTTAAATACAAATATTTCCTTATCTTTATTCATAGTCTCAGCTGCTGCTGTTTTAATAATTTTGCTAAAAAAACAGATTTTAAGTGGGCTCAAATTTTTTATTCTTTTAATTGGTCTCTTATTGATTATTTTTCTATCAACTTCTTTTAGCAGAGAAGATTTATCAGTATCATTACGGGGTGAACTGGTAAATGAAGGTATGAAATTTATAACTCATACTGTTAACCGCTTCAGCAGCCAGAGTCTTGTTGAATTGCGTTTAAAATATACGGATCAGGATTACAATTATAATGACTGGCAGCCGCCGGCAGATTATGAAAATATTAAAATTAATCTGAGTCAATCAGAAGCTTATCTGCTGCAAAAAAGAAATGAGAAACAGCAAAAAGTTGTTTATCAGCTGCATGGTGGAGCTTATATCACCTCTTTTTCTGAACATTATAATGATATTGCTTTGAAATATTCTGAGATCTATGATCAGTCTGCTGTATTTTCTTTAGATTATCGAACTGCTCCTAAGTATGAACATCCTGCCGCGCTCAAGGATGCTCTGGAAGGATATAAATATTTGCTTGATGCTGGCTATCAGCCAGAGAATATTATCCTGGCAGGAGATTCAGCTGGAGGAGGTCTGGCGCTTGCTCTATCCTTAAAGTTAAGAGATCAAGATCGACCACTGCCTAAAGCTTTAGTCCTGGCATCTCCCTGGACAGACCTGGCAGCAGCAGGAAAAAGCTACCAGGCAAAAATAGAGGCTGATGCCTTATTTGGTTATGCTGAAGCTGAGCATGCTCCTAAATACCCGGTGCCGATAATTTATGCAGGAGAGTATAATTTAAAAGATCCATATCTTTCTCCTGCCTATGCTGATTTTGGGGGGCTGCCTCCAATTCTAATTCAGACAGGCAGTGAAGAAATATTATTAAGTGACAGCAGAATTATAGCAAGAAAAGCAGAACAAGCAGGAGTTGAAGTAGAGTTAATAGAATATCCGGGGATGTATCATATTTTTTATGTTTTTACGCCCTCAATTCCAGAGAGCAAAAAAGCCTGGCAGGAAATTGAAGAATTTATTGATTAAAGTATTGTGTTTTTATTCACTATAACCAGGTACAAAAAAGGTACCAAAATTAACTCTTGACTTAAATTCTCTACTCTGATAAAATTAGTTCAAATGAAATAATGATTCTTTAAATTAGTCCAGAGAGGCTAGTAAGGGAAAATATAAATTTTAGCAACCTTCTTACTATGCCGTGAGAAGGTTATTTTTTTACCGCTAGATATTTTCTCCCAAAAGAGGAGGTAATTTTTTTGGATAAGACAGAAATGAAGATTAAAAAAGAATTGATTGATTCAGCAGCCATGGGTCGAGCCATTACTAGAATTGCCCATGAGATTTTAGAAAAAAACAAAGGAACTGATGATCTGGTTTTAATTGGTATTAGAACCAGAGGAGTACCACTTGCCGAAAGACTGGCAGCAAAGATTGAGGAGATAGAAGGGATCAAATTACCAACAGGAATTTTGGATATTACTCTTTACCGAGATGATCTTTCAACTGTAGCCCAGCAGCCCATCGTTCATCGGACAGAAATTCCTTTTGATATTACCGGGAAAAAGGTTGTGCTAGTCGATGATGTATTATATACCGGTCGAACTGTAAGAGCAGCCTTAGATGCATTAATTGATCTGGGACGCCCACTTCAAATTCAGCTGGCAATTATGATTGACCGCGGGCACCGTGAGCTCCCGATCAGAGCAGATTTTGTTGGTAAAAATTTACCAACTTCTAAAACAGAAGTTGTAGATGTAAATTTTGAAGAAATTGATGAAAAAGATGCAGTTTTACTGCTGGAAAAAAGCTAAGAGAATAATAATTGAATATTGTATCCTTTAAATTGGTCCAGAGAGGCCGGTAAGGAATTTATTAGCAGAACTCTATCTCTGTCAAAGTGGATAGAAAATGCTTAAAGAGCTAAACTCCTTATCAGTCAATCTGGTAGGGAGTTTTTTTAATGTCTAATAAGATTAATGTTTAAAAAAGAGGGAATCTGACAAAAAGTTTTTCAATAATTTTATAACACCCAGGAGGTATAAAATGAAAATTTTAGCACAGAGCAAAGAAAATTTAAATCAATTAGAAGCAGATGGAATTACAAAACACCGACTATTTATACTGGCACTTCAGCATATGTTTGCGATGTTTGGATCAACGGTTTTAGTTCCGGCACTGACAGGTTTAAATCCTGCAGTTGCACTTTTTACATCAGGACTGGGAACCTTAATTTTTCACCTGATTACAAAAGGTAAAGTCCCGGCTTATTTGGGTTCTTCATTTGCCTTTATCGCTCCCATAATTGCGGCACAGGAACAGTTTGGTCGAGATGGAGCCATGCTCGGAATAATTACAGCCGGTCTTGTTTATATTTTAATGTCAGCAGTAATCAGAATGCTGGGTACAGGTTTTTTTAGAAAATTATTACCTCCAGTAGTAATCGGACCGGTGATTATTACAATCGGACTGGGACTGGCACCAACTGCTAAAGATATGGCTTCAGAACATTTACTGGTAGCCTTTGTTACTCTGTCAATTGCAGTCGGAATCAGTGTTTTTGCAAAGGGAATAATTAAGGTGATTCCAATTTTACTCGGAATCATCGGGGGCTACACTTTTGCGGCTTTTTTAGGAGTGGTAGATTTCACTCCGGTAATGGAAGCCTCCTGGTTTGCTTTTCCGGAGTTTGCCCTACCAGCTGTAGAGGGTAACTTAAAGGCGATTTCTCTGATAGCCCCAATCGCCCTGGTAACAATGGTAGAACACTTAGGTGATGTTGTGGCAATCGGTTCAACTGTTAAAAAGGATTTTGTTAATGAACCAGGACTGCACAGAACACTTCTGGGAGATGGAGTAGCAACTCTGGTTGCCGGTCTTTTTGGTGGACCACCTAACACAACTTATGGAGAAAATGTAGGAGTCTTAGCTCTGACAAAAGTATATAACCCAATGATCATTCAGCTGACTGCAGTCATAGTAATTTTGAGCTCCTTTGTCCAAAAAATTGGAGTTCTAATCAGAACTATTCCAACAGCAGTCATGGGTGGAATTGTATTCTTACTCTTTGGGATGATAGCTTCTATCGGCCTCAGAACCTTAGTTGAAAATAATGTTGACCTCTCTAAAAATAGAAACTTAGTTATTGTTTCAGTCACCCTGGTAGTTGGAATTTCAAATCTGACCTTAAGTTTCGCTGGACTGGAATTTGGCGGGATGGGACTGGCAGCAATAGTAGGAATAGTAATGAACTTAATTTTACCAGCAATTGAAAAAGATGATGCAGCTAAAGACCTCGAAGAAGAACTGGAAGTTAATTCAGAATTGAGATATGAAGCTAACTAAAAAACCGGCAGGAGGTAAGTAGATGAGTTTAAAAAGAAAAGATTTTTTGGGGCTTTATGATGTCTCAAAAGAAGAGATTAATGAAATTCTGGATACAGCAGTAGCGATGAAAGATATTTTAACCAGAACAGTTAAAAAAGTACCAACACTCCGGGGAAAGACTGTTATTAATTTATTTTATGAACCTTCAACCAGAACCAAGTTTTCTTTTAATCTGGCAGCAAAAAGGTTGAGTGCAGATGTGATGAGTATTTCTAAATCATCAAGTAGTATTGCTAAAGGTGAGAGTCTGCTTGATACAGCAAAGACAATGGAAGTTATGGGAGCTGATGTAGTAGTGATCAGACACGGAGCTCCGGGAGCAGCAAAATTTTTAGCAAACAATATTTCAGCAAGTGTCTTAAATGCTGGTGATGGTGCTCATGCTCACCCAACTCAAGCACTTTTAGATATCTACAGTATTAAAGAAAAGTTGGGCCAGATTGCCGGACTGAAAGTTTTAATTGTAGGAGATATTGCCCACAGCCGCGTTGCCCGCTCCAATATCTGGGGTTTAAACAAACTGGGAGCTGAAGTTTCAGTTGCCGGCCCTCAGACTTTAATTCCGAGGGAAATAGAAAAAATGGGAGTTAAGGTTTATACTGACCTTGATCAGGCTCTAGAAAAAGTAGATGTGGTTAATATTTTAAGAATTCAGATGGAAAGACAGGAAAGCGGACTCTTCCCTTCGATAAGAGAATACAGAGAAATTTATGGAATGAATGCAGAACGCCTGGAGAAGATCGGGAAAAAGGCAGTTATTATGCATCCAGGTCCGATGAACAGGGGTATAGAAATTGAAAGTTCAGTTGCCGACAGCTCACAGTCAGTAATTACCGAACAGGTTAAAAACGGTGTAGCAATCAGAATGGCTCTGCTCTACTTACTGGCCGGGAGGGAGATAGATAATGAAAACCTTAATTAAAAATGGAAGAGTTTACGATTCGAAAAATGGACTTAATGGTAAATATGATATTTTAATTGAAGGTAATAAGATTTTTGAAATAAATGAAGAGATTAAAAATCAGGGTTATCAGGTAATAGATGCAGCAGGAAAAATTATTATTCCTGCCTTAATTGATATGCATACTCACCTTAGAGAGCCCGGTTATGAGGAAAAAGAAACAGTTAAAACTGGTTGTGAGGCAGCGGCGGCTGGAGGCTTTTCTGCAGTGGCAGCAATGCCAAATACAAAACCAATTGCTGATAATCCAGCAGTTGTCGAACACCTTAAACTTAAATCAGAAAAAGCAGCTGTTAGAGTTTACCCAATTGGCAGTATTACTCAGGATAGTAAGGGAGAAACTCTTTCTGAAATTGGAACTTTAGCTAAAACTGGAGTCAAGGCTTTATCTGATGATGGGAATCCGGTGATGAATTCGGAAATCATGCGGAGAGCGATGGAATATGCATCTGCCTTTGATCTGCCAATTATTGACCACTGTGAGGATCAGAATTTATCTCAGGATGGAGTAATGCACGAAGGCTATTATTCTACAATTTTTGGTTTAAAAGGAATTCCGGCAGCAGCGGAAGAAATTATGGTGGCCCGGGACATAGTGCTGGCAGAAATGACAGGAATTCATCTCCACATAGCACATTTAAGTACAGAAGGTAGTTTAAATCTGGTCAAAGAAGCAAAGGCCAGAGGTGTCAATGTAACTTTCGAAGTCACACCACATCATTTATTATTAACCGATAAGGAAGTAGCTGATTATAATCCTGACACTAAAGTTCATCCACCACTCCGTTCAGAAAGAGATAAAAATATTTTAGTTGAGGCTTTAAAAGCAGGTGAAATAGATGTCTTAGCAACAGATCACGCTCCTCATACTTTTGAAGATAAGCTGGGAGAATTTGATTATGCAGCTTTTGGAATTTCCGGACTGGAAACAGCGCTTTCACTTTTATATCACAATTTTATCAAAACAGAAATGATTGACTGGGATGATTTAGTCAGAATGTATTATTATAAGCCGGGAGAAATATTAAAAATTGAATCTGAAGGTTTAAAGCAGGGAGCTCGAGCAGATTTAACTATTTTCAATCCAGAGCGGAAATGGAAAGTTGAGAAAAAGAAATTTAAGTCAAAGGGTAAAAACACCCCTTTTGCCGGTCAGAACTTAAGTGGTAAAAATGAACTGACTTTTGTCGGCGGCAAATTAGTTTATGATGACCGAGGAGGTAAAAATGAAATACTTTATTGATCAGCTGCATCAAAAAATGGAAGCAAAAGATTCGAGAATCTGTGTTGGACTGGATCCTCATCTGGAGCTGATACCGGAAAATGTGCTGGTAGCTGAACTTTTAAATGATCTGGAATCAAATCAAAAAGAAATTGCAGCAGCAGTATTGAAATTCAATCAGAATTTACTTGATGCAGTAGCTGATATGACAGCAGTTGTAAAACCTCAGATGGCATTTTACGAAAAACTGGGTGTACCGGGAATGGAATGCCTCTGGCAGACAATGGCCTATGCTAAAAGTAAAGGTCTGTTGATTTTACTGGATGGAAAGCGAAATGATATTGGCTCAACAGCTAAAGCCTATGCAGAAGCGTATTTAGAGCAGCAGGAAATTGGAGCAGACTCAATTACTATTAACCCTTATTTAGGTCGAGACGGAGTACTGCCCTTTCTGGAAAATAAGGAAAAGGGTGCCTTTGCACTGCTCAGAACTTCAAATCCTTCTGCAGTTGATCTACAGGATCTTAAACTTGATGACGGCCAAAAAGTTTATCAGGCAGTTGGAGATTTTCTGCAGGAACTGGGTAAAGCTTATATAGGTGAATCTGGTTATTCTAATCTGGCAGCAGTAGTTGGAGCAACCTATCCCAAGGAATTAAAAGAAATCAGGGACCAGCTTGATTCAGTATTTTTCTTAATTCCTGGCTTCGGAGCCCAGGGGGGCGGAGCAGCAGATATTAAAGCTGGATTTGATAAAAAAGGCAGAGGAGCAGTTGTTAACTCATCTCGCGGCATTAATTTTGCCTACAGAAAAGAGGAATATGCTCACTTTGGAGCAGAAAACTATGCCAAGGCAGCAAGAGCAGCAGCCGAGAAAATGAAAAATGAAATCAACGAAGTTGTGAAATAAATTACTTTAACCAGGTACAAAACAGCCATTTTGTACCTGGTACCAAGGAGGCAAAAATGTTTAAAATTATTGCTAATAGAGAGGTTGGACCCGGAATTTTCCAGTTGGTATTGAATTATGATCAGCTGCCTCAAAATCCTGAACCAGGACAATTTTTTAATATTAAAGTCAGTCAGTCCGGTAGTGATGATCCACTTTTAAGAAGACCTTTCAGTATTTTTGATTTTGATGCAGCTGAAAAAAAGTTAGAATTCATCTACAGGGTGGTCGGTAAAGGCACAAAAATACTTTCTGAATTAGATAATGAGACTGAACTTGATGTGCTGGGACCTCTGGGAACTCCTTTTTCTCTAAATGAAGCTGCTGGAAATGTTCATTTAATTGGTGGTGGAATGGGGATTGCTCCTCTGTATTATCTTGCTAAGAAAATTAAAAGCAGCAGGCAGACAGTTTATCTGGGTGCGGCTAATAAAGCTGAATTAGAATTTTTTGAAGAAAAATTTAAAAGTCTCGGTCTGGAATTACATCTGGCAGCAATGGAAGAAAAGTTAGAAATTAAAGGTTCGGCTCTGGTTCTCTGGCTAAATTATCTCGAAAATAATACTCCCGATTATATTTATACCTGCGGTCCAGAAAAAATGCTGGCAGCAGTTGAAAAAGAAGCACTGAAAAACAATATCGGCGGTGAGCTTTCAGTAGAAAAGAGAATGGGCTGTGGAATTGGAGTCTGCTTATCCTGCAGCTGTGAAACAAAAGAAGATGATCAGAAAAATAAGAGGGCCTGTGTGGAAGGACCGGTTTTTGGACTGGGGGAGGTAATTCTCAGTGCCTAAAAATTTTAGAGAGACAAAAGAGAAGTTGACTGAATCTGATCTTGATTTATCTATAGTTATGAAATCACAGCAGAAAGCAAAAAATAAAAATTTAAATTTAAAAAATCCACTGATTACTGCCTCAGGAACCTGTGGTAATGGAGAAGAGCTGGCTAATTTTTTTGATATTAATCAGCTGGGAGCCTTTACAACTAAAGGAATCACTGTTGAAGCTCAGCCGGGCAACAAAACACCTAGAATAGCTGAATGTTCAGCCGGAATAATCAATTCAATCGGTTTAGAAAATCCGGGAGTGGATAGTTTTATTAAAGATGTGCTGCCCGCAACTGAAAAGTACAGTTTACCGATTTTAGCTAATATTTCTGGCTACAGTAAAGAGGATTTTATCTGTCTGGCCGAGAAATTAGAAGGAAGAAAAGAACTTGCAGGAATTGAAGTCAATTTATCCTGTCCTAATATTAAAGGTGGGGGTATGATTTTTGGTACAGATCCAGAAAAAGTTTTTGAGATTACTAAAGAGGTGAGAGAAATTTACTCCGGCTATATATTAGTTAAGCTGACCCCAAATATTACTGACATCACTGAAACCGCTCTGGCCGCAGAAGAGGCAGGAGCTGATGCAGTGGCCATGATCAATACTTTATCAGCCATGAAGATTGATATTGATCGACAAAAGCCTCTTTTAGCCAATACTTTTGGTGGCCTTTCCGGGCCAGCAGTACGACCGGTAGCAGTAAAAATGGTTTATCAAACTTTCAAAAAAATAAAGATACCAATTTTAGGTCTCGGAGGAGTCCGCAGCGGCAATGATCTAATAGAATTTATGTTAGCCGGGGCCACAGCTGTTGGAATAGGTACAGTTAATATGATAGAACCGGCAGCAGGATTAAGAATAATTAATGAAATCAAAGAATATATGTTAAAACATCAGATTCAGGATCTAAGTTCAATTATTGGAGCTGCACATTAATTTTAAAATTAATTACCTGGGAGTGAATTAAATGACAAAAGAAGAAATTAGAGAATTATTAGTAGAAACAGATGTAATTCAGGAAGGCCACTTTGTTTTAAGCTCAGGCCGCCATGCTGATATCTATATGCAGTGTGCAAAGGTACTGCAGCATCCGGAACATGCTGCAACTCTGGCAGCTGAGATTGCAAAAAAATGGGAAGATAAAGAGATAGATGTAGTTATTGGACCGGCACTGGGAGGAGTAGTCTTATCCTATGCAGTAGCAGAAGAATTAGGAGTTCGCTCAATCTTTAGTGAGCGCAAAAATGGTGAGATGAAAATCAGGCGCGGTTTTGAACTGGAGCCGGGCGAAAAAGTATTAGTTGTAGAAGATGTAGTCACAACTGGTGGTTCAGTCAAAGAGGTGCTGGCTGTTTTAGAAGAGCTGAATGTAGAAATAGTCGGTTTGAGCTCAATAGTTGACCGCAGTAATGGTCAGGTTGACTTCAACTATGATTTCAAGGCACTGCTACCGGTCGATATTAAATCTTATAAGGCTGGTCAGTGTGAATTATGTAAAAAAGAAATGCCAATTACAAGGCCTGGAAGTAAGGCTTAAGTTAAAATTTTAAAATTAAATACTTGTCTTAATCCCTGCTATTTGTTATAGTTAATTTGTATTTAAAATTGTTAATTTTTAGTTATATTTTATTATTTTTGGAGGTTATTCATGAAATTTTTAAGCAAATTTAAATTCAGTAGGGATTTTATTTTTAATAAATTTAGCTTAAGCTGGGCTGAAGATAAATATGAACGAATTGAAGCCTTTATTGATAAAAATGAAACTTTACTGGACCTGGGAGCCGGCAAATGTGCTTTAAGCTATAAGTTAAAAAAAGAAGGATTTGAGGTTACACCGGTTGATGTTCAGGATTTAAGTTTTCATCCAGAGATCAAACCATTAATCTATGATGGTCAGCATCTTCCTTTTGCAGATGATAGTTTTGATACAGTACTTTTATTAACTGTGCTCCACCATATTCCTGATCCAGAACTGGTTTTAAAAGAGGCATTAAGAGTTGGTAGGAAAGTAATAGTGATTGAAGATGTTTATAATAGTCAGCTGCAGAAATATTTAACCTATTTTACAGACAGCCTTTTTAATTTTGAATTTGTGGGCCATCCACATACCAATAAAAAAGATCAGGAATGGAAAAAGTTATTTAAAAAATTAAATTTAGAGCTTAGAGCTGAAAGAGAAGATCAGGTCTTAAAATTTTATACTCAGAAGACATATTATTTAATAAAAGAGGCTTAAAGGAGTTAAAATTCCTTTAAGCTGTTTTTTTTTGTGCTTAAATACAAAAAATTTAGTTTATTTTATAGAAAATAACAAAGACATATTAATTTTGAAAGGATATAATAATAAATGTAAGGAAATAATTTTTTTTGCAGTTGTTTGTGAAATTAATATTTTTATCAATAAGGGGGATATAAATTGCAGTTAACTAAAGACTTGATTAATCAAATGGACGAAGTAATTGATGACTGTCTGGCTGATGAAGAACCATACTGTCAGGCTAGATGCCCACTGAATATAGATGTTCAGGGCTATGTAACATTGATTGGAGAAGGTAAATACAAAGAAGCACTGGAATTAATTCGAGAAAGAACTATTTTTCCAGGTATCTTAGGAAGAGTTTGTGCTCATCCTTGTGAAGAAGAATGTAAGCGGGGAGAAATTGAAGACGCACTTTCTATTAAAAATTTAAAGCGTTTTGCAGCTGATATGGCAGATGATCCTGAAAATTGGGATTTAAGCACAGCTCCTAAGACAGGAAAAAAGGTGGCTATTATTGGTGCCGGTCCTGCTGGTGCAACAGCAGCCTATGATTTACAGAAAAAAGGACATCAGGTTGATATTTACGAAAAGCTGCCGGTTGTAGGAGGAATGTTGAGAGTTGGGATTCCAGCTTACAGACTGCCGGAAGATGTAATTAATGAAGAATACAGTATTTTAGAAAAAATAGGTGTTAATATTCATTTAAATACTGAAATTGGAAAAGATATTGATTTTGAAGAATTAAAAGCAGATTATGATGCAGTTTTTGCAGCTTCTGGTTCACATGAAGCAGTAATTATTCCAATTGATGGTTCAGAGTTAGATGGAGTATTACCGGGCGCAGACTTTTTACGCAAAGCAGGTTTAAATCAGGAATTAAGTGTTGGTAAAAAAGTTGTAATTATCGGTGGGGGTAATGTGGCGATGGATGTTGCCCGTACAGCCTGGCGAGTTGGAGCAGAAGAAGTTCATGTTTCCTGTCTTGAATCAAGAGATATTATGCCGGCTCATTCCTGGGAAATTGAAGATGCAGAAGAAGAAGGTATAATCATGCATCCAGCTTGGGGTCCTGATAAAATATTAGGAGATAAGAAAGTAGAAGGAATCAAACTAAAAGAGTGTACAAAAGTTTTTGATGAAGATGGTAACTTCAGTCCCAGTTATGACGAAGATAATACTCAAGTAATTGAAGCAGATAATATTATTTTTGCTGTCGGACAGCGCTCTGATAATTCTTATCTGGAAGAAGATAACTCAGATTTAAATAAAATAGACGAATTCACCTTACAGACAAATGAAGCGAAAATCTTTGGTGGTGGAGACTGTATTGGCCAGCCACTGTTAGCTGTGGAAGCAATGGCTCACGGTAAAAAAGCGGCTAAATCTATTGATCGCTATTTAAACGGTGCAGATCTTAAAGAAGATCGGGAAAAAGAAGGCGCTTATGATTGTAAACTGGAGAAAGAACTTACAGGAGAAGAGCCAGTTCGCAGAAGAGTTGATATGCGGATGATTCCGGTCGAGGAAAGAAAAAATAATTTTAAAGAAGTAGAAGTAGGATTTAATATTGCAGAAGCAAAGGGAGAAGCATTACGCTGTCTGGAATGTGAATGTAAGGAATGTGTTAAAGATTGTCTGATGCTTGATCAATATAGTGAATCTCCAAAAGAATTATTTAAGCGAGTAAAAAATAATGAAGTAGATCCTTTAGTCTATTTTTCCTGTAATATGTGCAGTCAGTGTACTATTGCCTGTCCTCAGGATTATGAAATGGATAGTATTTTCATGGCAATTAGAAAAGTTCTTGTTAAAGAAAATAACGGTGAATCACCGATTGAGGGACATAAGGCAATTAAATGGCACCAGCGTTTAGGTTTTTCAAGATTGTTTACAACAACCCAAGCAGCGGTTGATGAGGAGGATTCAAAATAATGGCAAAGACAAAAAGAGTTTTTATTCCAGGTTGTAGTTTATCTTCATATAGACCAGAATTAGTG
>JBHEOV010000119.1:667-4852 GCA_046260625.1 Halanaerobium sp. | reverse complement strand
GTAGAAAATTTTAGCTGATCAGAATAATCATAGCTTAAACGCGGCCGCCAGAGCAGAGTGTCTTCCATACCTGGAAGTTCAGGCATTTCTCTGTAAATCAGCCAGTTTTCTACAGTCAGGTTCTCACGCAGAAAAGATCGCTGAATCATTAAGGAATATTCGCTCAGGCTTTTATCACGGGCAATATTAGCAGGCTTATCTAATAAAATCCCTTCTTTAGCCTGAAGAGCTATTAAATAATCACCCAGATAATAATCGATTCCCAAAAGAAGTTCAAGCTCATCATTTTCTACAATTTGCGGACCAAGATGAGTCTGCTGAAGGTAGCTGCGGTCAAAAAAGTAAGCTCCTTCTCCTTTTAAAACAAAGCTTCCCAGATCATTGGAAAAACTTCCACCAATAAAATTCTGATCCTCGTAAACATTTTCACTGCCACCTGTCATCCGATTATAAACTTCCAGCATTAGATTATGCTGAGCAAAAGAACCTGCACTCAATTCATAGTCAGCACCCATTCCGAGTACTGAATATCGGAGACCAAAACCAGGCTGATCAGCATCTAAATCGGAATCCTTGGGAGGTAAAGCCAGAACTGCCTCCAGTGTTCCCTGATCAGTATAATAATCTACTTTAAGTGCATCACTGGCAATAAAACGATCATCAGGATCAACATAAGGCCGCTGCACTCGGTTTTGATCATTAATTAAATTGGTTATCGTCAACCCATCTGCCTTACCCCAGCTAATAATCTGCCTGCCAAGTCTTAAATCTGTATTGGTAAAATAGTAATCTAAATATCCTTCATAGATATCAAACTCAACTTCTTCAGTTGCTGAATTTATTTGGCCTTTTGGATTTATAACCAACTGACCATTTTCTAAACGCTGCTCAAACTTAAGATCATATTCTAAATATGAATAAAGCTCTGAACTATTTTCCAGATCATAGGCTGTGTAACCCGTAAGCTGATGACTGAGATAAGCTGCTCCGACAATCGAGCTGCTGAACAGCAGAGCTGCAGCAGCCAGACATATTATCAGAGTCAGAGAAAATGATTTTTCTTTTTTAAAAAAATTCATAATAAAACCTCCTGTATAAACTATCATATTTTATTTGAGATTATCTATAAAATTATACCTTTATAATCCACGCTTCATCATTCTCTCACTGAATAGATTCTCCTCAACTTCAGTATTGTATTTGACTTCACTGATTTTTATAATTGTTCTATGATCACTCTGCAGATTATGCATTTCATTATCTAGAATTGTCAGGATTCCATCTATTTCTTCTACCTGATTAACTGTCAAGACTTTAAGCAGTTCCCCCTCCTGATCATAAAATTCTTTTTTGAGGCCAATCCAGTTATCCTGCCAGACATAGGTCACTGTTCTGCTGTATAGCTCATCTTCAGCAACCGGAATATTTTCTACAATATAAACTTCTTTACCGTCAACTGTATCTTCTCCAATTAATTTGTGTTCATCTTCGGCCAGAGTTCTATCTCCCAGGTCATCATAGGTAAAATCAGATCCCATAAAATAATCACTCTTATTTTCAGAAGAAATCCTCTTTACCTTATTTAAAGCCGGCAGGAAAATCCACTGATCATCACTCTGATCTGAATCATAGCTCCAGTTCATAAAAGAAGTGTTGCGCACATCTGCCGGAGAAACAAAGAACATTATTTTCTTTTCTACCTCAGCAAAGTCATTTTCATACTGCTTGATTTCTCTAATTCTTTCTGCACCCTGACGGTTAATTAAAATCATTTCCAGATTAGAAGTTCTGCTGTCTCCGGTTTCGCGATTATATACTTTTTCCATAATTTCGGCTCCATTTAAGTCAGCTGCCAACACTGTTCCTAATACTGTCATTAAAGCTACCAGAACTACAACTGCAATTATTATTTTATTCCTCATCTTGATCATCCTTTCTATTATTGAAGATAAATTTAGGTTCCATGATATCAATTAAAGCAACTGCCAGAGTTAAAGTTCCAATTAAGCTGACAAATAAAGCATTTGAAACAAGCCAGCCCAACTCTCTGTTGGGTGGGAATTTAGAAAAAGTCAGGACCATAAATCCTGCTATGACAACTACTGCATTAAATAAAATTGCTCTTCCAGAAATATTTATTGCTCTGTCAGCTGTTTCTGCTTTACTGAAGCCTCTCCTGCCATAGTACTGATAGCGAGAAAGCAGATGAATTGCATAGTCAATACCCATCCCCACTGCAATACTCAAAATTAATGCAGTTGTAGTATTTAAAGAAACTCCCAGACCACCCATGACACCAAAATTAACAACTGCAGTCACTGCAATCGGCAGGACCCCAATCAGACCAGCTGCAAAACTTTTAAAAAGCAGGCTGAGCAGTAAAAAGACACCAACTAAGGAAATCATAAGACTTAAAATTTGTCCTTCTAAAATTAAACCGCTAAAAATCATATTTGTATAGGCTGAACCAGCAAATTCAACTTCAAATTCCGCTAAAGAAGAATTAGCTGTAAATTCTTCAATTTCAGCAATAATACTTTTTATCTCTTGAGTTCTGTCAGTTTTTAAACTTAGCTGTACATGCAGCTGACTGTAATCATAATCAATCAACCGATCTAAATCTTCCGGATCACCTGACATTGAATATAAGAGCAGATACTGAGCAACCAGGTCCCTGGAATCAGGTACCCGATTATATTCTGCCTGATCTTCATTCATTACCTTATTGATCCGGCGCAGATAATCATTTAAGCTGTAAGTTGTACCTACCATTTCCCGTTCTTCCAGCTGATTCTGCAGTTCCCAGACATCTTTTAAATATTCAGGTTCTTTAAAGGTATCATTGGCTTCTGCCTTAAAGATCAGGTTGAGCTGGGTTGTACCACCAAAATTCTGGTTAATAAAATTATCTGCCTGTGAGATTTCTTCATCTTCAGTAAATTTACTCAGCATACTGGAGTCTATCCAGATTTTGCTGGCTCCATAGGCTGCCAGCAGTGTAATAATGATCGTGATAATCACAACTGCTTTACTCTTTGTCCTCACAAACTGAGATAATTTATGGAAAAACTTTTTATCAGCAGACTCTTTATCCTCTTTTTTTATTTTAAGATTTGGTAGGCCCAGCACTTTTAGACCGGCCGGAATCATAATTAAAGAAAAGAACATAGCTGCGATGACACCAACAGCTGTAAACAAACCAAAATATCTAATTGGCAGTACATCTGAAGTTAAAAGTGATAAAAATCCAGCCGCTGTTGTAACTGAAGTCATGACTACCGGTTTCCAGAGCTGCTGCTGCATATCGTTGATTAATTCCAGTTTATCCCGATCAGGTTGAGCCTTGATTTCCTGGTTTAAATGACTCAGGAGGTGGATTCCATCTGCAACTCCGAGAGCAATCAGCATTACTGGAATCATAGTGGAAACTGCATAAATTGGAATTCCTAAAGCAGACATCGATCCAAAAGCCCAGATAGTGGAAAATAATACTACCAGCATTGTCAGTAGAGTACTTTTAAAGCTGTGCAG
This sequence comes from Halanaerobium sp., assembly GCA_046260625.1. Taxonomy (GTDB): domain Bacteria; phylum Bacillota; class Halanaerobiia; order Halanaerobiales; family Halanaerobiaceae; genus Halanaerobium. The sequence goes on along the minus strand of JBHEOV010000119.1, from coordinate 1,321 downwards.
GGTTAAAAAGAGTACAAATAAAATTACAAAAATAACTATGGGAATCATCTGCTGCATATCCTGAGGCATCAGATTGGCCAGAGTACCTTCTACTACAGGCTGACCGGCAATATAAATATTTTCACTGCCGTTTCTGTAAGGCTCAATTATACTCTGAATTTTTTGATAAAGTTCAAGTCTGTCTATTTCTCTCCCCTTTAATTCTGCCATAATTAAAGCAGCACTACCGTCTTCTGATACGATCCGACCACTGATCATTTTATTGGCTTCAACATTCTCTCTTAATTCATTAATTTCAGCTTCAGTCTCCGGTAATTTTTGATAAAAAGGATCTACTTCCAGTCCAAAATCACTGCCCTTTATATTGTCTGCTGTAGCCAGGCTTTTAACATCACCCTTTTCTACTTCTTGTAATTTTTCGAGCGCCAGAGTAATTTCATTAATTTTTCTTAAAGTATCTGGATTATAGACTCCATTCTGATCACTGTCATTTGCTACTGCCACTATTACTGCATCACTAATTCCAAACAAATCTTCAAACTCATCACTTGCAATGAATTCTGGATGATCATCAGGTTTATACTTATCAAGATTGGTTTCCAGGCGTGCATTATCGTAAATCTGAAAAGTAAAAAATGCTGTAATTAATAAAAT
>JBHEOV010000119.1:0-657 GCA_046260625.1 Halanaerobium sp. | reverse complement strand
ATTACTATCCCTCTTCTCTCTCTGCTCATTTTTATTCAATCCACAACAACTATTATGAATGAGCGTTCATTCATAAACAGCTATAAACAATCCAGCTGCTCTCACAGCCGGTATTATTTTTTCTAAAATTTTAATCTGAAAATTATAATGACGGGGTTTTAACATTTAAAACTTCAAATTTTTCTCCCTGATCTGCCTTTACTTCCATTTCTGTATTTGGGGAAACGGTAACTACTGTTCCAGCCTCTACAACATTAGATTCGTCACCAATTCTTAAAGTACCTTTTCCTTCAGTTACATAAAAGAATACATCAACCGGCACCTGGTGAGCTGGTACAATATCTCCTTCTGCTAAAACAAGATTCATCACCTGAGCAGTATCATGTTTTAAAACTGCTTTAGCGATTACTCCCCTCTTATTCTTTGTACCTTCTAATTCACTTAATTTAATAATTTCCACAAAAATCATTCCTTTCAATTAATAAATATTTTTTGAATTATATTGCAATAAATAGATATGAATGATTACTCATTCACTAATATAAGTATAGTACTTTACTTTTTTTAATGCTGTGATACAGCTCACACTGAATCAATTTTTTAAAATTAAATAGACTCCACTGTTTTTCTCAGCAGCTACAGCTTCCAGTTTAAAAC
>JBHEOV010000118.1:0-4869 GCA_046260625.1 Halanaerobium sp. | reverse complement strand
ATTCAAACTAAAACATTTCCTCTTACTAAAAGACTTCCCGAAAACATTTCAGAAGCTAAAGCCATAGAATTAATAAGAAAAGAAGCTATTTTACAAAATAAAAGTTGTGTGATTAATTATTCATTTCTAAAAAAGATTTTAATAGAAAGTAATGGTTCCGTAAAAACTACTTATTACCGCCCAGATATAAAAATTGAAGGAGAATATGTTATTCCAACTAAGATTAATGATTATACTGGTAATATAAGTTTATTAGCTAACTAAGAAAAAGCACTATCCTGGTTAGGACAGTGCTTTTTTATCATTAAGACCATTTTTACTCTTAAAAGAAAAGAGTAGAACTATGAACAAAAAAATTAATTATCAGGAGATGAATTAAATGTTACCAGGACCAGTCAAAATAATTAAATGTCCATATTGTGATCAGAAATTTAAACAGAGTACCATGATGTCAGGCAATACTATGGGGGCTACATTCTGGACGGATGGCAAAAGAGAAGCACCAATGCTTCCAGATAGTATAACTATCTCTTTTTGTGGAGCCTGCAGACAATATTTTTGGGTAGATGATGCTGAAGTACTAGATGAAGCTCCGCCTGACAGTGATAAATATTTAGATTTAGATTATTTAAAGAATTTAACTTTAGAACAATACATTGATGCCTTTCAGAAAATAGAAATTCGCAGTGATCAGGACAAATTTTTCCTACTGCGCCAAATCTGGTGGAAATATAATGATTATTATCGTGAAAATAAGGAAGCAGAAATACCTCAAGCTATTAAGAAATTAATACCTGATTTACTGGACAAACTATTAGATAATTTTAATGAAGAAAATGATGACCATTTCTTAATGAAAGGAGAGCTCTTGAGAGAGTTAGGCCAATTTAAAGTAGCAGAAAAGACATTAAAAAAAATTAACAATCCAGAATATAAAGAAGTGAAACAATTTATAATGAGACTAGTTAAAAATGAGAATTCTGAATTAAAGGAGTTAGAAATATAATTTTTGAATTAAAAAATAAATGTGAATTAAACTGGGATAGAGGTATACTAGTTCCAGGTGTTATTATTTAAATTTTATAACTAGGGGTGATTAAAAAATTATTAATTAATCCTAATATAGAGCAGGCAAATAATATAAAGGGGGGATTTAAAATGAGTGTATTTAAAACTAATGATGATGTTGAAATTTATTATGAAGTAGAGGGAGAAGGCAAACCAGTTTTATTTGTAAATGGTTGGTCCTGCAGTTTTAAATTTTTTAAGAAAAATATAAAGGAACTCAAGAAAAAATATAAAGTAATTTCTTTTGATTATAGGGGACATGGCCAATCAGAAAAGGTAGAACATGGTTATAGAATTTCTAGATTTGCAAAAGATATTAAAGATCTTTTAGACTATCTTGAAATTGAAGATGTAACTGTTGTAGGCTGGTCAATGGGAGCAGCCGTGCTGTGGTCTTATTTAGAACTTTTTGGTAGTCATAGAATATCTAAACTGGTATCTGTTGATCAATCTCCAAAACAGTATCTTGGACCAGATTGGGAATGGGGACAAAATGGATGTTATGATGTAGAAATGTTTATTCGTTTAATAAAAGATATTGAATATAATGAAGAGGCAGTAAGTAGAGGTCTTGCTGCAACTTGTTTGAATCATGAGCCAACAGAGGAAGAAGAGGATTTTTTAGCTGGAGAGATTATGAAGTGCAGCAAATTGGCTAAAATAGAGATTATGAGAGATCATACTAATTTAGATTGGCGTGACTTTCTTCCTGAAATTAGTATTCCAACTTTAGTTTTTGTTGGACGAGAAAGTCAGGTATTTCCTTGGCAGGGAAGTAAATATGTTGCAGATGTTATAAATGATTCAGAACTTGAGATATTTGAAAACTGTGGACACATGCTATTTTGGGATGAGCCACAAAAATTTAATAAAAGACTTTCTGAATTTATAGATGATTAAATAATTTTGAATTTTAAAATTGGAATTTTTCTTGCTTCAGAAGATGTATCAGCAAGCTGTGCTTTCAGAAAAGAAGAATAGGACAAATTTGTCGAGGCTGTAAATAAGGCTGATCAAAAAATTAATAATTAGCTAACTAAGGTCGGGACTTCCCGGCCTTTTAAACTAACTGCAAAAAAAGAAAGCGCTATCCTGTTTGGACAGCGCTTTTAAAAAGTTAGCTATACTTTAAAAGTGAGAAATAATAAAAAAACAGCTCCAAAACTAGTTAAACAAACATTTGTATGTTATAATGTAGTTAAAAGAAAAGGGGCTGGTTTCATGAATTTTAAGGATAGAGGCAACAAAAAGTGGACTGCTATGATGCTGGTAGAACATAGGAAGGAGTTGAAAAAGTTGAAAAAACATGAAGATGATAAAGAAAAGCCAACGCTTGATGTTCAGGAGAAAGAAATGATTAATACTAAGTTACAGCAGGCTATTCATAATAATCTAGCTATAACTATCAAATATTATGAGGATAAGAGTTTCAAAACAATAACAGGCACTATTAAAAAAACGGATGTTAATAAAGGCGTTATTTTTATTAATGATCAGAAAATCAAAGTAGAAAACTTAGTTGGAATAAAGCTTAAGTAGAGGAGTGAGGTTCATAAATGAATATGTAATTAAGCTCAGATAATGATCGCTTTAAGTTGATTTCAGTTAAACCGGACTGGAATGATAGTGCAGATTTCAGTTTTCTCTTTTCTTTACTGACATTTTGGGTATGATTGTGTAAATTATTAAGATCATTACTAAACTTAATTAGCAAAGGAGAATTAATAATGAACTTTGATGAAAAAGGAGCAGTTGAATATGATAACTGGTATCAAACAGAAATGGGAAGTTTTGTTGATCAAGTAGAAACTGAAGCAGCTTTTGACTTATTTCAACCTCAACCAGGAGAAAAAATACTTGATATTGGCTGTGGTACAGGTAACTTTAGTATTAAATTAGCTAAAAAAGGCTGTCAGGTAACAGGGATAGATATTTCTCAGCCTATGTTAGATAAAGCAGCTAAAAAGTCTGAAAAGTTGAATTTAGATATAAATTTTAAAAAAGGAGATGCACTTAATTTAGAATTTGAGGATAATCAGTTTGATTCAGTATTTTCAATGGCAGCAATAGAATTTATCAAAGATCTGGAAACAGCATTTAAGGAAATGAAGCGGGTAGTTAAAACAGGTGGAAAAATATTATTGGGAACAATTAGAAAAAATTCTGACTGGGGTAGATTTTATGAAAAGCAGGCAGAAAAAGATAATTCAATTTTCAGTGATGCTATTTTTAGAGATCCCAAAGATCTTGAAGCATTAGATCAAGATAGTTTAATCAAAGTAAAAGAATGTCTTTATATTCCTCCTACTAGTCCTGAGGAAAAAATAAACTGGGATGAAGAAAATAGACTGGCTGCAAAAAAGAAGGGAGGGTTTATCTGTGCCTTATGGGAAATCAAATAATAATTTCATGTCAAATTAGTTTTTATCCTTTAAATACTAAAAAAGTTAATGAAAAAGTAAAAAAAGTTATTAATTTAATAAAAGCAAGTCAATTAGAATATGAGAGTAATTCTTTATCCACTATTATTTATGGAGAAGCTGATAAAGTTTATTCACTTTTAGAAGAAATAACAATAAAAATGGATCAGGATAACAGTGAATTTTCAATGTCTATTAATATCTCAAACAGCTGTGGCTGTGATCTCTAAATAACTGGAGTGCGCAGAAAAATAGCATATATGCTGCGCCGCTTTGAAGAGGAAGATTTACTTCTTATTGGTTGTAGAAACACTGGTTTGCGACATGATGTTGTTACACCCATGTGTTATGCTTTAAATATAATAACTAAAGTAGAATAGAGATCATAAAAAAATAACGTCGGGAAACCGGCGTTTTTTTAAATACACAGCAATTTAATTAAGCTGATTTCTATGATATACTAAGGAAAAAAGTTTAAGTGAAACCGTAATTAAAGGACTGATAAGTATTTTTATTGAGGCAGCCAAAAACTTCTGAGATATATTAAATTTGGCAGAAACAAAGCTGCTTTTTATATTCAAATAATTTTTAAAAATATTATCTGCGCAAATAAGTTGATCAGAGAGCTTTAAATCCTAAAAATGATTAAAAGATAGGAGTTATGATTGTAAATGAAAGAAATTTTTGAAAGAAGAAGTATTAGAAAATATACATCTGAGAAAGTTGAAAAAGAAAAAATAAGAAAGATTGTTAAAGCTGGCTTTGCAGCACCTTCCTGTGGAAACCAGCGTATAAACCATTTTATAATTATAAAAAATAAAGAAATATTAAATAGTATTGCTGATATACATGGTTATGCGGAGGCCCTTAGAGAAGCTGATACTGCTGTAGCTGTATGTGCAAATTTAGAAGAAGAGCTTTATGAGGGTTTCTGGGTACAGGATTGTGCTGCAGCAGCTGAAAACATGCTAACAGAAGCAGTTCATTTAGGTTTAGGAGCTGTTTGGCTTGGAGTTTATCCTAAAGAGAGAATTATAAGGCATGTGAATTCTATTTTAGAACTTCCTGAAAAAGTAAAAGTTCTTTCAATTATCTCCCTTGGTTATTCAGCAGAAGAAAAAGAAGCTTCAGATAGATATATAGAAGATAAAGTGCATTTTGATAAATGGTAGTGTGAATATTATCTAATCAATTTATTTACTTTCTAAATCGTTTTATGTTACAATAATATTGTTATTCATAAATATTGTTATTCATAAAATTTCAAAAACATCAACATTCACAACAATTACTAGATAAAAAGGTAAGGAGAGTTCAAATGAAAAAAGTTAAACTTGATATGGCAAAATATGCAGCACTTTCTAGACAGGCAGCCGCAGAA
>JBHEOV010000117.1:0-4869 GCA_046260625.1 Halanaerobium sp. | reverse complement strand
ATCCTTAATTGTGTCGATTAATAAAGGAGGATAATTTGAATCTCAAAAATATAGAACATATAGGTATTGCTGTTCAGAATCTGGAACAATCACTCAATTTTTATCAAAATGTCCTGGGTTTAGAGTTTCTCAAACAGGAAAAAGTTGAGTCACAGGGAGTTAAAATTGCTTTTTTGAAAGTTGGAGAAAGTAAAATTGAACTGCTTGAGCCCTTAAATGAAGAGAGTACTATTGCCAGATTCATCAAAAAGAAGGGGCAGGGGATTCATCACTTTGCAATTTTAGTCGACAGTATTGAAGATAAGATTAAAGCGATGCAGGCTCAGGGAGCCAGATTAATTGGAGATGAGGCGACAGAGGGTGCAGATAATATGAAGATTATTTTTGTTCATCCGAAAACTACAAATGGAGTCTTATTAGAATTATGTGAACCACTTGCTAAGGAGGAAAAATAATGTCAGTAGAAGATAGGGAACAGTCATTAGAAAATAAAAAAGAGACGATTCGTCAGGGTGGCGGCCAGGCAAGAATAAAAAAACTGCCAGAGAAAGAATAGAATATTTACTTGATGATGGTACATTTAATGAGTTGAATATGTTTGTAGAAAACCGCAGTACTTCTTTAGGAATGGACGAAAAAGAAGTTCCGGGAGAAGGAGTAGTAGTTGGCTATGGTACAATTGAAGGCCGTTTGGTTTATGTTTATGCTCAGGACTTTACTGTAATGGGAGGTTCTGTTGGTGAAGCCCATGCCAGTAAAATATCTGAGGTAATGGATTTAGCAGTTAAAAATGGAGCACCAATAATTGGCCTTAATGATTCCGGTGGAGCCAGAATTAATGAGGGTATAGATTCACTCAATGGTTATGGAGAAATTTTCTACCGTAATACAAAAGCTTCAGGGGTCGTACCTCAGATTACAGCAATCTTAGGACCATGTGCCGGTGGAGCTGTTTATTCTCCAGCAATTACAGATTTTATTTTTATGGTGGACCAGACATCAAAGATGTTTATCACCGGTCCCAGTGTAATTAAATCAGTAACAGGAGAAGAAGTTTCAGCTGAAGAACTTGGTGGAGCTCTGACTCACAATCAGGTTAGTGGTGTTGCTCACTTTATGGAAGAGAGCGAAGAAGATGCCTTAGATAATATCAGAAGACTATTAGCTTACATACCGGATAATTTTAAAGAAGAGCCGGAAAAACTTGAGGTTCAGGATGATCCGGGGCGCAGCACTGAAGAACTTAAAGAAATTGTTAATGAAAATCCGCAAAAAGCCTATGATGTTAGAGATGTAATTGATATTCTGGCTGATAAAGATAGCTTTATGGAAGTCCAGCCCTATTTCGCTCAGAATGCAGTCATTGGTTTTGCCAGACTAAATGGACGCAGTGTTGGTATTGTAGCAAATCAACCTCAGCATCTGGCAGGCTGTTTAAATATTGATGCTTCAACCAAGATTGCACGCTTTATTCGCTTTTTAGATAGCTTTAATATTCCGATTGTTTCTTTAGTCGATGTTCCAGGTTATATGCCGGGTACAGAACAGGAATTTGGAGGAGTAATTCGGCACGGAGCTAAAGTATTATATGCTTACTCAGAAGCAACAGTACCTAAAATTACACTAATAATGCGTAAAGCTTATGGTGGAGCCTATATTGCAATGGGCAGCCGTTCAGTCAGAGCTGATCTAGTTTATGCCTGGCCAATAGCAGAAATTGCAGTTATGGGTCCCGAAGGTGCTGCTAATGTAATTTACAGAAAAGAAATAGCTAAAGCTGATGATCCAGATCAGCTGCGGCAGGATAAAATAGATGACTACAAAGATAATTTTGCTAATCCATATATTGCAGCTAAAAGAGGAATGGTCAATGATGTAATCAAGATGAAAGAGACCAGAGCCAAGCTGATCAATGGTTTAGAGATGATGAGCAACAAGCGAGAAGATGGACAGGATAAAAAGCACGGCAATATTCCGCTTTAAATTGTTGTTTTAATTTAATATATATTAGAGATTTTAAGATTATTTAATACAGATGATCAGATTTTCAACTATAAAAATAGTAAGAAGTAGGTGAAAGTATGAATAATTATGTTCTTGGTCTGGAGTTATTAATAATTGGAATGGGAACAGTTTTCCTATCCCTTTATTTACTTTCAGTTTTCCTTCATTTTAGCGGAAAACTTCTGGGACCGGAAACTAAAGATAAAAAGAAAAGCCAAAAACAGCTTGAGAAAAAAGAAATTTCAAAAGTAGAAAAAGAAGCTGAAACAGCGGCTGCAGAAGAAAGGATCTCCCCGCAAAAGATAGCAGCAGTAACTGCAGCTATTTATGAAAGCTTAAATGATCAAAAGAATTACAGGATAATTTCTATACAAAAAAGTAATCAAAACTGGAAAAGATAGGAGCTGAATAGAGAATGAAAAAATTTAGAGTTGAGGTAGATGGTGAAGAATTTATTGTAAATGTTGAGGAAATTGGAAGTGAAGAGAGTGGTGGAGCAGTACATAAAAGTACAAGTAGTGCAGGCAGCAGTAAAACTGCATCTGCTCCGAAAGTAAAGCCTAAAAAAGCTGCTCCTAAGCCTAAAAACAAGCCCCAAAAAGAGATGGCAGCCCCGGCTGAAATTGGTGAAGGAGATGTTGTGGCTCCAATGCCCGGCAGTATCTTAGAGATCAATGTTAAAAAAGGTGAGACTATCAGTAAAGGTGATGTTCTTATAGTATTAGAAGCAATGAAAATGGAAAATGAAATTACTGCTGCAGAGTCAGGAACTGTTAAAGATATCAAAGTAAGAGTTGGAGACAGTGTTGATGCAGAAGACATACTGCTGGTAATCGAATAGGGGGCTAAATCATGTTAGATAAGATCTCACTATTTGTCCAGTCAACAGGATATTTAAACCTGGGCTTAGGACAATTTATTATGATTATTATTGCCTCCATACTTTTATATCTGGCAGTGGTCAAAGAATATGAACCTCTGCTTTTAGTGCCTATCAGTTTTGGAATGCTTTTAGTTAATCTGCCCTTGGGTGGATTAATGGCAGCTGGAAAAGATGGCCAGGTCGGAGGATTATTATATTATCTTTATCAGGGTATTAAATTAGGGATTTACCCTCCAATTATTTTTATGGGAGTTGGAGCCTGGACTGATTTTGGGCCAATGATAGCTCAACCTAAAACGGCTCTTTTAGGAGCCGCAGCTCAGTTTGGTATTTTTGCTACAATTTTTGGAGCAATTGCCCTTGGTTTTTCACCTGCAGAAGCAGGAGCAGTTGGAATCATTGGTGGAGCCGATGGACCGACAGCAATTTTCGCTGCCAGTCAACTGGCACCACATTTACTTGGACCAATTGCGGTAGCAGCCTATTCTTATATGGCTTTAGTACCGATTATCCAGCCGCCAATTATGAAGGCTTTGACTACCAAAGAAGAGCGTCAGGTAAAAATGGAGCAGTTAAGACATGTAACTAAAAAAGAAAAGATAATTTTCCCAATAGCTGTTACCTTACTGGGAGGTTTATTAGTACCTTCTGCTTTACCATTATTAGGTAGTTTAATGTTTGGTAACCTAATGCGGGAAGTAGGGGTTGTAGACCGCTTACTTAAGACAACCCAGAATGCCTTAATGAACATAGTAACCCTCTTTTTGGGATTAACTGTTGGAGCAACAGCCAGTGCAGAAGCATTTTTGAATGCTCAAACTCTAGGTATTTTAGTCTTAGGTTTAATCGCCTTCAGCTTTGGTACAGCAGTTGGAGTTTTATTTGGAAAGCTAATGTACAAATTTAGTGGTGGTAAGGTCAATCCACTGATTGGAGCCGCAGGAGTTTCTGCAGTGCCTATGGCAGCCAGAGTTGTACAGAAAGTTGGTCAGGAAGAGAATCCTTCCAATCACCTATTGATGCATGCAATGGGACCAAATTTTGCCGGAGTTATCGGTTCTGCAATTGCAGCCGGAACTTTGTTATCAATTTTAGGTTAGGGTTAAGGATTTAAAAAGTGAAGCAATAAGAATCTATAATTAGGCCAGCAGTTAAGCTGCCGGCTTAATTTTAAAGAATATTATTCAGAAAATTTAGATAAATTTTATTATCTGTATTAAATTTTTACCTATCTGTTAAGCAATATTTCAATATTTTTGATATTTTATAAAGTAGTGAGTAGAGAGCAGCTGGCTTCATCTCCGCCTGTAATCAGGCAGCAAGATAAAAAAATATTTTAAAGGAGTGAAAATATGGCCAGAGGTGATAGGGTAAAAATCAAACATCCTGACTGGTGTAAAAACTGTGGAATCTGTGTTTCGGCCTGTCCCACCGATATTTTAGCTAAAGGCAGGGACAGAGTAGAAATTCTTGACTTAGAAAAGTGTATAGGCTGTCAAAATTGTGAATTGATCTGTCCTGACTTTGTGCTGAAGGTGGTGGCAAATGATGAAAACTAAAATATTTCGTCCTGAAAAAAGAGCTGTGCTGACTCAGGGTGACCAGGCAGTTGTTGAAGGTGCACTGGCGGCAGGAGTAGAATTTTTTGCAGGTTATCCAATTACCCCGGCTTCCGAAATAGCAGAAGGTTTTGCTCGAGAGCTGCCTAAAATCGGCGGTAAATTTTTACAGATGGAAGATGAAATAGCAGGAATGGCTGCAGTAGTCGGTGCTTTCCTGGCCGGTAAAAAAGCAATTACAGCTACCAGTGGTCCGGGATTTGCTTTAAAACAGGAAAATTTAGGATTTGCAACTATGGTCGAGGCACCGGTAGTAGTGGTTAATGTACAGCGAGTTGGACCATCAACCGGATTACCAACATCTCCTTCTCAGGGGGATGTAATGCAGACCCGCTGGGGTAGAAATGGTGATCAGGAAATAAT
>JBHEOV010000116.1:0-5009 GCA_046260625.1 Halanaerobium sp. | reverse complement strand
AACATATACTATACTAATATTAGGTTCTGGGACCGCTCCCGGGAATAAACTAAATCCTTTTAGTTGAGAAGTGAGGCTGATAATGGATAATAAAAATATTGATATTTATAAAATTGCTGATGAGGCAGGTGTTTCAAAGAGTACTGTTTCCAGAGTGATTAACAATAAGGCTGGAGTTAAAGATTCAACTCGCGAAAAAGTCTCCAGGATTATTAAAGATTTAAACTATAAACCAAATAGTTCAGCTAAAGGTCTTGCCAGCAAAAAGACTCATACAATTGGACTGGTGGTTTCTGATATAACTGATCCCTTTTTTGCAATGTTTGTTAAAGGGGCAGAAAGAAAAGCCATGGAAGCCAACTATAATATGATGCTGGCCAACAGTCACTGGGTTGTTGAAGAAGAGTTAAAATGTATTCAGATGTTTGAAGAAGGTCGAGTTGATGGGATTTTGATGATCAGTGGAGGTAGTGAGGTCAGACTGGATAATTATATCAATAATCTGGCCAGTCATAATCTGCAGATTGTAGTAGTTGACAGAAAGATAGAAAATGAAAAAATTCCAAAACTAAATTCTGATAATATTGATGCAGGCTATAGAGCTACCAAATATTTAATTGATCTGGGTCATCGAAAAATAGCCCATATTAAAGGTGAAGATGTTGCGTCATCTGCCGCTTCTAAAGATCGAGTGACAGGCTACAGAAAAGCACTGGCAGAAGCTGATATAAAAGAAGAAATAATTTACCCCGGTTTTTTTGCCAGGGAAGAGGCTGAAAAAGCAACTGAAAAGCTGCTGGAAGAACATCCAGAAATTACAGCTATTTTTTATTCTTCCGATATGATGGCCATTGGTGGTTTAAAAGCAATCAAGAAAGCAGGTTTAAATATTCCAGACGATATCTCGATTATTGGTATTGATGGTATAGAAATGGCTGCCTTAATGGATCCCCCGATAACTACTTTAGCCCAACCGGCTTATGAGATGGGATATCAGGGAATGGAAAAATTAATTAAAAAACTTGAAGGTGAGAGCGACAATTCTCACTCAGAAGATATTATATTTAAGATGGAACTGCTGGAGAGAGAATCAACAAAAAAATTAAAATAAGTCTAATGATATGATTTTGCAGAGCTCAGTTAGAAAGAGCAGAAAGCAGAATTATATTTTTTAATAAATTTGGGAGCAGTCCCGAAAAGCTTTTAGTTATATTTTATCAAAGAGCTGATTAATAATTTTATCAGAGAGCATTTAAGCTGAACAGACTAATCAGTGATAAGATAAAACTAAATCATTTATTATGACTCGGTAGCTCCCGGTGTTTAAGTTTATCATAAGTTATATAAGGCTCAAAAGAGCAGCGTTTAGATTAAAGATTCATAAAAAAATAATTATTAGGGGGAAGAAAATGTTAAAAAGAAAAAGTATTTTAAGTTTATTGGTAGTGGCAGTTTTAGGTGTTTTAATTTTTTCCGCTTCTGCTTCAGTTCTGGCACAGGATGAAGAAGTAACAATTACAGTTGGTACCTGGGCAGATGAGTCATTTGAGGCAGCTGTAGAATTATTTAATGCAGAATATCCAAATATTAATGTTGAGCTGCAGTTAGCAGCAATCAATGACCACCATGATAACTTACTGACCAGATTAGCTGCAGGTGGAGAAGTTCCTGATGTAGCATATTTAGAAGATCAGTATATTTCAACTTTAGCTGCTCGAGGTGGCTTTGTTGATTTAAGTCAGGAACCATATAATGGTGAAGAGTATAAGGATATAATTGTTGATTATCCATTTGCTCAGGCAACTACTCAGAACGGCGAATTAGTTGCTATGCCAACTGATGTAGCTCCAGGAACTATTTTTTACAGACATGATCGTCTGGAAGAATTGGGTGTAGATATTGAAGATATTAAGACTTTTGAAGACTGGGTTGAAGTTGGTAAAAAGTTTCAGGAATCCGGTGAAAACAGATGGTTAGTCGGTGATGTTGCTAATATTTATACTATGATGATTTTTGGCAGCAGCACAGATAGATATTTTAACGAAGACGGAGAATTAGTAATTAACTCTGATAGATTTAAAGAAGCTTTTAATACTGCCAAAGAAATTAGAGAGATGGGCTTAGATGCAGAAATCTCTGAGTGGACAAACGAATGGTTTACTGTTTTAAGAGAAGGACAGGTTCTAATGCAGCCATCTGGTGCCTGGTTGGGCGGCCACTTAAGAGAGTGGATTGCACCTGAAACAGCAGGCAAATGGAGAGTTGCGCCTTTCCCAGAAGGATATGAAGGTAATTGGGGCGGATCATTTGCTGGTATTCCAAAATCATCTGATAATAAAGAGGCAGCCTGGAAGTTTATCGAATTTATGGCTACTGATAGAGCAGTACAGTGGAGTAACTTCAGATTAGCTGATATGTTCCCAACTATCGAGTCACTTTATGATCACGAAGAATTTGACAAAGAAATTGATTTTTATGGTGGACAGAAAGCCAGACTTGTCTGGAAAGAAACTATCTTAGATATACCTGCAATCAATACCAATCAGCATGATTCTTATGTAATGGACATGATTGGTAATGCCTTAGGTGAAGTATTAGAAGGAAATAAGACAACAGACGAAGCATTAAATGAAACAGAAGCAATGATCGAAAGAAGAATTAGAAGATAAACAGTAGAATAATCAAAAAATAAGGGGCTTGCCTGCAGGCCCCTTTCTATTAATAATTTATTAAGGAGCATTAAAATGAGATTAAAGAAAAAACACGCACCCTATGTCTTTATTTCACCATTTTTCATATTCTTTTTTATTTTTGGAGCCTTTCCAATTTTATTTTCACTTTATTTGAGTTTTTTCCGCTGGGATGGAATGAGTGCTATGCGTTTTGTTGGTATCGAAAACTATAGTTTTGTCTTAACAGATCCCTGGTTCTGGCAGTCAATCTATAATACTGTAACAATTGCAATTATGACCACTATTCCTCAGCATGTATTTGCAATTGGTTTTGCCTTCATTTTACATAGAGGAATGGTCAAATTTAAAGAATTTTTTAGAACCGCTTATTTTCTACCCTATATTACAGCTCCAGTAGCTGTGGCCATGATTTTTACTACACTTTTTGGTTCACCATTTGGAATTTTGAATGCAGCCCTTGCAGGATTAGTAAATTTGCCTTTGATCGGAGATTTTCTGGAATTATTAAATATATCATACCCTATTCGCTGGCTCAGTAACCCGAGCACTATTCGACCCGCTGTAGCATCACTTTTAACCTGGCGTTTTACCGGCTGGAATATAATTATCTATTATGCCGGTCTGCAAAAAATTTCAACAGCGATTTACGAAGCAGCAGCCATTGATGGTGCCAGCACCAGACAGACCTTTTTTAAGATTACACTTCCTCTTTTAAGACCAATAATGTTTTTTGCAATGTTGATGTCAATTATCGGAAATATGCAGATTTTTGATGAGCCAATTATTTTACTAGGAGCAATGGGTGGTACCAATCGTGCTGGTTTAACAACAGCAATGTATTTATATCAGACAGCTTTTGGCTGGACAGAATTTGGTACTGGTAGTGCAATTGCCTATGTATTATGCTTCTTTATTATAGTTGCTTCAATGATCTTTAATAAATATTTCCGGAAAGAAATTTAGGAGGTCAATCATGAAAAATAAAAATATTGTTGGTCAAAACACAGGAAACACAAAAAAAATGATTAAAAAAATACTGCTCTATACAGTTTTGGTAGTTGGAGTAGTTGCAACATTATTCCCTTTTTATTATATGATTATTCTGGCAACCAGAGGTAGATCCGAAATTTTCTCTTATCCACCACCACTCTGGTTTGGAAACAGTCTTGCTGAAAACTACAATCAGCTGATGGCAAGTTTACCTTTTTATAGAAATATTTTAAACAGTATACTTGTTTCCACCTCGGCTACAATTTTAACCTTATTCTTCTGTTCTTTAGGTGGTTATGGTTTTGCCAAGTATGAATTTAAAGGTAAAGATAAATTATTCTTTTTAATGCTCTCGACCATGATGATTCCAATGCTTTTAGGAGTAATTCCCTGGTATATTATGATGACCGAGTTTGGCTGGTTAAACAGTTTTAAACCACTGGTTATTCCGGGAGCGGCAAATGCTTTTGGTATCTTTTTGATGAAACAGTTTATGGAAGATATACCGACTGAATTAATGGAATCAGCTCGAATTGATGGTGCAGGAGAGTTTGAAATTTTCTATAAGATAATTCTGCCCTTAAGTTTACCAGGTCTTGGAACATTAGCGATCTTAACCTTCCTAGGTTCCTGGAACAACTATCTGCAGGCCTTACTTGTTTTAGAAAGTGAAGCTAAGTTTACAATTCCAGTTGCCCTTTCAATGCTCAGAGGAAAGGTCGATCAGAACTGGGGAGCTCAGATGGTTGGAACTGCAATGGGGATAGCCCCAATTATCGGTGTCTTTATTCTGGCCTCAAAACAGTTTATTGCCGGAATTACAGAAGGTTCATTGAAGGGTTAACTATTAAACTGAGATTAATTATAATTTTATAAATGTGAATTACAGGAACTTGGAGGTTAAAAGATGAATAAAGAATATTATTTAAATGATAGCGGCCAATTTATAATTGAAAACTATCAGAATAAGAAAAATTTTGCCAGCTTCCTGCCGGGGATTGCTGGTAAGTTTGGAATTCCAATCTGGGCTTTTTATGTTAACCGCGGCCAGGGAATTGCAAGTTTCGGCTCCAGCAATAAAGATAATGCGATAATGGAGTTTTATCCGGCCAATAAGTCCTATCAAAATACAGCAACCAAGGGTTTTAGAACCTTTATTAAATTAACTAAAGAAGATAAAATTTACGAAGCATTTAGAGAACTGAATGCAAATATCAAGAGCAGAATGATTATTGCTCCTGATTCCTTAAAAATAGAAGAAGAAAATTTAGAGCTCGGCCTTAAAACAACAGTTAATTATTATATACTGCCCAATGAAGATTTCGG
>JBHEOV010000115.1:0-5200 GCA_046260625.1 Halanaerobium sp. | reverse complement strand
ACAGGAAGCACCATTAATTAAATAATCACTGCGACCATCATCTCTTACCTGACGCCCTAAGGTCAGTTCTTTACCTTCAACAGGTAAATCCCCATTAGAATTATCAAAAAATAGAGTCACACTGGCCTTCTTTTTAGCATTCAGTTTTTCACTTCCCGAAAATATAATATCTGACATTCTACTTCCACGTAAGTTTTTTGCACTCTGCTCACCCAGAACCCAGCGGATAGCATCAACAATATTACTCTTACCACTACCATTAGGCCCCACAACAGCAGTTATTTTTTCTTCAATCTCTATATCAGTTTTATTAGCAAAGGACTTAAATCCTTTGAGTCTAATTTTTTTTAGAAAAATATTAATCACCAACCTCACACTCTAGCCTGTTTACATTTAAAAACCTACCCTCACGGATAGGTTTTAAAAAATCGTGATTTATCTTGGTTCTACTAAAAATTTAATAGCTGTTCTTTCTTCTCCATCGATTTCAATTTCGGTAAATGCTGGAATCATAACTAAATCCATCCCATTTGGAGCAACATAACCCCTGGAAATAGCAATAGCTTTGATAGTCTGATTAACTGCTCCAGCTCCTACTGCCTGTACTTCAACTTCTTTTTGATCTCTTAGTACTGCTGCTAAAGCACCGGCAACAGCTTTTGGATCTGATTTTGATGAAACCCTTAATTCTTCCATAAGTAATTTAACTCCCCCTTGATATTGTTAATAATATTTTATTCTTTAAACAGGTGGAGAATCTTAAAAGTTTAAAAAATAGCCTTGAGAATATTTAAACAGCTAGTTATTTAATTCTTGATAAAAAGATTTATTCCTTCTTTATAACCTAAATTATAGCATATTTTTTAACTTATCTACTTCCTGATCACTCAAATATCTGAAATCTCCTTCTTTAACACCTTTTAGAGTTAAAAAGGCAAAGGCAACTCTTTTAAGAGAAATTACAGAAAAGCCTGCTATTTTTGCCATTCTTCTGACCTGTCTGTTTCTTCCCTCATGAATTACTATCTCAAACTGGGTCTGGTCATTTTTGTAACTTACATTTGAGATTTTAGCAGGAGCTGTTTTTTGACCATCAATTATCATTCCCTCTTCAAACTTTTCAAAATCTTCCTCTTTTAATTCACCCTGGGCCAGCACTCGATATTTTTTATCAACTTCTTTTTTAGGATGAGTTAGTTTATAGGTCAAATCTCCATCATTGGTCATGATTAGAAGTCCAGAACTATCATAATCAAGTCTACCTGCTGGATAAAGTCTCTGCTTTAAATCCGGTATTAAATCCATAACTGTCGGCCGTCCTTCTGGATCTGAAACAGTTGTAATATAGCCTTCAGGTTTATTTAATAAAATATATCTCTTTTTTTCTTCACTAATCACTTCTCCATCAACAATAATCTCATCCGCTTCAGGATCAACTTTAAATCCCATTTCTGTAACAATTTCTCCATTGACCTTAACTCTTCCCTCTGCTATAATCTCTTCTGATTTTCTGCGGGAAGCGACCCCGGCATGGGCCATAACCTTCTGCAGTCTCTCCATTTTTACACCTCAAAATTATAAATATTTCAATAAAATCAATCTGTTTTATTGATTAGATTCTTCATTTTCTGCAGTATCTTTTTCTTCTGCTGCAGCTTTTTCTGCTGCTTCTTCAATTTCTTCTGAAAATAATTTTTCTACTCTCTCAATTTCCGGCAGTTCAGCTAAATCTTCAATATCCAGATATTCCAGAAATTGATCTGTTGTTCCATAAATAATTGGGTTTCCAATAGTTTCTTTTCTGCCCACTTCTTCTATTAACTCATATTTACCTAAAGTAGTTAAAGTTCTCTCCACACTAACTCCTCTAATTTCTTCTATTTCGGAACGGGTCACCGGCTGTCTATAAGCAATAATCGCCAGTGTTTCCATAGAAGCAGTAGAAAGAGAAGAAACCTTTGTGATATCAAATAACTGCTCTATTTGAGCAGCAAATTCCTTTTTAGTCTGAAATAAATAACTGCCGTTGTATTCCTTCAGCTGAATCCCAAATTCTACCCCCTGATATTTTCTTTCCAGATAAATAATAATTCTTTCTAATTTTTCATCTGAAAAAGAAGTTATCTCTTTAATTACATCTCGGGGCAGCTTTTTTTTGCTGCTGAAAATAAGCGCTTCAACCAGGGCAATCTCTTTGGGTTTTAAATCCTCGAAGCCAAGATTATCCAGTATTTTCTGTTCTTTTTCTCTTCTCTTTTGACTGAGATAACTTATATTGTCCTCACTCATCAAATCACCTTTCCATACTGATCCTGATATCAGAAAAATTGCTGTTCTGCACCACTTTTATTCTTTTTCTCTTCATTAATTCTAATAAAGCCAGCAGGCTGACTACAATTTCCAGCTGATTATTTTCCTCTTTGATAAAATGAAAAAATGAAACTTCCTGATTAACCTGTCTGATATCTTTTAGAATATCCCTGATTTTGTCGCGAATATTAAATTTTTCTTCTTTTAGATATTCCAATTTAGGATTTTTTAAGACTTCTGTATCTTCTTCCTTTTCAGCAGTTAAAGCCTTAACTACCAGCTCGTGCAGTTCAGCAGCTGAAATTTCTAAATCGACCTGCAGCATCTCCGGCATCAATTCTTCTATATCAACCTGAGCCTGATAGCGGTTCCCGGCTTCAGCTTCCCACTCTTTTAACATCTGAGCAATATTTTTAAAGAGTTCATACTCTCTTAAGCGGGTAATTAGCTCATGTTCACTCTCTTCTTCCTCCTGCTCCTCTTCTTGAGGCAGCAGAGCTTTAATTTTAATTTCAATCAGTTCAGCTGCAATTATTAAAAACTCACTTGCCAGATCTATATCAAATTCCTGCATCTGTTCTAAATGCTCAAGATATTGATCAGTTATTTTAGCAAGTGAGACCTCACTGATCTTAATTTCATTTTTTTTAATCAGCTGATATAAGAGTTCCAGTGGACCCTCAAAATCATCCAGTATAAGTTTATAATCCATAACTTAACCTCTTTCTCTTACAATAATATGCCGTACATTGTATTAACCAGTGGTCCAATAATACTCCATAAAATACCTGTATATGCCAGCAGTAATAATAAAACCATTCCGTAAGGACCCTCAAGTTTGCGAATATATTTATCAAATTTAGGTGGTAAAAAACCCATTAAGATCTTAGAACCATCAAGTGGTGGTACTGGTAAAAGATTAAAAAAGCCTAAACTTAAATTGATAATTACTGCTAACTGAAAGAAAATGAAAAATGTCTGGACAAGATTTCCATAACCCGCCATCTGCAGCTGATATAAACTTTCAGAACTAAAAAAGACAATAATTCTTGCTATCAGAGCAAATAAAGCTGCCAGAAAAAAATTGGCACCCGGGCCAGCTAAACTGACAAACATCATTCCCTGTCTCGGATTTTTATAATAATTAGGATTAATCGGTACCGGCTTGGCCCAGCCAAAACGTCTGGTTAAAACCAGAACTAGACTGCCAATAGGATCCAGATGAGCCAGAGGGTTTAAGGTTAATCTCCCCTGAGACTTTGGAGTTGGATCTCCTAATTTATATGATACATAACCATGCATAAACTCGTGTAGGGATAACGACAGTAAAAGTACCGGTATTAATAATAGTAATTCGTAAACTGTATTCATTTTTTTTCACCTCTTAGTAAAAGCTATTATTTTTTATAATATCTTTTTATATAATATCTCTTAAATATTTTAGAGCTTCTTCGCGACTGCTGATCTGATGCCGTAATATTTGATCTCTAACTTCTAATAAATATTCTTTTATTTCTGGACCCTGTTCGATTCCCATTTCCAGCAGGTCATGTCCTGAAATAGGAATTTCAATTTGATTTCTCAACTGTAGATGATTAAAAATATCTTCCACATAATCCTGCTTAAAGTTATTGACAGTAAACATCAGCAGTTCTTCCGGCTGATAAGACTCCAATTCTCTGTATTTTAAGGCTGGATCCTTCAGATCAAAGACTGCTGAATCAAGGTCTTCCCAGCATTTATGAACAAAGGTCTTTTTTTCTGGAATTGAAAGCGGCCAGGATTTAATTAAGCTTTCTTTACTATTATAAAACAAAATCATTAATCTGACAAGAAAATGATTAAGATCAAGTCCTTTTTCCCGGCTGATAGCAAGCAGTTTCTCTCCTTTGAGAAAATTAACATCTCTAATGCTGTCAAGTTCAAAATTATCCTTAATCAGCCTTAAAACAGGGATTTGATTTAACAAAATAGACGAAAATTGAGAAATATCTCGATGGGCATTAAACAAATATGATAATTCTGTAAAAACTCTTTCCAGTGCCAGTTTATGATAATCATAATTTCTTAATGAACGCCGACTTAACTCTACAGTTTCAGCACTCAATTTGAAGTCTTTTAATATTTGAAAGCGGATTCCTCTTAAAATTCTTAAGGGATCATCTCGAAAACTGTAATTATGAAGAACTTTGAGCAGTCCATTTTTTAAATCATTGAGGGCTCCAAAAAAATCATAAAGAATTCCCTTGCGCTCTGGATGCAGATCAATAACCAGAGTATTAACTGTAAAATCCCGGCGGAAAAGATCTGAAAAAAGATCAGCACTTTCTACAAGAGGTAGAGAACCCGGGAAATGATATTTTTCCTCCCTACAGCTTGCAATATCAATCGAATAACCATATTCATTGTGTAAAAATCCTGTTGAAAATTTATTATTATAATCATATTGATAACCATATTTAGCAGCTAAATGGTCAAAAAACTTTTTCAAATCTCCGTCCAGTAAAATATCCAGATCTTTATTTAAAGGAAGATTAATCAACAAATCTCTAACCTGTCCTCCGACCAGATAAAGATTATATCCAAGTTCAGCAGCCTCTGCAGCATGTTTTAAAAGAAGTTCTCTCCTTTCAGCAGGTAGATAATCTAATAAATTGTTGAAAAATAGTTAGAAACTCAACCTTAGAATCAGCTTATTTAATTAGCTCATATATTAATTTATTTTTCTTTTTTTCTGTTTCTGTAATTGTAAAAGCTTCTAATAATTTTTGCTTTGCTTCTTCCAGATTTTTGCTATCATTATAATGCAGCACTGCCAGAACATCACCTTTACTAACCGGATCAGATATCTTTTTCTGAAGTTCTAAACCAACAGCCAGATCAATTTTAG
>JBHEOV010000114.1:0-5279 GCA_046260625.1 Halanaerobium sp. | reverse complement strand
GACTTCTACATGATACATGCCACAACATAGGTAGGACTTTCACCTACTATCAGAATAATTTACGGAGCACACAATAATCAAAAAAGGTGGGTAAAAATACCCACCTTTTTTATATTCTCTCAACATTAATAAAATTGAGTAATAAACTTGGTATTTGAAAATGTTATAGTGCTTCGGCAAGAATAATTACTATTATCATTGTTTGTGGTAATATTTTCTGATATACTTATTTTAGATTGAATTTTAATTATTCAAAAATTTTTTTAGGAGGTAATAAGATGATTAAAGTTGGCAAAGAAGCCCCTGATTTTACAGGGCAGGCTTACCATAAAGGTGAGTTTAAAGAAGTATCATTATCTGATTATGATGGTAGTTGGCGGGTAGTATGTTTCTATCCTGGCGATTTCACCTTCGTCTGACCTACTGAACTGTCGGCAGTTGCCGTCAAGTATGATGAACTACAGGATCTAGGCGTAGAAGTTATCGCTGTCAGCACAAACAGTCATTTCAGCCATAAAATCTGGGATGAAACAGAGTTATCCAAGATGGTAGATGGTGGTATCCCTTACCCAATGGTTGCTGATACAGCAGGTAAAATCGGACGTAAATTTGGTGTTTATGATGAAGATGCTGGAGTAGATGTTCGCGGTAGATTTATTATTGATCCTGATGGTGTTTTACAGGCTATGGAAATTTTAACACCTCCTGTAGGTAGAAATGTGGAAGAACTTATCAGACAGGTGCAGGCCTTCCAGTTAGTTAGAGAAACCGGTGGTAAAGAAGTTACACCTTCCGGCTGGAGACCAGGTAAACCTACTTTAAAGCCAGGACCTGATGCAGTTGGTAAGATCTATAAGCAGTGGACACCTGACAATGCTTTTAATGAATAATTAAAATTCAAAAACGAATATTTAAACAAAAAAGCTGACAGTTATGCGGCCTGCTCTAAGAAACCGCTGCTGTCAGCTTTCTTTTATTAATTTGTTTTTTATCTAATTTGTTGAAAGAAAACTCCTTCCAAATATTTTATTTGGTGGGAGAGGTTCACTTAATAATTGATCATTTCTCTCATAACTAAAAACTCAAAAATACTAAAATCAACCGAGAAAAAATAATCAGAGATCTCTCTGGTTGTTTTGGCCTGAGCATATTCTTTAAGATCTCTACGGAAATCATAGATCTCATCCAGATACTCCAGTAAGATATCAAGAATTTTCCCCTCAAAATGCTGATTGCGCTCACTGCTTACTATCTCCACACATTTTTCTCTAGAAAAAGCCTCTTTATATACTCTTTTAGAAGATAGAGCATCAAAAACATCTGCCAGGGCCACAATCCTCGCTTCAACTGGGATTTCTTCTCCCTTAAGTCCCTGGGGGTAACCACTACCATCCCATTTCTCATGATGTGAGTAGGCAATATTATAGGCCATATTCAAAACTTCCGAATGAGAATCGGCCAGAATTTTAGCTCCAACTTCCGGATGATTCTGCATCACTTCATATTCCTCATCAGTCAACTTACCCGGTTTCTGCAGTATAGAATCTGGAATCCCAATTTTCCCAAGATCATGCAGTAGAGAAGCAAAAAAGATATTTTCAATACTTTTTTTAGCTGCTCCCAGCTCGCGATAAATCAAAGCCGAGGTAAAACCAATCCGCAGAATATGAAAAAGACTATCCTCATCCCTGTATTCTCCTGCCTCACATAATTTCTGCATAATTTCCCGGTTCAACTCTTTATTATCTGCTACCACTGCATCCAATCTCATTTCCTTTTCTTCCAGACTGCGCAGCTTAGATTCCAGCTCAAATAGGGAATCATTTACAAAAATAGCGAGTAATTTTTTTAGCTCTGGCTTTCTGTTATCTAACTCTGATGGCTGCCAGGAATGAGCAGTATAAGAAATATTATTTTCAGCTAATAGATTCTGATAATAGACAGCTGAATCTTCAGCAATTTCTGGCTCCAGACTTAAAAATCCTTCAAAAATCCGATAATCGTCCTTATTAATTCTCTGCAGAGCAGGCTCCTCTTTTGTTGCTAAGACTGCGGAATAGTCAGGATGAATTACAGTTACCGCCCATTCTTTGAGTAAGGGAGAATCTTCTTTAAGTTCTATAAATTTCGTATTCTCAAAATCATCTCCGGCAGCAGCAGGTATGTTTTTAGCAAACACAAAAACCTGGCGGCAGATCTGATCAAATTCCAGATAACGTTTCCTCTCATATAAAAAATACTTATAATCCTGAAACAAAACAT
Source organism: Halanaerobium sp. (assembly GCA_046260625.1). Taxonomy (GTDB): domain Bacteria; phylum Bacillota; class Halanaerobiia; order Halanaerobiales; family Halanaerobiaceae; genus Halanaerobium. Next base: position 3,017 of record JBHEOV010000114.1, on the reverse strand, counting down.
AAATATCTGCATAAAGATCATATTCTTTTACTACTTTTTCGACAGAATGTGACATCGCAACCATAGAAGCTTTAGTATAAAGTTCAGTATCTAAAAGAGAAAATTTATTTACTAAATTCTGATATAAACCATTCATTTTACAAATCTTACCCCCTGCAGATAATTACTAATAATTTATTAGTTATAAATTAAATTCAATTCATAAAAATAATTCAATTTTATACTATAAATTATAACTTAAATGTATATTTATCGCAAGAATGGTAATAATAATTTTTATAATTATAATCATTTTCAGATTTCTCAATCTGATAAGCGTTTTAAAAGTTCATCTTTATATTCAATAAATTTACGGTCAGTTTTTTGACGGGGATAAGGAAGCTCTACTTTAAGTTCTTTAACAATTGTACTTGGACTACCGTTGAGCACAATAATTCTATCTGCGAGGGTAATTGCCTCTTCAATATCATGGGTAATAAACAAAATAGTTTTATTAAGCTCAGCCTTAATTGAAAGAATCCAATCCTGCATTTTGGACCTGGTCAGAGCATCCAGAGCCCCAAAAGGCTCATCAAGTGCCAGAATATCATGGTGAGTGAGCACTGTTCTCAAAAGAGCTGCTCTCTGCTTCATTCCGCCTGAGAGTTGATCGGGATAATTATCTGCAAATCCCTCCAGACCAAAAAGAGGTATTAAATCTTCAGCTTCTTTTCTGGCTGCTTTTAAATCCCCTTTATTAATTTCCACTCCCAGCAGCAGATTTTCGATTATTGTTCGCCAGGGAAACAAGAGATCCTTCTGCGGCATATAGGCTAAATGGCCTCTGGTACAGGTGATATCCTCTCCCTTTAATTTTATTTTACCCCGATCCGGTTTATCCAGACCGACTAAAATATTAAAAAGAGTAGTTTTACCACAGCCGCTCGGCCCGATAATACAGATAAAATCTCCCTCAGCTACTGATAAGTTAATCTCAGATAGTACAGGATATACAGTTTCTTTTTCTCGATAGTCATAATAGATATTTTCAATCTCAAGTAAAGCTTCCTTCATTTTTACACCCTTTTCCTTTTATTCACTGATTATTCACTGATTAAAAATTGATTGGTGAATGCCGGCTCGGCTTCAAATTCTTCAGCTATCAGTCCTTTTTGATGCATCCAGGCTCCAAATTCTTCCCAGACCTTTAATTCCTGATAACCCCAATCTGCTGCTTCAGCTTGATAGCGGGGACTTAGCCATTCCTGACTTTTTCTCAAAAATTCAAGACTGTTTTCCGGAGCTTTTTTATGAAGTATTTCAGCTGCTTCTATCGGATTTTCAATTGCATATTCATATCCTTTTTTAACTGCTTTCATAACTCTTTCCAGTAATTCTGGATTTTCAGAAACCATTTTCTCTGAACTTATAATTACCGGGGTATAATAATCCGGTAAAAACTCTTGATAATCTTTAAGCATAAAAATATTTAGATCAATTCCTCTCATTTCAGCCTGAATCCCATCTGCAGCATAAAAAATCCAGGTGAAATCAAATTTGTTGCTGTCCAGCATTGAAAGCAGATCTCCACTGCCGATATTGACAAATTCTACCTGAGAATAATCTCCACCACTGCCTGCAACAAGTGATTCAATAATAGCTTTTTCGATATCCATCCCCCAACCGCCATACTGCATTCCGGCGAGATCAGCAGGACTTTCAACATTCTTTTCTTTCAGAACTGCAAAACCTGAAGTATTGTGCTGAATAACTGCAGCCAGGGAGACAATTGGTACTTCCTGAACTCTAGCCGATGTTACCCATTCCTGAAAACTTATTCCCAGATCTGCTCTCCCGGCTCCTACAACCTGTTCTACTGACATGTTGGTGCCCGGCTGAATAAAATTGATTTCTATCTCTTCATCTGCAAACCAGCCCATTTCTTCAGCAACAAAAAGACCGGTATGGTTTGTATTCGGTACCCAGTCAAGCAAAAAATCAACCTCTTCAGCTGCTGCTGTAAATGTAAAAACTGCGATTAAAATTAAAGTTATGATCAATATTTTTTTCATGATTATACTTCCTCCTTGTAATTTTTTGTCCAGGGGATTAATATTCTCTCCAGTAGTGACACAGACTGAAATAAAATAATTGAAAAAAGAGAGACTAAAAAAATCCCGGCAAATACTCTTGCTGTTAGATAAGAATTAGAAGAGCGAACAATAAAAACACCAAGTCCCAGGTCACTACCCATCCATTCAGCTACTACAGCTGCCATCACAGAATAAGTTGCTGAAATTCTCAAACCACTGAAAATCATCGGTAAAGCTGTAGGTATTCTCAGTTTAATAAAAATCTGCCACTTTGAAGCCCCCATTGCTTTTAGTAAATTTATTTTATCCTGGTCAGCAGTATTCAGGCCATCGACTGTATTGACTGCGATCGGAAAAAAACAGGCCAGAATAACAATTAGTATTTTCGGCAGCAGTCCAAAACCAAACCAGATTACAAGCAGTGGAACTAAAACAACTATCGGCACTGTCTGCGAAATAACCATCAGCGGATATAGAGTTCTCTCCAAAATTCTAAAGTTAAAAATTATTGTACCCACTAAAATACCTGCTGCTGTAGAAACAGTTAATCCAAAAATAGATTCATATAAGGTTCTAAGAGAGTGATCTAATAAAAGGGCTCTGGTTTGAATTAACTCTCTTAATATTGCTGTCGGAGCTGGCAGAATCCAGCTCTCTAAATCAATTAACTGAACTATCAGTTCCCAAAACAGCAGCAGCAATATAAAAAATATCAAAACCGGCATATAATAATATAATTTTTCTTTAAAACTATTCATAATTTAATTCCTCTTTTTTCTGCCTCTCCAATTTTTCCCGGGTACTCCCTAATTCCGGCCCGGTAGCAAGTTTAATATAACTTATAACATTTTCGCCTGAAGCTTCCTGAACAGCTAAGTGTGCTTTTAAAGCTGTGTCCCAGATTTCCTCCAGTTCTCCTTCAATAGTTGTTGAAAAAGCGCTAAC
>JBHEOV010000113.1:0-5394 GCA_046260625.1 Halanaerobium sp. | reverse complement strand
ACAAATGGGTAGCAAATGAATGCCTCAGAGAATTAATTCCAACCTCTTTATTTATCCTCGCCTTCTTGCAGGCTCTCTTAAAAACCTTCTGAGCACTCCTCTTTGATAAGTGTCTATCTTTATTCTGCCCAGGAAAAAGCCACTGCTTATCATACTTATGCACCTGAAAAGCCTTCAAATAAAGCCTGAGCTTAATTAAAGCACTTTTTGATAGCAGTGTATAGCGATCCTTATACCCCTTTGCAGAACGGATATAAATCAGCATTCTGTCTGAATCAATATCTGAAATTTTAAGTTTAACAACTTCACTAACTCTTAAGCCTGTTGAATAAGTTAAAATTAAAATAAGCTGATGCTTTAAATTATCAACACAGGCTATAATATCTTTAACCTCTCTTTTATTTAATACTTTAGGCAGCTTCTTTTTCTTGCGGGGACGAAACAACTTATTGTTGATTCCATCTAAACCTAAAATTAGATTATTAAAAGTTTTAAAGGCACTAATAAATTGATTGGCAAAAGAGTGAGTGTTATTTTGATCTTCTAATAGATATAAAACATAATCATTTACATCATCCATACCTATAGCAAAAAGATCTTTTTGAATATATTTAATAAAAGATTTGTTGTGATTTAGATAGGCTTTAATCGTATTTTTAGAATATCCCTTTAACTTCATTTTTTTTTCAAATTGAGGCAGATAATAATCAATTAAATAATCAGCTATTAACTCCGGGCCAGCAAAAAGTTTTATTTTAGCCTCGAAAATCAAATACTGATCTTTAAACATTTCTAAAAATAGAGCCAGATTGCTGTGATTGTTATCAAATGTCCAGTATTTTCTTTTTTGATTCCAGCGGCTCCCGGGAATTGAATTGACTTTTCTAATCACAACCTTATCGTAATCAAAAATCACACAGATCAAATTTTTACTTTTATTTAAATTTAACCTCATTTAACATGATTTCTCCTATCTCTTATTGGTTTCCATATTATCATATTTCTATATAATATTTGTTTAATTCTTCTATTTTATGCCATTATATTTATATAATTCTATCAAGTTTTTAATATTCCTTCAATTATTATAAATTATTTAACAAAATTATTATTTTTACATCTATCTAACAAAAAACTTCTTATAAAGTATAAATAAAAGTAAAAGCCCAAACACTGTAGCAAAACCCGCCATAAGAAAAGCGGAATTAAAAGAACCAGTAACATCCAGAAGCCATGAACCGATAAGACTTGTTATAGCTCCAAGACCAAAGGCACTAAATACCATTCCATAGTTCATACCAAGATGCTTAGTTCCTGAGACTTTTGCTACAACTACAGGAAAAAGAGCAAAAGTAGTAGCATAACCCAGACCAAGCAAAAGTGAACAAACAAATAATCTTAAAGGACTTGTAGCTACCCAGGGTAACATAAGAAATACTGATCCCTGTATAATATAGGCCCCCATCATAACTTTAATTGTACCCCAACGGTCAGCCAACCATCCCATGATCGGCCGTCCCAGTCCATTAGCCAGAGAATAGAATGAAACAGATAATGCTGCAAAAGCTGGAGCTAACTGTAACTCTATTTCACCATATGCTGTTAAAAGACCAATAGCTGTCAAACCTCCACCTATAACTGCAGCCAAAGCTAACCACAAAATATAAAATCTTGGAGTCTTTATGAATTCTTTAGGAGGTAAATCTTCTATTACCTTAGATTCAATATTTTCTTCAAAATCAGAATTACTATTCACAGGTGGAGTCCATTCCTGGGGAGGATTTTCTATTAATCTAGATCCAATTAAAGCAACTATAGCTATAAAAATACCAAGTACAAAAAGAGTACCATCTACTCCCCAAAGTTTAATCATCTCTTTTTTTAGAGGGGCAAATATTACAGCCGCAAGTCCAAAACCCATAACTGCAAGTGAAACAGCAAATCCAGGTTGATCTGCAAACCATTTACGTGCTGTAGGCGCTATAGTTGCATAGGTAAGCCCACATGCTATCCCTACTCCTATTCCATAAGTTAAAGTAAGCCAAATAGGTGAAGGAAAATATTTCATAAGAGCCGCTAAACTATAGCCTACGAAAAACATTATAGAACCAGTAAATGCTATTTTAGTTGGTCCATATTTATCCTGCAGCCATCCTGCAGGTATCATAGTCACGGAAAACACTATGATCATCATAGTAAAAGGTAAGTTAGCCTGAGCAGCTGTCCATCCCCATTCTTCAACGAGAGGTAATACAAAAGATCCCCAGGCATAACTCATCCCTCCCATTAATGAAAGAAGAAATCCTCCAAACAAGACTATCCAACGCTTATTATTTAATTCTTCTTTATTATATCTGCTCATTATATTATATCTCCTTCCTTTTCATTTACTTAAAAATAACGAGATTAAAACCGGCCTTACTTCTGCTTCACCTAAATAAAGCATTACTATCTAAATAAAATAGTTGTAATTATATATTTCAACAAATAAAAAAATATCCCTGTTTTAAAATATTATACTTTTCATAATATTTTTAAAATTAAGATAAAAACTAAAATTATAGACGGAGTATAGAGCCTAATTATAAGGCTTGTCATTTAACATAAGATAAACACCATTTTTAAAAGCCTGAAATCGCCAGGAAAAATTGCCGACTAAAGTATAAAGCCACTTCTGAGAGATCATTGGTTTGGAAGTCTTTTCAATCACAGAAGCTGATAATTCATCATTTCTCACAATATTCTCAGCTGCCTGGTCAAGGCCCTTAATTAAATCTTTTGCCACTGCTCCCATCTCTACTAAAGACTTAGCACTGACTGCTCCTCCCATGCCGATTCCAATTCCACCTAGATATTTAAATTTAGCTTCTCTGGCAAACTCTTTTTCCCAGCCACTCAACTGCAAAATCAACAATCTCTTTTTGATCAAACAATTTTGCTTCTGCCAGACCAACTTTTGCAGTACTATATTCATGTTCTGCCTCATATTCTTTACCAATTGCAGGAAAGAGATCATCATTAAATTCAATATCCTGATATTTAGTCCATTCATTTTTTCCATCCTTCAAAATTGAAGAACCAAATATTTTAATTTTCAGATCATGATCTGCTCTGTATTCTGCAAGATGCAGTGAGGTGTTGCTGTCATGACCAACCCCAATTAAAAGTATTTTACCTTTTCTTCTATAAATTTTAGCTAAAGGGGAGTTTTCTCCCAGAGCATAATCCAATTTGTGATCAGCTGTAACTGCTTCAGCTTCCTTACCCCAGGCCGAGAATGAAAGACAGGGATGATCACTTCTTAGGACATCTGGAAATTTCCGAAATATTTCAGGAACTACTCCTAAGCCTCGGGTGGGTGTAACTTCTGGTCTGTAGGCTGGCATCTCGTCTCGGATTGTCTGATACCAGGCTTCAGGCACAGGTGGATTACCCCAGTATTTAGGCTCAGAGTAATCTCCACTGTGAGCCGGCATAATTAGCGTCCCTTCTGCAGTAATTACTTTCTGCAGGGCTTCAATTAAAGCCACTACTCCTCCACATACCCAGCCCAATTTGCTGAGGGCGGAATGGACAATTACTGTTTCTCCTTTTAGCTCTAAATCTTTTAAGTCCTTAACCATTGATTTCTTTGTTATCGGCTCTTTAGTTTTTTTAATAATTTCTTTTTCTTTCACTTGCATTCCCTCCAATTATTTAATTATTCCCTCGTGGAATTAATAATTATACTTTTTCAGCCTTATAAAAACGGGTTAATATTGCTCCCAGAATTCCAACCAGACCGATCATCCAGAATCCCATTTTAAGCCCGGCATAATCACTAATTGTTCCGACAAAAATTGGTCCCATAAACATTCCGAGACCATAAATCGCCTGGAAAAAGCCCATTGCTGTTCCCCTTTTATTTGCTTTTACGTTTTTAATACTCAACCCCATTAAGACCGGAAAAATCATCCCCTGCGAAAAGCCGTTCAGCATCTGGTTAAAATAAAGGAGATAAAGTCGCTCAATAAAAGGTACTAAAATACAGGAGATTGCAAGTAAAAGAAAACCGATTGTGACTGTATTTTTCTCCCCGATCTTATAAGAAAAATAACTGCCGCTTAAATAAGATGAAAGTATTCCGGGAATAGTTGTAATGGTTGTTAATAGACCTAAATGAAAACTTGTTGCTCCCAGATCTTTAGCAGCGACCGGGATAAAGCCAAAAGTAGTAGAATGAGAAATCATCATCATTAAAATTGCCAGAAAAGAAACTGTCAGCAGACTTCTATTTTTTGCAACTTTTATAATCTCTTCTAAAGTAATTGCTTTCTGATAGATTTTATTATTTTCATCAATTTTGAGGCTTAAAATAAAGCCAATCACCGCTCCTGCTGCAGCCAGCAAAAATGGATACTGCTGACTGAGACTCTGCGCAATTATTCCACCTAAGAGCATCCCTATAACCTGGCCTGATTTATTGGAAGCATTGATGATGCCGATGGCGTGGGCAGTATCATTATCTTCAAAATAAGAAGAAAAAAGCACAGTAAAGCTGACCCAGGTAGCAGCAGAAGCTCCTGCAAGTGAGCGAAAAACTAAAATGAGTGTCGGTGTTTCTGCAAACCACATGCCAATTGTGCTGATTAGACTAAGTAAAATTCCAATATTAACGAAAATTTTTTTCTTATTAATCCTGTCAGAATAAATTCCCAGAGGAATCCGAATCAGCATCTGGCTAAAACCATATGAACCTAAAATTAAGCCGATCATCTTATGTGAGGCACCAAGTGATTCTATATAGGGCGAAAAAGTTGGAATATAGGCATACATTGAAAACCAGTAAAAAGCTGTGACAAAAATAAATAGTTTAATATTTTTCTTATTGGAAGACATTTTAAAACCTCTCTCATACTAATATTTCTGATTTAGCTTTAACTTTTTCAAATTCTAGTATTTTCTATTAATTAATATAATTCAAGATTGGATGACTTTCTCCTTTAAAAATAGAAAAAGCAGACCAGTAAATTTACCGGCCTGCAGTCAGATTTATATTTTTAAATTATTATTATTATTAATACTTAACTATTAAACTTAAATTCTCCAGCTTCAAAATCAACTGTGATTTTGTCACCTTCTTTAACCTTTTCTTCTAGAAGCAGCATTGCCAGCTCATCTTTAATCTGATTTTGAATAACTCGTCTTAGAGGACGGGCTCCATAAGCTGGGTCAAATCCGAGCTCTAAGAGCTCTTCTTTAGCAGCTTTAGTCAGATCAATTTCAATATCCTGTTCAGATAAATTATCCTGCAGATAAGTGATCTGAATATCAATAATCTCAAAGATATTTTCTTTAGTTAAGGAGTGGAAGATAATCTTTTCATCAATTCTATTTAAAAACTCAGGTCTAAAC
>JBHEOV010000112.1:0-5553 GCA_046260625.1 Halanaerobium sp. | reverse complement strand
CTCTATGATTTAATGTATGATCCCCAGACTTCAGGCGGTCTTTTGATTTCAGTGGCGGAAGCGGATGCTGCAGATTTATTAATTAATCTTTATACTGAAGATATTGAGGCTGCTGTGATTGCAAAAGCTAAAAAAGGTAAAAAAGGAATTAAGATAAAATGGAATTAGTAAATAAATCCAACTAAATCTTTGGTTTAGTTGGATTTATTTTTTAGAAGGGAATTTTTTTAACAGTGGTTTGATAAAAACTTAATATTTTAAAAATTTCTGAAAAATAAATTGACGAATCAATTTTGCTCAGGTATAATGATAATTGCAATCGATTGTGAAAAAAATATTTTATACAAAATAGAATATTATGGTTGAAGGATACAGGAGAGAGCATAATTTTATGCCGCCGAAGGAGTAAAACTTTTATTTGCTCAAAATGAAAATTGAAACTCTCAGGTAAAAAGGACCGTATCTGGACATAACTCTGGAAAGTTTGTTATTTTAAAAACACCGAAGGAGCAGTCTGTTTTATACAGATAATCTCTCAGGTTTACGGACAGAGCAGGAATGGGGTTTAATACTCCCTTGCTGCTCTGTTTTTTTTGTTGCAAAAAGGAGGAGTTTATGAAAAATAAAGTTATTATTACCAATAATCCCAAGATAAAAGAAGAAATTCAGAATTTAAAAATTGATTTTGTAGATAATCTCTCTGATGTTTATAGTAAAAGCAGGGATTTAGTGCATCAAAATTGGAAATTAATATCTCATCCACTGGCTGGTAGTGTTAAGCCGGCTCAAAATCCCTACCGAAGTGTAATTTTGGCTTCGGCTAATCAATTAGATTTTTACAGTTTAAATACTATAGAAAATGCTATTCAAAAACTAAATCAGTTTAATAAAAATCACAAAAAGCGGGAATATTCGCAAAAAATAAAAGAGGATTATCAGTTTATTGATCTAACATTGATAAACTCTGCCCTGAAGAATTAAAATCACTATATTATAAGGAGGGAAAAAATGCAATTAGAATTAGGAAAAATTAAAATTGAAGATATTCAATTTGCTGCTGAAACTGAAGTTTCTGATGCTACACTTTATATTAATCAGCAAGAGCTTTTGCAAATTATAGGTGAAGACAGCAGAATTACTAATATTAATTTAGATATAGTTCACCCTGGAGATAGTGTTAGAATTATTCCTGTAAAAGATATTATTGAGCCAAGAGTTAAGGTTGAAGGTCCAGGTGGAGTATTTCCAGGATTTATCAGCAGTGAAGAAATGGTTGGTTCAGGCCGTACCCATGTGCTTAAAGGTGCTGCAGTTGTTACTACAGGAGAAATCGTTGGATTTCAGGAAGGAATAATTGATATGTCTGGTCCAGGAGCTGAATACACTCCATTCTCTAAATTTCACAATTTAGTTGTTGACTGTGATGTAAAAGAAGATATTGAACAGTATGAGCATGAAGAAATTTTAAGAATGGTTGGACTAAAAACTGCAAGCTATTTAGGAAAAGCAGCTAAGAATATTGAACCTGATGAGTTAAAAACTTATGAGAATAAACCATTTTTAGAAGCTGCTGCTGAATATCCAGATCTGCCTAAAGTAGGCTATGTATATATGCTGCAGAGTCAGGGGTTACTTCATGATACCTATGTTTATGGGGTTGATGCAAAAGAAATTATTCCAACTTTAATGTCTCCAACCGAAATAATGGATGGAGCTATATTGAGTGGGAATTGTGTATCTGCCTGTGATAAGAATGCTACTTATGTACATCAGAATAATCCTGTGATTGAAGAACTTTATAAATATCATGGAGAAAAATATAATTTTATGGGAGTAATTATTACAAATGAAAATGTTACTCTGGCTGATAAAGAAAGAGCATCTAACTTTACTGCTAAATTAGCAGAAATGATAAGCTTAGATGCAGCTGTTGTTTCTGAAGAAGGTTTTGGAAATCCAGATGCAGATTTGATTATGAACAGTAAAAAGCTGGGTGCAAAAGGTATTGAAACTGTCCTTTTAACTGATGAATATGCAGGACGTGATGGAGCATCTCAGTCACTTGCAGATGCAGATCCTTCTGCTGATGCAGTTGTAACAGCAGGAAATGCAAATGAAGTTATCACTCTGCCACCAATGGAAAAAGTTATTGGTCATCAGAACTTTGCTGATGTAATTGCTGGTGGTTTTGATGGAAGTCTTGAAGATGATGGTTCTATTTCAGTTGAGATCCAGGCTATTACCGGTTCAACAAATGAATTAGGATTTAATAATTTAACAGCTAGAACTTATTAACTGAAGCTATAGAGATAAGTATTCAAAATACAAACTTTAAGGATTGAAAATTAACAACCCTTAAGAAAGGGGGCAGACATGAGTAATAAACTTAAAATTGTTCATTATTTAAATCAGTTTTTTGGACAAATTGGAGGAGAAGATAAAGCAGATATCCCACCACGCAAAGAAGATGGACCTATTGGTCCTGGAGCTGCTTTAAATAATTCATTAGGTGAAGATGCAGAAATTGTGAATACAATTATTTGTGGTGATACATTTTTTAATGAAAATCTTGAAGAAAGCAGAAGTGAAATAAAAGAAATGTTAGAAGAAATAAATCCGGATTTATTAATCGCAGGACCTGCCTTTAATGCGGGTAGATACGGTGTAGCCTGTGGGTCAGTTGCAGAAATTGCTAAAACTGAATTAGGGATAGATGTAGTTTCTGGTATTTATCCCGAAAACCCTGGTTATGAAATGTTTAAACAATATGCATATTTTGTCGAAACTCCTGATTCTGCAGCAGGAATGAGATCTGCAATTCCCAACATGATAAAAATTGTTAAAAGCTATATTGAAAAAAATGGTGAATTAGGTAGTCCTGAAGCAGAGGGATATATGCCTCGTGGAGTCAGAAAAAATATTTTTGCTGAAGAAAGGGGAGCAGCCAGAGCTGTTAAAATGCTGCTTAAAAAGTTGGATGATGAAGAATTTGAAACTGAATATCCAATGCCTGTTTTTGACAGAGTAGATGCAGCTGATCCAATCAAAGATATGACTATGACAAAGGTTGCTCTTGTTACATCTGGAGGTATTGTTCCTAAAGGAAATCCAGATCATATTGAATCTTCCAGTGCTTCAAAATATGGAGAGTACAGCCTGGAAGGTGTAATGGATCTTGATCAAGAAAATTATGAAACAGCTCATGGTGGATATGATCCAGTATGTGCAAATAAAGATTCCGATCGTGTTCTTCCTGTAGATGTTATAAGAGATCTTGAAAAAGAAGGAGTAATTGGTGAACTTCACAATAAGTTCTATACAACAGTGGGTAATGGTACATCTGTTGCAAATGCAAAAGCATATGCACAGGAGATCGCTAAAAATTTAATTGCTGATGGAGTTCAGGCAGTTATTTTAACTTCTACTTGAGGTACCTGTACACGTTGCGGTGCAACAATGGTGAAAGAAATTGAAAGAGCTGGTATTCCAGTTGTTCATGTGGCAACAGTAGTTCCAATCTCAATGACAGTAGGAGCAAATAGAATTGTTCCAGCTGTTGCTATTCCACATCCATTTGGGGATCCTAATTTAGGTGAAAAAGAAGAAAAGCAACTAAGAAAAAATATTGTCAAAAAAGCATTAGATGCTCTACAGACTGATATTGATGAGCAGACAGTTTTTTCTGATGAAGAAGAATAATTAAAATTGTTATTTATTTCATAAATATTGATTATTAAACTAAGAAAGGGGAAATGTTATGGCTTTTTTTCAGTATGTCAATGGTATTCTTTGGGGTCCGGTAATGATGGTGCTTCTTTTAGGAACAGGTTTATTATTTACCTGGAAGCTAAGATTTATTCAGTTTAGAAAACTTAAAGCTGCTTTTAAAGAAACATTTGGAAAAATGTTTGATAAATCTGTTGTCGCAGATGCATCAGGGATTTCTTCTTTCCAGGCTTTATCTACTGCAGTTGCTGCTCAGGTTGGTACTGGTAATTTAGTTGGAGTGTCAACTGCAATAGCAGCTGGAGGACCAGGAGCTGTATTCTGGATGTGGATTAGTGGTGTTTTTGGAATGGGGACAGTTTTTGCTGAGGCAGTTTTAGGTCAGGAATTTAAAGAAAGTGTAGATGGAGAAATGACTGGTGGACCTGCATTTTACATAAGGAATGGATTAGGAAGCAAAACTCTGGCTGGACTTTTTGCTGTTTCGATAGTTATGGCTCTTGGAATAGTTGGTAATATGGTACAATCCAATTCTATAGCTACAGCAATGTCTGAGGCTTTTGGGATTTCGACTTTAGTGATTGGTCTTATTATTGCTATATTAGTAGGGCTTGTTATCATTGGTGGTTTAAAAAGAATAGCTAGTATAACAGAAATGGTAGTACCTTTTATGGCAGTGATGTATTTTTTAGCCAGTTTAGCTGTTATAATAATTAATTATCAAAGCATTATTCCTTCATTAAAAATGATTTTTTATGGTGCATTTAACCCGGCTGCTGCTACTGGTGGTGTGATTGGTGTTTCAATTAAACAGGCTTTCCGTTATGGTATTGCAAGAGGTTTATTTTCTAATGAAGCTGGTATGGGTTCTACACCTCATGCACATGCTGTAGCTAAGGTTGATCACCCAGCACAGCAGGGTTTAGTTGCCATTTTTGGAGTCTTTTTTGATACTTTTATTGTCTGTACTATGACAGCTTTAGTAATTATTACAAGTGGTGTTTTTAAAAGTGAAGCAATGCGAGGAGCTGCTATGACTCAAGCTGGTTTTGCTCAGGCATTAGGTGGCATGGGAGAGAAATTTGTTGCAATTGGATTATTCTTTTTCGCCTTTACAACAATTATTAGCTGGTACTATTTCGGTGAAGTAAATATTAAATATTTATTTGGTAAAGGGAAAATTAAGTTTTATCGCTGGGCTGTTGTTCTTTGTGTAATTTTAGGAGCTGTTATGAAAGTTCCAGTGATTTGGGAAATGGCCGATATGTTTAATGGTATTATGGTTATTCCTAATGTTGTAGCATTATTAGGTATGGTATCACTTGTTTCTAAAATCTATGATGATTATGAATATGATTTTTTAGAAGGTAATGATTCTGAATATGAAAATGAGAATTTGAAAAAAGAAAATGTGAGTTAAATAACATAAAATTATAAAAAAAGTAGTAAAAAAAATCACAATCGCGATTGACAGATAATCATGATTATGTTATTATAAAATTGTGAAAATGAAAAAAATAATAAATAAAAGGAGGTGTAACTTATGCTAGAAGGTAAAAAGATTGCTATTTTAGGCGATCGCGATGGTATCCCTGGGCCAGCTATTCAAGAATGTTTAGATACAACTGGTGCAGATGAAGTTGTATTTACTACAACTGAGTGCTTTGTCTGAACAAGCGCAGGAGCTATGGACCTGGAAAATCAGCAGAGAATAAAAGATCTTGCTGATAAACACGGTGCGGAAAATCTCGTTGTTATCTTAGGTGGTGCAGAAGCAGAAGCTTCTGGATTAGCTTGTGAAACAGTAACAAATGGAGATCCAACCTT
>JBHEOV010000111.1:0-5585 GCA_046260625.1 Halanaerobium sp. | reverse complement strand
ATGTTAAAGCGAATTCCCTGCTGGGCTTCAGTGTCACCTTTGATTTTAATATCACTTTCCTGCCAGATTCTGGCCCAGGCTTTTTTATGTTCAGTAAATAATTCATCATAACCGCGGAAAGCTGCTTCTGCAACCTTTTTTTCTGCTTTTTTGCTGACCTGATCAGCCTGATAATCGCGGCTGGTGCAGACTGCAATGTATTTATTTAATTCAATTTCTTCTCCAACTTCAGCCTCAAAAGTGATTTTATTGCCTACATAATTTTCTTGGCCGGGACCGGTTAACAATTCAACCTTAGGTTCTTTTTTATTTAATTCCCATTCCATGGCTGCAGAAACTACAAAATCTGATTTTCTGGTTTTCATGGAGAGCATTGCCTTAGCGGGCGCATTTTCTTTTTCTAAGCCTTCCCAGAAAAATTCATCATAGTTGGCATCTTCATTTTTAACATCACCATCAAGATAAGGAATCATTTCAATTTTAGCGTCTTTATCAAGAGAGCGCAGGCTGTATTTTAAAGCAGCCAGTTCTTTATTTTCCTGGTCTAAAAATCGAGTTTCAACGATTTCAACTCGGTTATCCTCCAGCTGCACAGTAAAGGAACGCTCAAGATAAGCTTCCTTCATATTTAAAACTCTTTTAAAATCACTAAAATCAACTTCTGCCAGGTCAATTTCCTGATTATCTATTTTTAAATCCAGACCAATAAAATTTGCTGCATTGGCAATCTTTGCAAAATACTCTGGATAACCGTTTTTCCACCAACCAACAATAGTTTTATCAGGATAGTAGACTCCAGCAATATATGTACCCTGCAGGCTGTCACCACTGTAGCTTTCGGCAAAATTACCGCGTAAGCCCATGTGGCCATTACCCAAACTCATTACACTTTCTGTAACTCTGTTATATTCTTGATCAAAACCATTTTCAATAATTTTCCATTCATCAACTTCAAAATATTTTCTCAAAATTCCCACCTACCTTTCAGATAAATTATATCAGATAAGGAAGCTTTTTGAAAGAGCTTCCATTTTAATTAAAAGTAAAATAACTGGAGCTTATTTAAGTTTCTTCTCTGAATTTTAATCTTAATAATTTATATTTGCATTATGACTTTCAATTTATTATATTTTATTATATGATATAAGTAATAATTGATAATAATTACTAAAGATAAATAACTGAGGGGGTAGACTATGGAAACACTTATATATAGTTTTTTTGCTGGAACATCGACAATAATTGGAGTCTTTATTTTAATGATTTTTGGGGAACCGGGAAATAAGACACTGGCTTCTCTATTGGGCTTTGCGGCAGGAATTATGCTTGCTATTTCTGTTTTTGAGCTGATGCCGGAAGCTGTAGTTTTAGGCTCGATGACGATTACAGTGGTTGGATTTTTACTTGGAGCTTTGATGATGTGGAGTCTGGATAAGGTTGTACCACACTCACATTTATCATCTGCTGATCATCTGGATGTTGAAAACCCGGAAAGAATGCATGTGGAAAATCCAATTTTAAGAACAGGTTATTTAATTTTATTTGGTATTGCCTTACATAATCTGCCGGAAGGTTTAGCTATTGGAGCCGGTTTTGAATCAAGTCCTGAAGTTGGCCTGCTGATTGCAGTTGCAATTGCTTTTCATAATATACCAGAAGGACTGGCAATTGCTGGCCCCTTAAAGGCAGGTGGGATCGATAATTTGCGGCTGCTGATTTTTACTTTAATTGCAGGACTGATGACACCGCTTGGAACTTTAATTGGACTCGCTATTTTTAATATTTCAGCAACCCTTGTTGGCGGTTCACTGGCTTTTGCTGCCGGAGCAATGGTCTATATTGTTAATGATGAATTAGTTCCACAGTCAAACAATATGCACAGCCATTTTGCTAATGCAGGGATAATGGCCGGATTACTGATCGGTTTCGGAATATTATAAAATAAAAGATTTATAGTAAGATATAAAAAGGGTCCAACTTTTGCAGCTGCTTTAAGTGATACTGCTTTAGGTATTTCTATTGCTGAACTTTTACCAATTTCCAGAAAATATGGTAAGGAGCATCAGAAGATCTATGGTTTTTATCCGGTATGGGAGTCATGGCAGTAAGTTTATTATTATTCTAAAAACACATTAAATATTTAATAGGAATTAAGAATTTGTAGAAATGTGGATTAAAGAAAAAGAGATAGATAAAAAAAATTAAAAAGCTTTGAGCAGGAAATCAGGTGTTTTTCACGAATTATAATTTATAATAACATAATAGGGAGGTTTTGATATGGATATCCGTCACAGTGAAATACCTCGTGTTGGTTATAAATACACAATAAAAACTGATGATAATTCTCAGGTAGTATTAATTTTTTATCGTTCTGGAAAAAGAGAATTTTATTATAATAAGAGTGAAGGCGATGAACCAGAATTAGCCCTAACCTTAGATGACGAAGAAGCCAGAGTTTTAGGAGCACTACTTTTAGGGGTAGACTATGAGGCAGATAAAAGTAGTATTGATTCCAATATAAGTGATAATATCGTTGTTGAGTGGCTTGAACTTGCTAAAAATTCTAAAATTGCGAATAAAAGCATTATAGAGTCACAGATCAGAAGTGAAACCGGGATAACTATTATTGGAATTAAAAGAGGTGGTAAAGTTCACGATAGTCCAAAAATCACTGAAAAACTGTGTCCTGATGATAAATTAATGGTTACAGGAACTGAAGAAGATATTAAAGAATTTGAGAAGATATGTAAAGGAGAATAAAGATGCTGGTTTTTGGCTATCCGATATTGCTTGATTTAGGAATTAAAACTTTAATATTTGCTTTTGTGCTTTTAGCCTGTTTAAAATTAAAAATAACAACAGTGCCAATTTTTATTCTGGTTGGACTTGTATCAAGTCCATTAATAGTTAGAGAAGGAGCACTTTTAGTAATAGCTGAAACTGGAATAGTATTATTGTTTTTTCTTTTAGGTTTAGAATATCCACTGGATAAAATGATTAAAATTGCTAAAAAAATTTGGTTTGGGGGAGTACTTGATATTGGAGTAAATTTAGTTATTCCAATGCTGGCTGCTTATTATGTTTCTTTAAGTTGGCCTGCTGCTTTTTTAGTAGGTGGAGTAACATATGCCAGCAGTTCTTCGATTACTCTTAAAATGCTGGAAGACCAAAAGCGTTTTGCTAATCCCGAATCTGACTATATGATTGCCCTTTTGATTTTTGAAGATATTGTAGCTCCAATAGTGGTAACTTTAATCACAGTTTTATATATACAGGGAGAATTCACGATTTTAACAGGGGCTGCAGTTTTTGGACGAGTTGTTTTTTTAATCGGG
The DNA here is from genome assembly GCA_046260625.1 of Halanaerobium sp. GTDB lineage: Bacteria > Bacillota > Halanaerobiia > Halanaerobiales > Halanaerobiaceae > Halanaerobium. The sequence continues at coordinate 2,250 of JBHEOV010000111.1, read as the reverse complement.
ATTTCGTTACTTTTAGCTAAATTTGTTTTTACTCGTTTTGCCGATAAATTTAATCATCGTTTAAATGAACAATTTGTACTTTTGTTTGGGGTGTCAATGGCTCTAATATTTTCAGGACTTGCTCTTTTATTAGGTCTTTCAGAACTTCTGGGTGCTTTTTTAGCTGGAGTAATGCTTTCAGAACTTAAACATCCTGAAAAATTTGATAAAGTTATTTTACCGGTTAGAAATATAACACTTCCCTTCTTTTTTGTCTGGTTTGGAGCTGGAATTGAATTAGGAGAGGGGATTTTATCAGTACCACTTTTAATTTTTATAATTATTTGGGCTGTTATTGGTAAAATAATAGTTGGTATAATTGGTGGTAAAGTATTTGGTTTGAGTAAAAAAGCAGCAATCAGAGGGGGTTTTTCTTTAGTTCAAAGAGGAGAATTTTCGGTTGTTATAGCTGCTGTGGCAGCTGCAGAACTGAGAAGTTTTAGCGGGATCTATATAGTTTTAACTGCATTAATTGGAATGCTATTTTTTGCTAAGGCGTCAGGCTGGACAGATTCAATTTGTGCAAAGTTCTTGACAAAGGGAAATAAATAATATATAATTAAAAAAATTAGAGATTAGAAGAGCCCAGATTAGTAGAGTAGAGTTAGAGATGAGATTAGCAGAGCCAATATGTAATTTACGGGCCAGGTTTATATCTATATATAAACGTGGTTTTTTTAATTATTAAAATTAGCTATGAATGATTAAAAGTAAATTTTCAAATTTTAGCAGAGTGACTTTTTAAATTTAGTAGAACAACTTGATAAAGGATAAGTTAAATTAATCTTCAGGGCAGGAAGCCCTGAACTGACCGGACAGCAGGATGCTGGCATCGGGATGGTAGATTAATTTAACTTTAAGACTGAATCTTAGCTGTTCTTAAATTTAAAAGCGGAAGAGGCTAATAATTTAAGAAAATTTACTTTTAATATCTCTTACTAATATCTACGGTCAGGCTTTTAAATAAGCTCTGGCCGTTTTTTGATTTCAGGGCAGAAAACTGAAAGAGTTAGAGGAGGAAGTAAAGAGATGAAAAATTTAGCTGAATTTTTAGAACTGACAGCAGAATATAATATGATTCCTATTTATGATGAGTTTATAGCAGATATTGAAACTCCAATTTCTTTATATAAAAAGTTAGCTTTAAATAAAGATTATACCTATCTTTTAGAGAGTTCGGAAAATGACCGCTATTCTTTTATTGGTCTGCAGCCGGCAGCTGTATTTAAAAATTATCCCGAGCATTTAGAAGTGATCAAAAATGGGAAAAAGGAAAAGCTGCCGGAGCAGGAGATAGTACCATATCTGCAGCAGCAGCTGGCCGAACTAAATGTTTATGAAAATGAAAAACTGCCGCCTTTTTCGGGAGGCTTTGTCGGCTATTTTAATTATGAGATGATCGAAAAGTGGGAGGATATATATCATCTGGAAGCAGATAAGGAATTAAAAAAAGATAATACACCTCTGAGTCTGCTGGTGATGAGCAAAATTATTATTGCCTATGATCACCTGCATAATACGGTTAAGATCATCAATAACATTAAAGTAGATCAAAACTTAAGCAGAAAAGAGAAAGAAGAGATTTATCTTAAGGCTAAAGAGGCAATTAAAAAGATTAAATCAGAAATTGAAAATACTGATTCAAAATTAAAGCCAGCAGCAGTTAATATAGATCCAAAGGAGAATAAAAAGTTAAAGTCAAACACAACTAAAAGAGAATATAAAAAGATGGTGGAAAAGGCAAAAGAGCATATCAAAGCTGGAGATATATTTCAGATTGTACTATCTCAGAAATTTTCAATAGAAAATGATCTGCCGCCATTTAAGATTTATCGGGCTTTAAGGTCAGTAAACCCTTCACCCTATTCTTTTTATCTTAATTTTCCCGAGATTAGAATTATCGGTTCTTCACCGGAGGTGCTGGTCAGAGTCAGAGATCAGAGGGTGATGACCAGGCCGCTGGCAGGAACCAGAAAGAGAGGAAAAGACAGCAGAGAAGATCAGGAATTAAAAATGGATCTTTTAAGTGATGAAAAAGAAAAGGCTGAACATACAATGCTTTTAGACTTAGGCCGCAATGATTTAAGCCGAATTGCTGCTCCTGGCAGTGTAGAAGTGACAGAGTTGATGGAAGTTGAGTTTTATTCCAAGGTAATGCACATTGTTTCTCAGGTAGAAGCTGATCTAAAAGAAGGATTGGATAGTCTTGAT
>JBHEOV010000110.1:0-5595 GCA_046260625.1 Halanaerobium sp. | reverse complement strand
GAGATGGAGAATCAGAAAAGAAAATCGGAGAAATAGTAAAGCAGAGAAGGGATGAACTTATTCTGGCCAGTAAGACCGGTGTTAGAGATGCCGAAGGAGCTATGGCTGAGATTGATAGAAGCCTAAAAAATCTGCAGACAGACCATCTTGATATTATTTTTATGCATGGAGTTGGAGATGAAGCTGATCTGGAATCTATATTAGAACCTGGTGGCTCACTAGAAGCTGCTAAAAAAGCCAGAGAAATGGGAAAAGTAAAACATATTGGAATTACTGGTCATGGTCAGCCGGATGTATTAATCGAAGCCTTAAAAACAGGTGAATTTGAAGTGATGATGACTCATTTCAATTATTTTGATAAGTTCAACTTTCCTAAATTAGAAAAAGAACTGCTGCCTTTAGTTAAAGAAAAAAATATCGGAACCCTCTGCATGAAACCACTGGCTGATGGTTTTCTCTGGCAGAATGTAGAAGATGCTTTTCGCTATGTATTTTCACTGCCTATTGATGCAGTTGTGACAGGGATGAATAGTAAAGAAATGCTGGAGATGGATTTAAAATTAGCTGAAGAATTCGAACCGATGTCTGAAGAAGAAAAGGAAGAATTATTTACAAATGCAGAAGAATTGGAAGACTATATCTGTCGTCAGTGTGAAAAGTGTACTGTATCTGATCAATTTGGAGCCGAGATAAAAGATGTATTTAGAATGGAAGGCTACTACGATCGTCAGATGTATGATGGCAATCCGCGCAACCCTGCCGATTATGCCCTGCGTGACCGTCTCCGCTTCTGGTTTGGAGATAAAAAACTTGCGGAAGAAAGATATAAAAAGCTGGAAGTAAAAGCAACTGATCTACTAAAAGAAAGAGCCAGATTTAAAGCCTGTAAATATGGTCTGGATATAAAAAATAAACTGGAAATAGTCGATTATAAGCTTGGGGAAAGTGAGATAATGAATTAAATATTTAAGATATTTAGGGGTCAGGCACCTATGGTAATTTGTCGAATGCTGTTTTGACAGCTTTTAACGACAGGTGATTAAAAAAACAGGTGCTTGCCCCCCTTTTTTTAGATTTTTGGAAATAATTGGTTGAGCAAACGGTTGCTGTACGTTATAAAGAAATAAGTTCATATTCTCTGGAGCCCATTCCAATCTCGGCTGCATATTCAATCTGCCTGATTCCACCGTCAGTACTAGGATGCACTGCCTTAAATTTATTATCACCAGGCTCTAAGGCAACTGGATCTTTAGAGGCCAAAATCCCGATATCATTAACTATTGGACGGTCACTCCAGCCGGCACAGTCACAGTCAGGCGAAACATTGGTGATGAAATTGATATAAATATTTTTTCTATCCTTAACAATGCCGTAAGTAAATTCTACCTGCCGTTCTTCCATTCCCTCACTGGTAGATTCCCATTCCACAGAAATCGCATCAGTCGGACAGGTAACCACACATTCTCCACAGCCAATACAGACTTCGTGGTCAATAGAGCTCTCCTGATCATTGATTGTAATACAGTCTACAGGACAGTGTTTAACACACTGCATACATTTAATACATTCAGATTCTGTAATTTCAGGCAGCACGGCTGAGTGCATCATCTGCTTACCGGCCCGGCTGCCCCCTTAAAAAGCGACAAAAAGTGACAAAAACTTAATTTTTTTAAAGTGAAATTAAAGGATTTTCCACTTTTGTCTTTAAGTATATATCAATACAATCTATAATAGTAATTAATATCACAAAAACACAAACTATTTAGGGTGCTAAATCCCAGCTTGAAACAAAAAAGTAGAGATAGCAGCTATATTGGAAATAATTGGTTGAGCAAACGGTTGCTGTACCTAAATATAGAGGGAGGGGCAGTGTTAAATGGATCCATGATAAAGCCAAACTTTTTTATGATCAGAATGCTAATCCGGTCAGACTAGAGGGAGTAATGAGAGATATTACCGAAAGAAAAAAGGCGGAGCAGAGATTAAAATATAATCAGCAGCGCTATGAGACTATTTTTAAGTCAGCTCCGATTGGAATTATGATGGAAGATAAAAAGGGTGAGATTATAGAGGTTAATCAGGTTTTATGTGAGATGACAGATTTCAAAAAAGAGGAACTGGAAGGCTCTAATGTTTTAGATAAATTTGTGCTGCCTAAATATAAAGATCTGGCCCGCCAAAATATCAGACGCATAATCAGCGGTGAGGATCTGGAATTTGATATAGAAACAACGAAGAAAAATGGAGAAATCATCTATAAATATCTTAAGGAAACAAATATTGTGCTTCCAAACGGCGAAAAAGGAATAATCTCGATGCACCTTGATATCACAGAACGGAAGGCGATGGAAAAGGAATTAAAGGAGAAAAATATTCTCTTAAACAGCATTTTAGAGAGTATTCAGGATGGGGTCTGTGTTTTAAACCCCGATCTGACAATCCGTTATACTAATGCAAAGATGGATGAATGGTATCAGCGGGGAATGCCGCTTAAAGATAAAAAATGTTTTGAAGGTTTTCATAATAAAGATCAGCGCTGCCTAGACTGTCCGGTGCTTAAAAGTCTTAAAAGCAAAAAAAATGGAGTCTGCAGTCAAAAAAATACCGGTCTCACATGAGCTAGATTATATTGAAATTTTCAGCTATCCTATTTTTGACGAAGAGGAGCAGCAAATTACAGGTATTGTAGAATTTGTTAGAGATATCAGTGAACGCAAGCAAAAAGAAAGGGAGATTAAATATCTGCTCTACCGTGATGCTTTGACCGGATTATATAACCGGCGCTTTTTTGAAGAAGAGATGCAGAGACTTGATACCAAAAGACAGCTGCCGATCAGCCTGATTATGGCAGATGTAAATGGGCTGAAGATTATCAATGACAGCTACGGTCATGATACGGGAGATCAGCTGTTAAAAAAAGCTGCAGCAATTTTAAAAAATACAGTCCGCGAGGAAGATATCTTAGCCCGGCAGGGCGGAGATGAGTTTGCTATTTTGCTGCCCAATACTACTGCAGCTGAGGTGTCTAAAGTCTTAAATAGAATAAATCAGAATAAATTATCGGTCAGCCGGAGCAGTAAAAGTAAAATTGTGCAGGGGCTTTTAAATATTTTAGAAGCCAAAAGTAGTGAGACTAAAGAGCATGCTGTCCGGATGACCAAGCTGGCCTTTGATTTTGGCGAAAGCCTGGGCCTTTCTAATTCAGAGTTGAACAGACTTTCTCTGCTGGCAACACTGCACGATATAGGTAAGACTAACATTAATCAACAGATTTTAAATAAGCCAGACCGTTTGAATAAAAGGGAATGGGAGATTATGAAAAATCATTCAGAACAGGGCTATAAAATTGCATCTTCTTCAGAAGAATTTGCTCTAGTAGCTGATGATATATTTGCCCACCATGAACACTGGGATGGTAGAGGCTATCCCCGGCGACTTAAGGGAGAAGATATTCCCTATCTGGCTAGAATTATTACGATCATCGATGCTTTTGATGTAATGACCCATGATCGCCCCTATTCCAAAGCGATGAGTGTAGAAAAGGCACTGCAGGAGATTAAAAGCTGTGCGGGCAGCCAGTTTGATCCGGAGCTGGCAGCAGAATTTATAGCTTTAATTAAAAATTAAAGCTGAAGAAAAAATTTCTTAAAATTATCAAATTAAACATGGAAATAGCCCGGTAGGTTGGGGGTCCTCCGGGCCTTTCACAGGGGAAATTCTTCTATATCAAATTATCGGGGTAAACTTTATAAAAAAAAATTTTGATAAAATTGTTTAAGTGATTTTTATTTTAAGTTAGCCAAAGACTCCTGTTGAAAGATAACGCTCACCTGTATCAGGTGCGATTACCACAATTCTTTTGTCACAGCCAACTTCTTTAGCTAATCTAATAGCGGCAGCAACTGCAGCTCCAGTTGAAATACCGGCAAAAATACCTTCTTTAACTGCTAAATCTTTAGCAGCTGCAAAAGCCTCTTCATTTGTCACTTTTTCGACTCGATCTATAATTTCAGTATTTAGAACCTCAGGTATAAATCCGGCTCCAATCCCCTGAATTTTATGAGATCCAGCTTCCTCACCTGAGATAACAGCTGAATTTTCAGGTTCTACTGCGATTACCTTTAAATTATTAATTCTTTTTTTAAGTTCGTCTCCGGTTCCAGTAATTGTACCACCTGTTCCTACTCCTGCTACAAAATAATCAATCTTACCCTGAGTTTCAGTTATTATTTCTTTAGCAGTAGTTTGGCGATGAATATCAGGATTAGCTGGGTTTTTAAATTGTGAAAGAACAAATCCACCTCTTTCAGCAGCAATTTCTTCTGCTTTAGCGATTGCTCCTTTCATCCCTCCAGAGGCCGGGGTTAGAACTAATTCAGCCCCATAAGCTTTAAGCATCTGTTTTCTTTCCTGACTCATTGACTCCGGCATAGTTAAAACAACATCATAACCCCTAGCTGCCCCAACCATTGCAATTCCGATTCCGGTATTACCACTTGTTGGTTCAACTAAAACTCCACCGGGTTTGATTTCACCGGCTTTTTCAGCTTCTTTAATCATATTAAAAGCAATTCTGTCTTTAATACTGCCTCCAGGATTAAAACTTTCCAGTTTGAGAATAACTTCAGCAGAATCACTGTCTGTTAAATTATTAAGTCTGACTAAGGGTGTGTTTCCTATAAGTTCAGTTATATCATCAAAGATCATTAACTAGTACCTCCTGCAATATAGTAAAGTTAAATTATAAAGTTGAGAACTTTACTTTGAATTATATTATAATACAGTATCCGGGCCCTGTCAACTATATCACAAAAAACGAATATGAAGAGATATTAAATTAGCCAGCTGAAGCTGGATTTTGTTTTGACATTTTTTTCAAAAAAGGTATAATGTAATTATCAAAGAAGTTTATATTTAGTAGATTAAAAAAAGCTGATATCTAGGATATTAAAAGTAATTAACAATAATTAGAACAGATTTTAATTTATCCACGGTTACATAATAAAGGAGGTAGTTTAAATGGCTCAATTTTTTGCAAAAGTTTTTTCCACAATGGTGGCTCTTTTAGTAGCTGCTTATTTACTGCCTGGAATCACAGTAACTGGAATTTGGACGGGCTTTTTTGCAGCAGTAGTTTTAGGTTTTGTTAACGGCTTTATCAGACCAATTTTTACGATCCTAACTATTCCTTTTACAATCTTAACTTTTGGTTTGTTTTTGCTGGTGATTAATGCAATAATGATTGCCCTGACTTCTGTTCTCGTTCCTGGATTTGCTGTTAGTGGTTTTCTTTCGGCATTGCTGGCTTCGATTATAATTAGTTTTGTTTCCAGTATAATGCAAAACATGTTCGAGGAATAATTTTTAAATCAGGATTTTTGCGACAGGAGGTCAAAATGAAGAATAAATTTAGTTTTTTAATGTTGCTAGTGATTATCATATTGATTTTGAGCACAGCTGTTTCTGCTGATCAGATTGAACTGCAGAATGGGCAGAATCTGCGGGGAGAGGTTCAAAATGATAATTTGAAGTTAAAAACACCCTATGCTGAGTTAAATATTCAGAGTCAGTATCTTAATAAAATAAATAAAGAAG
>JBHEOV010000011.1:0-36855 GCA_046260625.1 Halanaerobium sp. | reverse complement strand
GTGTAAGTCAGCAGGCTGGTTATTTAGATGAAAATGGAGATTTACCAAAAGCCAGCAAAGCTCTTTTAGCTGATGCGATTGGTACAACTGGTGGTGCCTTATTTGGAACCAGTACAGTAACTACTTATGTTGAGTCTGCTTCTGGTGTAGCAGAAGGTGGACGTACAGGTTTAACAGGTGTGGTAGTATCTATCTTATTTTTCTTAGCTTTATTCTTTAGACCGCTGATTGGAATAGTACCTGCTGCTGCAACTTCGCCTGCTTTAATTGTAGTTGGTACAATGATGATGACCAATATTACAAAGCTTGACTGGGATGACTTTACAGAAATCCTGCCTGCTTTTATAGCGATGATTGCGATGCCCTTAACATATTCAATTTCTAATGGTATTGCTCTTGGATTTATCGTTTATCCAATAGTTAAGCTCTTTACTGGTAAAGGTAAAGATGTTCACTGGTTAGTTTATGTTCTTGGTGTAGTATTTATATTCTATTTTATTATTCAGTAAAAAATAGAATTACCAAAGGATGAAAAATATGCACAGAATGCTGATTTTTAAAATTAACTAACTTTATTTAAAGAGAAAGGGCACCTAATTAGGTGCCCTTTCTTGATTCTTATTCTTCTATGTCATTTAGCTCCAGCATTCTCTCATAACTAACTGCTCCCACAACTTTTTCTTTTATAATTCCATCCTGATCTAAAAAGTAGGTGGTTGGGATTCCACGAACTAGATAATTTTGAGCAATATTTTTATTAGTATCTAAGAGCACCGGGAAATTAAGCTTATTCTCCATCATAAAATTGGCAGCTGTTGATTTATTTTCACCAACATTAACTGCTAAAATAACAACTTCTTCTGCGTGGTCTTCGTGTAATTTCTGCATATCTGGCATTTCTTCTCTGCAGGGAGGACACCAGCTGGCCCAAAAATTGAGAAAAACTTTCTGACCCTGATAATCACTTAAACTTACTTCCTCTTCATTTATATTTTTTAGAGTAAAATCTGGAGCCTGCATACCAACTTCTGTCCCTACTTCTGCAGCAACCTCAGCTGTATTGTTCTGCAGGTAGAAAAAAGAAGCACCACCTACGATCAGAGCGACAGTTAAAAATATTGAAATTTTTTTCTTCATTACTTTTCCCTCCAATTTTTAGTCATATTTAGCTTATAGTTAATTATATAAGTAATTAACTCAAATTTCCAGTTTTTTAGCGAAAATATTGCAAAAAAAAGATATAGTTTCAGAACAGTTTCAGGCAAATTTTAAAAAGAGCATATTTTAAGCTTTAATTTTCAATATTTTTTTCAATGATTTCGTTACTCTTTTCTGCAATCAATTCAGGATAGTCAAGGTGAATATAGTGATCAGCATCTAAAATATAAGTTTGGCCGCCGCTTGCTTCAGCATAAGAAGTTATACTATCTAGCCAGTATTTTTCTTCATTCCTACTAGAAATAAAAGCATAAAAAGGAATTTCAGATTTTTCCTGTTCAGAAACTGTTTTTGAGTTAGCCGCTGTCAAATCTACTTCTTCCCACATGTTTTTAGTCTGAACCCGGCGGTAAAAGATTGTTCTTGCAATTTCTGCTTCCTTTTCTGTTAAATGATCTTTTTTTACAGCCTGAAAGTTGTTATTAAAAACATCTGGTTGATTTCGGACTAACCCTGTACGGGTCAGCATTGTTATTACAGTTGATAAAGATGGTTTTTCTTCAGTTTGTTCAATAAAGCCAGGAACCAGGGGGTCCAGGCCGATAACTGCTGTTACTTCTTTCGGGTAAAGATTGGCCCAGTAGATAGCTTCCAGACCGGCCAGAGAATGGGGGAATAGAACAAAAGGGCCATTTTCTCCTGCTAGTTTTAAAGCTGATCGAGTTTCCTGAAGTACGGTTTCTAAATCTCTGGCGGTAGAACTGATCTCACTCCAGCCGTAGCCTGCTCTTTCAACAACTGCGATTCGATAGTCATCTGACAATTTTTCAAAAAGAACTTTAAAGTCATAATAGGGAGAAACTGTTCCCAGTCCGGACATGAAAACGAGAGTTTGATCTCCCTCTCCTTCGGCATAAATATGGAGCTCTGTTCCATTTACTTCTACTATTTGACCGGGAGCTGGATATTTCTCTTTTTCCTCAGCAATTAACTCCCGGTGCTCAAAATAACTGCTTAAAATTACAAATGAAACTAACGCAATTAAAATTAAAGCTATAATAATTAATGTTCTCTTAAAGATTTTTCTCAATTTGATCTCTCCCTTTTAAACTTGCCTTTTTTGATTCTAAATTTTGATTTAAATTCTTATATTTTCGATTACTGAAATAGGTTATAGAAAAAGCCAGGATTTCAGTAATTAAAATAATATTAAAAACAGCCTGCCAGCCGTAAGCATGATGAGTACCGAGCAGCATTAAGAGTAAAAATACAGATAAGCCATCTGCCAGCATTACAGTCAGATAAGGTAATTTTTTAGAAGAGCTCTTATAAATTGTCCAGGAAACAGCAAGTTCACTTACTGTTCCAATCACAGCTCCAAAAACAAAATAGATTAAGATTGATTCAGCCAGATTACTGTCTGGATTTAGAAAAATATTTTCAAAAAAAGCAATTACAACTCCAACCAGACCTGAAGGCAGTAAATTATAAATATAATCTTTAATTTTTTCCATTATTATCTCCTCACAGTCCTAAGTATTCTTTAAAATCACCGGCATAGCTGCGTGAAACTTCGACTTCTTTTGTGTAATCCAGTTTTAAAAGCAGGCGGCCGTTAAACCAGGGAACAATTTCCCTGATATGAATGATATTCACTATTTCCGACCTATTGATTCTGACAAAGCCTTCGGCAGCCAGTTCTTCTTCCAGCTGATATAATTTATCTTTAAGTCGATACTTTTTATTATTTGCCCTGGCATAGATGATGCTGTTCTGGGCTTCAAAAAGAATGATCTCTTTATAATTTAGAATCTCATAATTTTCATCCAGCTGACCAATTAAATGCCCCTGCAGTGATTTTTCTTCTTTTGCAGCCTGCTTTAAGAGCTGATTTTCTAAGAATGAAATCAACTGATCAATTTTCTGGGGGTTAAAAACAAGACTGAGTCCGTCTTCTGGAATTTTCTCACCCTTTTCAACCAGTGCCAGCTCTGCCTGCTCGGAAATTTCAAAATCTCTGGCTTCCAGAAAATCTTTTAATAAAAGCTGGTATGAATTTGAACAGATTAGTTTTAGTTTCATAGATATTTGCCTCCAGACTTTCTATTTGCTCCAGACTTGAATTTATAATATTTTACATTATCTTAATTATATTAACAAAAGATAACCAAAGTAAAGAAAAAAGTTCATAATAAGTGAATAGTTACTTAATAATAATTATTTCCAGCTTTTCCTGTTAAAAATAGAATAGCATATTTTATAAATTTAGAAAATAGATTTTAGCTAAGCCGCAGCTCAGACAGTTTAAGTCGTATTTTACAGCCAGTGAGATTAATTAGGACGTCTTATTCCGCGCTAAAGGTGAGTTAAGTTTTGATATTTACCTCTCAGTTATAAAATTCAATTATGAGAGCTGATACTGCCAGTGTGTTCTGGAAGAAAATATAAAAATCTTGTAGTTTTAGCTGATTTTTCTTTTCATTGCTCTAATCTATGATAAAATATAAATAAGAGGAAAATTCGGATGATTTTTTGAGGCAGGATCTGAATTTAAGCTGCAAATTATTTGTTTTATATTTACTGATAAGTATCAGTTATGATTTCAATTAAATTTGAGGAGGAAAATAATTATGATTACTAAATCAACACTTAGAAATCCTGAATTAGCAGAAGAGGGCTGGCGTAAAATCCAGTGGGTGGCAGACAAGATGGATATTTTAAATGAAATTTTAAAAGATCATCAAGATTCACAGCCGCTGGCGGGTAAAAAGGTGGCAATTTGCCTCCATTTAGAGGCTAAAACTGCCTATATGGCTTATGTAATCAGTCAGCTGGGAGCAGATGTTGCTATTGCGGGCAGTAATCCACTTTCAACCCAGGATGATGTGGCAGCAGGATTGGCAGCTCATGGAGTAATGGTTCACAGTTGGTATGGTTCAACCCCTGAGGAATATAAGGAGCATTTAAATAAGGTTTTAAATATTGAGCCAGATTTCATTATAGATGATGGTGGAGATATGGTTGAGACTCTACATACAGAGAGACAGGAACTATTAGAAAATATCATTGGTGGGGCAGAAGAGACAACAACTGGAATTCATCGTCTGGAAGCAATGGAGGGGGATGGAACTTTAGCCTTTCCCATGATGGCAGTTAATGATGCAAAATGCAAATCGCTTTTTGATAACCGCTATGGTACCGGCCAGTCTGTCTGGGACGGAATTATGAGAACAACCAACCTGGTAGTAGCTGGTAAAACTGTAGTTGTTGCCGGTTACGGCTGGTGTGGTAAAGGTGTAGCTATGCGTGCTAAAGGCCTTGGCGCCAGAGTAGTAGTGACTGAAATTGATCCAATTAAAGCCAGTGAAGCCTGGATGGACGGTTTTGAAGTGATGCCGATGCGGGAAGCGGCTAAAAAAGGTGATTTCTTTATTACAGTTACCGGCTGTAAGGATGTAATTGACGAAGAAGATCTGCGAGTAATGAAAGATGGAGCGATTATGTGCAATGCCGGTCATTTTGATGTTGAGGTTTCCAAACCGGATTTAAATAAGCTGGCTGTAGAAGTCAGTGAAGCCAGAGAGAATATCAGAAAGTTTGAAATGGAAGATGGTCGCAAGCTCTATCTGCTGGCAGATGGAAGACTGGTTAACCTGGCAGCAGGAGATGGACATCCGGCAGAAATTATGGATATGACTTTTGCTTTACAGCTATCTTCACTGCTTTATTTAAATCGCAATCAGAATTTAGATGCTCAGGTCTACAATATACCTGATGATATCGATAATATGGTAGCAGAATATAAACTTCAGTCTTTAGGATTAGAAATTGATCAGCTGACAGATGAACAGGAAGCCTATATTAACAGCTGGGAAAATTAAAATTTGGAAAAAAAGATGAGTACCGGGCACCTGGTAAAATTAACCAGGTACCCGGTACCAAAATATATAAGAGGTGTATTAATTGCAGAATATAGAGAAAGTGCAGAAGATAATTGACAATGTGGAAGAAGTAATCTTAGGTAAAAATAGAGTAATCAAACTGGCACTGGCAGCAATGATGGCCGAAGGACATATTTTATTTGAAGATGTGCCGGGAGTTGGTAAAACAATTCTGGTTCGCTCGCTGGCCCGCTCAATTGGCTGCTCATTTAAAAGAGTCCAGTTCACCCCCGATCTTTTACCCTCAGATATCACCGGAGTTTCAATCTACAATCAGAAATCAAATGAGTTTGAATTCAGAGAAGGACCAATTTTATCACAGGTAGTGCTGGCAGATGAGATTAATAGAGCCACTCCACGAACTCAGTCAGCTTTACTGGAGAGTATGGCTGAAAAACAAATTACAGTTGAAGGAATTAGCCGCAGACTTGCTGATCCTTTTATTGTGATGGCAACTCAGAACCCGATTGAATATGATGGGACTTTTCCCCTGCCGGAAGCACAGCTTGACCGCTTTTTAATCAGGTTGGAAATCGGTTATCCTGAATCAGTAGATGAAGAACAGATATTAAAAAATTTGCAGCTGCAGCATCCGGTGGAAAAACTGGAAGCAGTGATGAATGATCAGGAGTTTATTGAGCTGCAGGATGATGTTAAAGAGGTTCATGTTGACAAAAAGCTGAGAAAATATATTGTTTCACTGGTTAATCAGAGCCGTAAACACAGTGATCTGGAACTGGGTGCCAGCCCCAGAGGAAGTATTGCTCTAATGAAGATGTCCCAGGCCTGGGCAGTAGTCAATGAGCGAGACTATATAATTCCAGATGATATTAAAGAAATTGCACCTGCTGTTTTAGCTCACCGCTTAATTATTAAATCTAAAAGTCGTTTGAGAGGTGCCGATAAAGAAAAAATCATTAGGGATATTGTAAGCAGAACCGAGGTGCCGGTAATTGATTAATTTTTTAGCTCTTGGAACTGTAACATATCTGGGAGGTGCAGTTTTACAGCAGACTATCTTATTTAAGCTGGCCTATTTTTTTCTCCTCTTTCATTTTATAATTAAATATTATCATTACAATATTTTGAAAAACTTAAAGATTACTCATCAGCTTAAAAATGATCATTTATTTTATCTGGAAGAAGTTGAAACTATAATAGAGGTTGAAAATAATAGTTTTTTACCAATTTTATGGTTTAAGTTAGAAGAATATCTTCCCAAAAAGTTAACAACTCTAGAAGAACAGCATTTGAGTTATTTTAAAGCCGGTGAGAAAAAGAAATGGAGTTTTAAACTTAAGGCAAAAAAAAGGGGACTTTACAAAATTGGTCCTTTACGCTGGGAGTTCGGTGACTTTTTGGGTTATCAGCTAACAAAAGGAGAACTTGAAGAACTGGAGTTTTATGTTTATCCTAAAATTTTAGAATTAGAGGAACTGGGACTTGCCTCCAGAATTCCTTTTGGAAATTCTAAGTGGCCGCAGCCAATTTATAAGGATCCCTATCGGAATGCAGGGATTAGAGAATATCAACCTTCTGATCGTCTAAACAAGATTCACTGGAAGGCCACAGCAAAAACCGGTGAACTTAAATCACGCAAAAATGAATCAACAGTTTCCCTTGATACAGCATTAGTTTTAAATATGTCTCAAAATGACTATGGCCTTAAATTTTTAGAAAGAAAAACGGAGCTGGCAGTAACTGCAGCTGCTTCGATGGCCTATTATCTAAATCGAGCCGGCCACAGCTATCAGTTTTTGAGCAATGCAGTAATCGCCGGTCAAAAGAAAGAAGAATTTGCTGCCTATCAGGCTCAGCTTTCAAAAGCAGAATTAGCGGATCAAGAATTCGAGGCTGAATTTAGAACCGAAAAAGCTGAGGCTGATAAACTCGAAAACAAAAAGGAGCAGTCTGCCCAGGAAAATTCAGCTGCTGATGAGTCGGATTTTGAAAGTTATTTAAAACTACCTTCAGGCAGTGGAGATGCTCATCTGCAGGAACTGCTGGAGCTTTTAGCCAGAGTGGAAATTTCTGAGGCAGATAATTTTCTTAATCTGCTGACTGAAGAACTTAATTTAGGCTGGGGTGGAACCCTGATTATCTTTACCGAAAAAGATGATCAGGAGTTAATGCAGGTTGTTCAGAATCTGCTGCGTCGGGGCTATAATATTAAAATTATGATTCTGGGTGATGAGCTGGTTCATAGAGAATATCAACATAAACCATATACAGCTTCACTTTCGATCCATCACCTCAGGCGGGAGCGTGATTTAGATGAAAGCCAGAGAATATAATTTTAAATACAGCTATTTTTATCCTTTTATGGGTTTACTGCTTTATTTTATCCTGTCGCTAATGTTTTTTTACTTAATTGAAATTAAATTTGAATTTATGCAGCTGAACAATATATTATATCTGCTCTTTTTTATATTTTTAGTTGAAGCTATTTTTCACACCAATGCAGCTCTGGAAGTTAAAATCCCGGTCCTGACCTCAATAGTCGAATTTGCAGTTTATCTGCTTGCGATAATTATCTTCAGCGGCCGCTACCAGGGACTTGACTCAATCTTTATTCTTGCAAATCTCGATTTATTTTTATTCTGGATTTTCAGTATTTTTATCTGGTATCAGACAGCTGAACTATCCCGACTTTTTGAATATTTCCGTAAAGATTTTGATAAAATATATGACCGTTCAAGTGAAAACTGGAATTTAGATGAGTTTCGACGCCTGCTTGACTATCCAATCATCTGGCCTCAACTGACCCAGAAAGTAAGCTGGCTTAATCTGCCATTATTTATACTCTGGGCAGCAGTGGGAGAAATGAATTTCACCTTTATTACTCTGACAGTACTTTTTTTAGTAATTGAAGTTTTTCTGCTGGCCCTGAGCTACCTCGATAAAAAAACAGTTGACTGGCGGGTTAATCGAATTAAAGAACCGGCTGCAATTAAAAGCGGCTGGCGCAAATTTTTGCTAATCTTTATGATTTCTGCTTTATTACTGGCCTTTTTAATGCCGGCAAATTATCAACCTCTACCGATGGATCGGATCAATAGCTGGCTGGGCCAGAGACTTGCTCTAACAGAAATGCCTGAGATGGAGCAGGGAGAAAGTCCAGCAGAGAATTATGGCTCAGGAGAGCAGCTGGAGCAGGCAGAAGAGGAAGAATCGCGCTTAATAGAAATTTTATTTGTTGTCATTCAAATTATTTTAACTTTAGTTTTTGGACTTTTCTTTCTTGCTTTAATAGCATTTTTAATTAAATCTGAACTGACAAAAATTAGAAATCTGCCTCAGTTTTTCAGGGCTTTTTACGGCTTTTTAATTAGGGCACTAAAGGATATTTTTACTGCAGTTAAAGAGGTGAATTTTAATTTCAGCTCCAGCTGGCAGAGGCGAAGAGAAAAAAAGAAGAACAAAAAAAATATCAAAGAAGAGACAAAAGACCTAAAAAATATTGATTTAAGTGGAGCCTCGAATTCTATAATTATTAGAATCTATAATTCACTTTTAAAACTTTTATCTCTCAAAGGAATGGGCAAAGATCCAGCAGCAACTCCCTATGAGTACAGTTCCTATCTGCAGGATAAATATCAGGACTTAAAAACAGAAATTAATAATTTGACCGATATTTTTGTAGAAAGTGCCTACAGTGATCATTCACTGGGAGAAAATGCTGTTCAAGCTGCAAAATCAATCTGGAAAATCTTAAAAAAGAAAATTTAAATTTAAATAGTAATCAGTATCAAATATTATTGCTCAGATTAAAAAGCAGGAGGAGTTTGATAAAATGACAGAGAAATTAAAGGTTGGAATTATCGGCTGTGGTGATATTGCTTTCAGCAAACATATGCCGGGACTTAAAAAAATTAAGAATGTAGAAATGACAGCTTTCTGTAACAGGAGTATAGAAAAAGCAGAAAGAGCAGCTCAGGAGTTTGGAGCAGAGGTCTCCAGAATTTATACTGATTATCAGAAGCTTTTGGAGGATCAGGAGCTGGATCTGGTACATATCTGTACTCCCAATAACTCTCATGCTGAAATTTCGATAGCTGCCTTAAAAGCCGGCAAAGATGTAATGTGTGAAAAACCAATGGCCTTAAATTACAAAGAAGCTAAGAAAATGTATGAGACTGCCGAAAAAACAGGCCGCAAATTATCGGTCAGCTATCAGAACCGCTTTAAAGCAGAAAATCAGCTTTTCAAAAAAATAGTGGAAAGCGGTCAACTGGGAAAAATCTATTATGCAAAGTCTCTGGCTCTGCGCCGGCGCGGTGTTCCTACCTGGGGCTATTTTTTAGATAAGGAAATTCAGGGTGGAGGACCTCTGATTGATATTGGAACTCATTCTTTAGATTTAACACTCTGGCTCCTGGATAATTATCAGCCTAAAATTGTACTGGCCAATGTATTTAATCAGCTGGCAGGAGAAAGCTCTGAGGCCAATTATTTTGGCCCCTGGGAAGAAAAAGACTTTGAAGTTGAAGATGCAGCAGCAGCTCACTTAATAATGGAAGATGGATCTTCGATTATCTTAGAATGCAGCTGGGCTTTAAATACTCCGGAGGAGCATGATGTTAAAACAGTTCTCAGCGGTAGGAAGGGTGGAGCTGATAACATCAATGGCCTGCGCCTGAATGGAGAACGAGAAGGTAAATTATTTAAAGAAGAAATTTCTACTGCAAAGGCTGCTAATGAAGATCCGGGTGATAAAGAAATACGGCTCTGGATTGAAGCTCTCAAAGAAGATAAGGAGCCACCGGTTAAAGCAGAACAAGCTTTGGTAGTAGCTCAGATTTTAGATGGAATTTATAAATCTGCTGAAAGCGGAGAAGCCTATCACTTTTAATTAAATAAAAAATCATTTATCTGCTCCCCTTTTTTTAGTCCGGGGGAGTTTTTCTTTTCTAGGCAGTAGTTAAAATACTCAAAGTAAAAACTTAAAAGAGGATAATTGATTTTTAATTCAATAATTGTTAAAATAAAAGTAGTAAAGGAAAATGGAGTGATCAAAATGAAGGGCAATATAATGGAATTAAAAGATGAAGAGCAGATTATAGAGGTTTTAAAAGCAGTTGGTTCCGAGTCCAGAATGAAAATTTTAGAAGTCCTGCAGAATGAAGATATGAACTTAAATCAGATTTCTGAATATATAGATATGCCTGCTTCCTCGGTAACGGTTAATATTAAAAAGTTGGAAGCTGCCGGTTTAATTGAAACGGAATATAAACCAGGTAATCATGGGTCTCAAAAAATTTGCCGCTTAAATTATGATAAAATTTTGGTTAATCTGCCTGGAAACAGAGAATTAAAAGATAAGAATTTAATTGAAACTTCAATGCCGATTGGTAATTATAAAGATTTTGAAGTCAGTCCAACCTGTGGTCTGGCCTCAGAAAAAGCAGTGATTGGAGAACTGGATGATGTTAAGTCATTTCTACATCCAGATCATATTCATGCTCAGATTCTCTGGTTTGGCAAGGGTTATGTCAAGTATGTATTCCCCAATAATCTGCCTAATAACTCTCAGGCAACAAAATTGGAATTGAGTATGGAAATTTGCTCGGAAACCTCAGATTATAATGAAGACTGGCCCTCTGATATTTCAATCTGGATTAATGGGGTTGAAATTGGTGTCTGGACTTCTCCCGGTGATTTTGGGGAGAAAAGAGGTATCTTAAATCCTGACTGGTGGTATTTTGGACAGACTCAGCACGGTTTATTAAAAATTTGGCAGGTAACTGAGAAAGGAACCTATATTGACGGCAATCAAATTTCTGAGATTACTTTAAGTGATCTAAACCTTGAAAAAGAAGATTTTATTAATGTGAAAATTGGAGTTAAAGAAGATGCCCGCAATGTCGGTGGAGTCAATTTATTTGGTAAGAAATTTGGTAATTATAGACAGAATATGATGCTCAGATATAGATATAAATTTAGTGAATAATAAAATAAATAAAAAAATTCAAAATAAAAGCAGGAATTTTTTGATCAGTGGAGAATATAGTTAATAGAGCCTAATAGTTAGTTCAATTTTTTATTTGCTTTAATTCAATGTTTATTAAATTAAAGCAGCAATACTTAAATTAAAGGGAGGAGATATTTTTTATAACAAATTTTCTTAATATTTACAATTAAACAGTCATTTCTAAAAAGTGCGATAAAATTTAAGGGGGATATAAAATGAATAAAAAGTTATTAGTTTTAGTCTTAATTACATTGCTGATTGGTTTCTCATCCAGTGCATTTGCTCAGGTTACAGTCGAGTACTGGAATTTATTTGGCGGTGGAGACGCAGAATTTATGGACGAAATAGTAGAAGAGTTTAATGAAACTCACGAGAATATCGAAGTTGATGTAACAAGATTAGAGTGGGAAGAATATTATACCAAGTTAAAAACTGCAACAGCCAGTGGTAATGGTCCGGATATAGCAATCAGTCATGTTACCAGACTACAGGAACTGGCAAATGAGGGTCTGATTGTTTCTTTAGATGAAATCGGAGCAGAAGTTGGTATAGACTGGAGTCAGTATAATCCCAATATTTTAGAAGGTGTAGAAATTGATGATCAGATTTATGGAGTTCCACTGGATACTCATCCACTTGTTTTTTATTACAATAAAGAGCATTTAGCAGAAGCAGATCTTTTAGCAGAAGATGGAACACCAAAAATGGAAGGTTCTTTTATGGAATTTATGGAAAAATTAAAGAATGATTCTTCTGCTAAATATCCAATGACCAACTGGACAAAGTTAACTGCAGAAGGACACTATAGAGTCTGGTGGAGTCTTTACAATCAGCTTGGCGGCAGCCCTGTAGTTACTGACGGTGAACTGACATTAGATGAAGAAAAAGCAATTGAGGCAATTGAGTATATGCAGGAGTTTTACGATAATGATTATTCTCCACTTCATTCAGAGTACATGGAAAATGTTAATCTGTTTAGAAACGGAGAATCTGCTTCCCTATTAACAGGTGTCTGGATTACCGGAACTCTAGAATCCACAGAAGATCTAGATTTTGGAGTAATTCCAATGCCTCAGATTTTTGACGACAGATCTGCCTGGGGAGATTCTCACACCTTAGTACTGCCATTTGTAAGAGATGTAGATCAGGAAAAAAGAGAAGCAGCTTTAACCTTTGCTAAATGGGCAACTGATAATGGTGAACTCTGGGCAAAAGCCGGACATATTCCAAGTAATGAAGCCGTACAGGAAAAAGAAGCATTTCGAAATATGCCTTACAGAATGGACTATGTTGAAGCAGCAGACTATGTAACTTTTGATAGTGCAGGATCTTATACCTGGAGTATCAGAAGTGAAATGACAACAGCTTTAAGTAAAGTCTGGAATGATCAGACTACAGCTGAAGAAGCGGTAGCAGAAGTTTCTAATGCGATAGAAAGATTAATAAGTAGATAAAAAAGAAATTTGATCTTGAGGCACAGGTGTTTTTAAGCACCTGTGCTCCAACTTAGAATTATTAAAGGGGGTTTCAAATTTGAAAAGTTATAAAGAATTATCTGATAAATATCCATTTTTGAAGGCACTGCCGTTTATGCTGCCATTTGCCTTAGCTTATTCAATATTTTTAATTTATCCAATTTTTAGAGGTTTCTGGATGAGTTTACACCGCTGGACGATGGTGCGAAATATGGGATTTGTTGGTCTGAATAATTATCTGTACATGATTAAAGACCCGGCATTCTGGGAATCTTTAGGGAACACTTTATTATTTGTCTTAATTTCAACACCAACAATTGTTATTGGGGGCTTAGTTTTAGCATTACTGGCAAATCAAAAAATTAGAGGGCAATTATTTATCAAAATATCCTTTTTCCTTCCTTATGTTTTATCGGTTGCAGTAATTTCTTCAATCATGGTTTACTTTTTCCAGCCCCACAGTGGACTTTTAAATGATATTTTGGGAAGCTTTGGTGTAGAAAAAACAATATTTTGGCTTGGTGAAACAAAACTGGCCTGGTTTGTAATAAACTTTGCAACTTTATGGTGGACTGTTGGTTTTAATATGATCTTATATCTGGCAGCATTGCAGGATATACCGGAATCTTTTTACGAAGCAGCTGAGGTAGATGGAGCAACTAAGTTTCAGCAGCTGCGCTATATTACTCTGCCCTCATTAAAACCGATCACCTGGGTAGTAACTCTACTGCAGGTTATCTTTTCCTTTAAGATTTTCTCACAGGTCTGGTTGATCACCGGTGGTGGTCCGGGAACAGATACCCGCCCCATAGTTCAGTATATTTACGAAACAAGTTTTAAGCAGAATAGTATGGGATATGGTGCTGCAATGGCCTTTGCCTTTTTCATTATTCTAGTTCTAGTTTCCATGGCACAGATATATTTACGTAAAAGAAAGGAAGGATAATATGGAAAATAAAACTTCACCAACCACTAAAGTTTTAAAGTATTCATTTTCTTATCTGCTGGCTGTACTATTTCTTTTTCCAATTTTATGGATGCTTTTTGCTTCACTTAAACCATCCGGCTATCATGTTTCACAGATTATAGAGTGGTTTTTACCACCTTATTCTTTTGCCAATTATATTGAAGTTAATGCTCAGGCTCCTATTCTTAAATGGATGTTAAACAGTTTTATTGTTTCGGCAAGTGTGACCTTTATTGTGATTATCTTTGATTCACTGGCAGCCTTTGCACTTTCAGTAATTGATTTTAAACATAAAAATTTAGTTTTTGTGCTCTTTACAATCGGTCTGATGGTCCCTACAGAAGCGAATATAGTAGCTTTATTTGATATTGTTCAGAAACTGGGTTTAATTAATACTTATCCGGGACTGATTTTACCGAGAATTGCAATTCCACTGGGGATAATTATCTTAAAAGAGTTCTTTGATGCGATACCAAGAGATTTAATTGATAGTGCCCGGATTGACGGCTGCGGCTTATTTAGAATTTATTTTTCTATCTTTATGCCGCTATCTAAAGCAGCAATTGCTTCAATTGGAATCTTTACCTTTATTCAGTCCTGGAATGCATTTCTCTGGCCCTTTATTTCAATTATGACCAAAGAAATGTATACACTGCCGGTTGGAGTTCCGACATTTACAGATGCTTATACACCTGATTATTCAATCCCAATGACTGTTAATATGATTGCTTCGCTGCCGGCAATTGGAGCTTTCTTGTTATTCCAGAAGCAGATTATACAGGGAATTAAATTTACAGGAATCAAAGGTTAAATAGTAGTCAAGATATAAAATGAATGGAGTTTAAAAAGAAAGATAATAAATTATGATAGTTAGTTGAGGAGGAAGAAAATGGGTAAAAATATACCAAGGCCAGAACATCCCAGACCTCAGTTTAAGCGGGAAAACTGGCAGAATTTAAATGGTGCCTGGAATTTTGCCTTTGATGATAAAAAAGAGGGTGAAAAAAATAGATGGTTTGAGCAGAGTGAGCTGGAGCAAAAAATAAAAGTTCCCTTTACTTTTGAAACAAAAGCCAGCGGTATTGCTGATCGGAGTCAACATAATCAGATCTGGTATCAGCGTAAATTTGAAGTAGAGGCTGCTCCAGATCAAAAAGTAATTCTAAACTTCGCTGCTGTTGATTATTTAACTAAAGTCTGGATTAATGGCAGTTTTGTTGGCAGCCACCAGGGTGGATATGATTCATTTGCCTTTGATATCAGTGATTTTATTAAATATCAAGAGGAAAATAATATTGTAATCAAAGTCGAAGATTCCCGTTCTAAAACACAGCCGAGAGGAAAGCAGACTTATAAGAATGAAAATTTCCTCTGCTGGTATACCAGAAATACAGGGATCTGGCAGACTGTCTGGCTGGAATTTATGGATCAGAACCTCTATCTTGAAGATCTTAAAATAACTCCGCTGCTTGATCAAAAAGAAGTAGAGTTGAATTATAATTTTGAGGCTGAAGATTTTGAGGCTGAAGATTATAAATTAATCAGCAGGATAGAATTTGAAGGTCAGCTGATTAATCAATTTGAAGTGGAAGTTAAGAAAAATAATTATAGTTTTAAAATCAATCTGGAAGATGAAAAAAATGAGATTAAAGTCTGGCATCCAGCCAGCCCAAGTCTATATGATCTAAAACTCAGCTTATATAAAAATGAGGAAGTTGTAGACCAGATCGATTCCTATTTTGGTATGAGAAAAATATCGATAGAAGAAGATAAAGTGTTTTTAAACAATCAGCCACTTTATCAGAAATTAATACTTGATCAGGGTTACTGGCCTGAGTCTTTAATTACTGCTCCTTCTGACGAGGCACTAAAAAAGGATCTGGAACTGATTAAAAAAATGGGCTTTAATGGAGTCCGCAAACATCAAAAAATTGAAGATGACCGCTTCTATTACTGGGCTGATAAGCTGGGCCTTGTAGTCTGGGCCGAGATGCCTTCAACTTATCAGTACAATGATCAGGCTGTAGAAAATTTCAGCCTGCAGTGGCAGCGGGTAGTTAAAGAATTATATAATCATCCTTCAATTATTTGCTGGGTACCCTTTAATGAATCCTGGGGAATCGAAGCTGTTAAACAAAATAAAAAACAGCAGCATTTTACCGAAAGCATCTACTATCTGACAAAAAGTATTGATTCCGAGCGGCCAATTATTGCTAATGACGGCTGGGAACATACTATTTCTGATATCATAACCTTTCATGATTATGTTGAAAGCACAGCTAAACTCAGAAAAACCTATGTGGAGAGCATAGACGAGCTGCTGCAGAATAAAGAAGTTTTTAATGATCAGGAATATATCACCGGTGGTAAATTTATCATGGCTGATAATTATAATTATCAGGGTCAGCCGATAATTTTCAGTGAGTTCGGCGGTATTGCTTTTCAGGATAAAGAAGGTTGGGGTTATGGAGAACAGGTAACAAGCAAGGAAGAACTGAGCCAGAGAATGAATAAGCTGATGGAAATCATCAAAGATGCTGATTATTTTGAAGGCTACTGCTATACCCAGCTGACTGATGTTCAGCAGGAGAAAAATGGTCTTTTAGATGAAAATAGAGAATTTAAACTGGACTTAGAAAAAATTATTGAATTCAATCAAATTGTTGATCAATAAAAAATAAAATAATTTTACTCCCTTATTCCCCTTAATGCCTGGGTTACCCCCTAGGGCCTTAAGGGGTTTTAATTATTTATAGATTTTGTTTATTATGACAAAGAAGGACTTTTTACTATTTGAGAGAAATAAAATAACAACTGCAGATTCTGAAAATATACTTAAGGGTTAAAATTTATCGTAATATTATAAGAGAGGTGATTAATATGGGTAAGATAGGAAGAAATGACACCTGCCCTTGTGGAAGTGGGAAAAAGTATAAAAATTGTTGTATAGATAAAAAGGATTTAAATATAAAAAGAGATAAAGAACTTGCTGAAAAAATTATTCAGGGCTATAATTTGGCTGCAGTTAATAGATGCGCTGATGCCTGTGATATATGGTTGGATGTCTGGAATTATCTAAAAAAGCGTTTTGGACCAAATGGATTTAAGAATATTGATAGAGCCAGTGAAGATTTTAAGGGGGATGTTTATCTCAGTAGCTGGATAGGAGATCTGGAAATGCATTTACACAATGCTGGCTTAAAAAATAAAGATTACTTTAAAAAGAGAATCAATTTCTGTCAGGATATTTTTCAATCATTGCCGAAATCAGACGAAGAGATTATTCGAAATATGAAAAGGGCAGAAGCAGCTTCATATTTTTATTTAGGAGATATAGAGAAAGGAGATCAAAAATTTCAGCAGCTAATTACTGAATATCCTAACTGGGCCTGGGGTTATATTGGTTGGGGTGATATCTATGGTATAGCCAGAGTTGTTCCAGATCCTGAAAAAGCAGAAAAAATATATCGAATGGCTTTCGATGCTGAATTGGAAGAAAAAGAAGATTCTTTAGATTATTTAGAGGAAAGGTTGCTGAATCTGGAATGACTTTATTTCAATTAATTTAGAATTTAAGCTGTTATTTGCGCCAGCCGGATTTTTTTGATAATTTATTATCTCTAAGATATAATTGAGATAGCTTAAATAGGAGTTGAATAATTAATGGGTAAAAAAAGAAATGGTCATTACTGCGTAGTTTGTGCGAGTGTACTACCAAATGAAAAATTTTCAGGAAAGGGTCACAGCCGACATATCTGTAAAAAATGTTTTAAAAAATCACCAGCAGAGCGGGAGGAACAGATAAAGTTAAATGAAATTTACAGTATGCAGCGGTTTATGAATTTATCTAAAAACAATAAGCGGAAGCTGAATAAATATTTAGAAGATAATTCTGAGCGGGTTAGAGAGGCTGCCAGATCAATGCTAGAAGAATTTAAGGAATTTGATGAAATGATAAGAGAAGATGATGAATTTTTAGTAAAATATGATTCAATGACAGAAAGAGAAATAGAAGATAAATTTGATCAAAGTGAAGATTTTCAGGATGATTTTTTTAGCGATGATCTACCATTTTAAAAGAATCAAGTTCAGCTGCAAAAGGCATTAAAAGATCAGGTGCTGATCTACTCTAATTATACTGATTTAATTTTGCAAATATTATTGAAAAGTCTAATAATTTATGCTACACTAGAAATATACTTGAAGAAAAATCTTTTTTTATTACTTATTTAAAACCTTTTAAGAGGTCTTAAATAAGAAAAATTTAATTTTTTTAAAACGTTTTAAAAAAACTATTAGCAGGGAGGTGGGTTTTAGCTCTACTGAATATGTTGATTTAGAAAAAAACAAAAATATCAGGAGGGATTTATTTTGAAAAAAACATTAATTATTAGTTTAACATTGATTTTTGCTTTATCTCTGACTATGGGTGCAGCTGCAGAAGAAATTACTGTCTGGGGCTGGGGAGTTTATCCTGACACTTTAGAAGTACTTGCTGAACGCTATGAAGAAGAGAACCCGGAACATTCGGTTAATGTAGAATTGATCGGCTGGGGAGATATGGTTCCAAGATTACAGGCTGCAATGTCAGCCGGTAGTGGTGGACCTGACCTGGCTACAATTAACCTTGGTTCACATATTGCAAGTTTTGCAGAATTGGGTGGCTTAACAGATTTATCTGAGTATATTGATCCAATTTCTGATCAGTTTACTGATGCAGCTTATGCAGGATCAAGATATAAAGATGTAACATATGGTATTCCTGCAGATATTGGTCCTTATACAATGTTCTATCGTGCAGATATTTTCGAAGAAGCAGGAGTAGACCCAGAAAGTATTGTAACCTGGGAAGATTATATTGAAGCTGGTAAAACAATAAAAGAAGAAACAGGAGCTAACATGTTACCCTGGCCTGAAACTCACTATGAGCTTGGTAACTGGAACTTTGAACCTGCTTTAAGAGCAGCAGGTGGAAACTTCTTTGATCAGCAGGGTAATCCAATTGTAGATAAGCTTTCAATTAACTACAAGCTGATGGAAGTAATGAAAGAGATCACAGATTCCGATATTGGTCTGGAAGCAACTCCCTGGACAACACCCTGGAATGCAGCTCTTCAAAATGGAGATGTAGCAACTATTTTAGCAGGTGGCTGGTTTATTGGTAATATTACCGAAATCGCACCTGAAACATCAGGTAAGTGGAGAGTCATGCAGGCGCCTAACTTTACTGGTAAGGCAACCGGTTCAATGGGTGGTACAGCAATGGCTGTTCCTTCAACTTCTGATAATGTAGAGCTTGCTGTTGATTTTGCTAAGTATGTACTGGCTACAAAAGAAGGTACAGAATTCTTATTCCAGGATGCTGGAGTAATGCCTGCCTTTAGACCGGTATTTGAAACAGAAGCATTTAACGAAGAAGTAGAATTCTTTGGTGGTCAGCAGGTATGGAATGAACTTGCAGAAATGAGTGAAAAAGAAATAGCTACCTGGAATGCAACTCCTTATTCGACTCAAGTTTTCGGTGCAGAAGGAGCTCCAATTAACTTACAGTTAACAAGATATATTACTGGTGATGTAGAATTAGAAGAAGCCCTAGAAGAAGCTCAGGATGACGTAGAAGACATAATGGAATAAACAGTTAAAATATTATTTAAAGCAGGGTCATTTTGACCCTGCTTTCTTTTAAAAAGGATGGTGAATAGTAATTGGAAGATAAAAGTACCTTACAACTAATTAAAGACAATCGTCATTTTTATTATTTTTTAGTGCCCTTTGTTTTATTCTTTTCTGTATTTATGCTTTTTCCAATCATATTTTCTTTTTATATGAGTTTACACCGCTGGGGAGGACTCGGAACAGCAGATTTTACAGGTTTAGCAAATTACTTAAGAATTTTTGGTGATTCAACATTTCATACAGCTTTAAAAAACACGACATTTATGTGGCTGACAAGTACTCCACTGATTTTAGGTTTTGCCCTGATCTTAGCAGTTATGCTTAACCAAAAAAAGGTTAAATTTTTAAAGTATTTTAGAGTCGGTTATTTTATGCCCTTTGTTACCTCGACAGTAGTAGTCGGAGTTATCTTTACTATTTTATTAGACAGCAGTTTTGGTCTGGTAAACTTTTTTATTGAGAGTATTGGATTTGATAAAGTACCCTTTTTAACAAGTACAGCCTGGTCTAAGATTTCAATAGTTATTGTTCTCACCTGGCGCTGGGTTGGTTATAATACAATTATTATGCTTGCCGGACTGCAGAATATACCAGAAGCTCTGTATGAAGCTGCTGATATAGATGGAGGAACTACCTTTCAGAAGTTTTTCTATATTACTGTACCGATGATGCGGCCTATTATTTTATTTACTTTTATTTTATCAACTATAGGTTCCTTCCAGATCTTTACCGAGCCCTATATTATGACCGGTGGAGGTCCAATGCAGTCCTCATTATCTGTGGTTCAGTATTTATATAATTCTGGATTCCAGCAGTTTAGAATGGGCTATGCCTCAGCGTTATCCTATGTCTTATTTGCTATTATTTTTGTAGCTTCATATTTCCAGCTTAAAATTGGTTCTGGCGAGGAGGGTATCTAAGCGATGTTTAAAAAAGAAAATATAGTTACCTATGTTTTTTATATATTATTGATTACAGGAGTTTTTATTTCTTTACTTCCTTTTGTCTGGATGATTACATCTTCTTTTAAAAGTCTGGCTGAAATTTCAGAATATCCTCCTGGTTTAATACCAGATAAGGTGATGTGGAATAATTATGTAGATGTATTTGATACAGTACCCTATGGTAGAAATTTATTTAACTCTTTCTTTGTTGCAATCATGTATACTTTCGTTGGAGTTTTCATTTCAGCAACCGGTGGTTATGCTCTTTCAAAGTACAGAGAGGCTCCGGGGAGAAGATTATTCTTTGCTGTTATTTTATCAACAATGATGATTCCAATGCAGGTGCTGGCAATTCCCTTATATATTATGATGGCCCGAATTGGCTGGATTAACTCCTATCCGGCTCTGATTTTACCATTTGCAGCTCAGGGTTTTGGGATTTTTATGCTTAAACAGTATATAGACGGAATTCCCGATGATCTAATCGAGGCAGCCCGGATAGATGGTTGTGGAGAATTCAGGATTTTCTTTCAGATTATTTTCCCGGTAATCAAACCGGCAGTGGCAGCTTTAGGAACAATTTATTTTATGAACAACTACAACTTATTTTTCTGGCCGCTGATTGTGACCAATAGAAGTATTATGTACACCGTGCCGGTTGCAATAGCCCAGCTGCAGGGTCAGCAGTTTGGTATCCCCTTACATCACATTATGGCAGCAGCAACGCTATCAACTGTTCCGTTGATCATTATCTTCCTATATTTCCAGAAGTACATTATCTCCGGAATTACAATGGGAGCTTTAAAAGGATAAACTATTATGGCTTATGGCTTCAGCTGCAGAAAAGGCTGGAGCTATAATTTTCTGTTTGATTTAATTTTATAAAATTTAAAACTGATTTAAAGCAAGAGGATTTAAGCTAAGAGCCAGGAAAGGAGCACAAAATGAAAAAAAATATAGATAAACTTTTAAAAGAACTGACCCTCAAAGAAAAAGCATCACTGCTTTCAGGTGGAGACATCTGGCAGACTGAAGCAGTTGAGAGGCTTGATATTCCCTCAATCTTTTTAGTTGATGGTCCACATGGAGTTCGCTATGTTGCAGACCGCCACCATGCTGATCCGGCAAAAAAAGCAACCTGTTTTCCGACAGCGGTTAATCTGGCTGCAAGCTGGGATTTAGATTTAATCAAAAAAACTGCTGCAGCTCTGGCCGAAGAAGCAAAGGCTAAAGGGGTTGATGTGCTTTTAGGACCGGGAATCAATATGAAGCGCTCACCACTTGGCGGCCGTAATTTTGAATATTTTTCTGAAGATCCATTTTTAAGTGCTGAGCTGGCAGTAAAGTTTATCAAAACAGTTCAGGAAAATGGAATTGGTACTTCTCTCAAACATTATACGGCTAACAATCAGGAATATAAGCGTTTTTCCATCGATGCTCAGATAGATGAAAGACCTTTAAGAGAAATTTATCTGGCCGCCTTCGAAAAAGTTGTTAAAGAAGCTAATCCCTGGACAGTAATGGCAGCCTATAATCAGATCAATGGTGATTTTGCGACTGAAAACCCTTATCTGCTGCAGGATATACTGAGAGATGAATGGGCTTATGATAATTTAATTGTTTCTGACTGGTGGGCTGTACATAACCGGGTTAAAGCTCTAAAAGCAGGGCTTGATCTGGAGATGCCGGGAGCAGATCCGGTCAATGATCAAAAGATTGTGGAAGCGGTTGAGGCTGGAGAACTTGAAGAAGAAAAAGTTGATCAGTCAGTTAGAAGAATTTTAGATTTAATTTTAAAAGCTCTGGAGACCAAAAAAGAAGAAAGAGAACTGCCTAAGGCAGAACAGCATCAGCTGGCAAAAGAAATTGCAGGAGAGACAGTGATCCTACTTAAAAACCAGGGTGATCTGCTGCCGCTGACAGAAGCAAAACTGGATGAAAAAGAATCACTTTTAGTTGTGGGGGAGCTGGCTCAGGAAGTCCGCTACCAGGGAATTGGCAGTTCCCAGGTTAATCCGACCCGACTGGATACTCATTTAGAAGCCTTAGAAGCTAAATTTTCAGAAAAGCTGGAAGTTCATTATACACCTGGCTACAGTTCGGAAGCTGAAGCTGAGGAAAATGAAAATTTAAAAGAAAAAGCGCTCAGGATTGCAGAAAATAAAGATTATGTAATTATTTATGCCGGGCTGCCGGATAAAGTAGAGGCAGAAGGCTATGATCGTGATGATCTGCAGCTGCCAGAAGAGCAGAATCAGCTGATCAAAGAACTGGCAGCAGTCAATCCGAATATTATTGTTGTTTTAAATAATGGTTCAGCTGTTGATTTAAGGGAATGGATTAATAATGTTTCTGCAGTTATTGAAGCAGGATTACCGGGTCAGGCTGGAGCTTTAGCTCTGGCAGATATTATTGCCGGTGAGATTAATCCTGCTGCCAAACTGGCAGAAAGTTATCCTTTGAAATTAGAAGATAACCCATCTTATCTCGACTTCCCCGGCAGTGATAGGACTGTGCGCTACGGTGAGGGAATTTACATCGGCTACCGCTATTATGACAAGAAAAAGCAGGAAGTTCTTTTCCCCTTTGGTTATGGGCTTTCTTATACAGAATTTGCTTATAGAGCGCTGGAGGCCCCCGACTATTTAGCAGAGGGAGAAAAGTTGAAACTTAAGGTTTTAGTTGAAAACACCGGTCAATTTAAAGGAAAAGAAATAGTGCAGCTCTATATTTCTCAGAATAAGCCGAGTCTTGATCGGCCGCCCAAAGAGCTTAAGGGTTTTGCTAAAGTTGAACTGGAGCCGGGAGAGAAAAAATGGCTGGATTTAGAACTTGATTATCAGGATCTGGCCTATTATCACCCGGAAGAGGGCTGGATTGTAGAAGCAGACCAGTTTGAAATTATGATTGGCGCTTCTTCCAGAGATATTAAATTTACTGAAGAAATTGAAGTTGAAAGTTCCTTTACTCTGAAAAGTTTAACAGCTAAAACCCCGTTTGAGGACTGGCTGGCTGATTCATTGGGGGAAAAGGCAGTCAAAGAAGTGCTGAGTCCGGAAGAAATTGAAGCTGTGGGCTTTTTAAAAGCCTGGCCGCTGTACAGAATGCATTTCTTTGCTGCAGATCAGTTTGGCTTAGAAGATATAGAAGAGATTATCGATATTTATCAGGATTTATAAAATGACTTAACAGCTTGGCAAATTAATTAAATGGGGTTGAGTCTGGATGAATTGTATCCAGCTCAGTCTCCTATTGTTTAAATAATTAAACGAGGTGAGTTAAATGAGAGAATGGGAAGATCCAAAAACTTTTGCAGTTAATAAGCGTCTCCCACATGCAAATCGAATTTTCTTTTTAGATCAGGAAACATTAAAAGATTACAATTTTAAATCCTTAAATGGAGAGTGGGATTTTAAATATCTTTCAAATCAGAATACATACCAGCGGGAGTTTTATCGAAAAGACTTTTCTACAGCTGACTGGGACCAGATTACTGTTCCCGCTAACTGGCAGCTTGAGGGTTATGATAGGCCGCATTATACCAATGTTAATTATCCTTTTCCAGTTGATCCGCCAAAAGTACCATCTGAAAATCCAGCCGGTCTTTACATGCGAGAATTTTATTTGAGTCCGGACTTAGAGGGTGAGCAGAATCTGATTCGTTTTGAGGGGGTTGATTCGGCTTTTTATCTCTGGTTAAACGGCGAATATATCGGTTACAGTCAGGGCAGCAGGCTGGCAGCTGAATTTGATTTAAGCCAGCATTTAAATTATGGGGGTAAAAATGTACTGGCTGTTAAAGTTATTAAATGGTCAGATGGTAGTTATTTAGAAGATCAGGATATGTGGTGGCTGAGCGGGATTTACCGTGATGTTTATTTATATTCACAGCCATTTTTTCAGATTGAAGACTTTAAAATTGAAAGTGAATTTAAAAGAAAAGAGGAACTAGGAATTTTAAACTGTGATCTGGAAGTGCTTTCCTACCAGGAATATATTCCTCAGGGCAGTAAAATCAAGCTCAACTTATATGATCAGGGAGTTAAGACCGCAGCAGAAGTAATTGAACTGCCGGAGCTGAAAAAGACCAGGCTCAATAATTTTAAGGCTGAGCTGGAGCTTGCAGATCCGACAGCCTGGTCAGCAGAAAATCCCTATCTTTATCAGCTGGAAGTTAAATTATTAAATCCTGCTGGCGAAGAAATTCAGACTATCAGGCAGAAGACTGCTTTTAGAACAGTTGAGATCAAGGATGCACAGCTCCTGGTCAATGGTAAAGCAGTAATGATCAGAGGTGTTAACAGACATGATTTTGATCCGGAGTTGGGGCGGGCAGTCACTAGAGAGCAGATGGAAGCAGATATCTTATTAATGAAAAAACATAATATTAATGCTGTCCGGACTGCTCATTATCCAAACCATCCCTATTTTTATGAACTCTGTGATAAATACGGACTTTATGTGCTGGCTGAAACAGATATAGAATGCCACGGGATGGAGCCTGTTGGCCGCTGGGATGAGCTGGCTGATTCTGAAGACTGGAGAGCTGCTTTCTTAGACAGAATGGAGAGAATGGTTGAACATTATAAAAACCATCCTTCAATAATTATCTGGTCTTTAGGCAATGAAGCCGGTTTTGGTGATAATCATCGCTATATGGCGCAGTTGACTCACAGACTGGATCCGAGCCGACCGCTCCATTATGAGGGTGATCGCAAACAGGAAGTAGTAGATATAATTGGTCCAATGTATCCCACAATCAAAGAGACTGCAGAACTTGCTCAAAAAAGAGAAAAACCTGTTATTTTATGTGAATATGCACATGCGATGGGTAATGGACCGGGAGAACTTAAGGAATACTGGGATGTATTTTATGAATATCCTTCGGCTCAGGGGGGATTTATCTGGGACTGGCTGGACCAGGGAATTGCAGTTGAAAACTCTGATGGAGAAATCTGTTATACTTATGGTGGAGATTTTGGAGATCAGCCGCATGATAAGAACTTTAATATCAACGGGCTTGTATTTCCAGACCGCAGACCTTCACCCGGTTTAACTGAATACAAATATGTAATGGCTCCTTTTAAGATTAAAGACTTTGATTTTAAGGAAGCAGAAGTTAGAATAGAAAATCAATTTGACTTTATAGACAGCTCAGATTATAAGCTGAACTGGGAGGTTAAAACTGCCGGAAGAATAATTGAAAGCGGCAGTCAGGATTTTGAGCTACAGGCAGCAGAAGCAGGAGATTTTAAGGTTGAAGGACTGAAGCTTGCTGATCTGGAATTAATAATTGAAGAAAAAGGCAGAGAAATTGGAGCCAATCTCCCTGCAGATAGTTATCTTAATTTCTCAATTGTCTTAAAAAATAATAAGAGCTGGGCAGAAGCCGGTCATCAGCTAACATTTAAGCAGTTTAAGCTTCCATTTATTTTTGACCGCCTCTATCATCCAGCTCAGAGTCACTTAAAGAATAAGAATTTAAGTGTAGCCGAAAGTGATCTTTATCTGAGAGTTGAAGGCAGTAATTTTAGCATTTATTTTGATAAAGGCAGTGGTGAGCTTGCTGAATATATCTATCGCGGCAGAAGCCTGATTGAAAAGGGGCCGGAACTCAGTTTCTGGAGAGCACCAATCGATAATGATAATACTGATATTACTCATAATTATACAACTGACTGGAAAAAAGAGGGGATTGCTCAGCTGACTCAGCGCCTGGATGAGCTAAAAGTAATAGAGGCAAAAGCCAGCCATGTGTTGATCAAAAGCAGCTACACAATTGCGGCAGCAGCTAAGGATCTGCTCATTAAAGCTCAGCTGGAGTATAAGATCTATGATAATGGTGAAGTAGAGCTCAAAACAGCAGGAGAGTTTTCAGATCAAAAAGAACACTCTCTTCCCCGTATTGCACTGGAGCTTGAATTAAGTCAGGATTTAAAAAATGTCAGCTGGTTTGGTAGAGGACCGGGAGAATCCTATCCGGACAGCAAAAGAGCTGCTTTTATTGATCTCTTCACTAAAAAAGTAGGAGAACTGCATACACCCTATGTTTATCCTCAGGATAATGGTAACCGTTCTGAGACTAAATGGCTGGAGCTAAAAAATAGAGTCGGGGCCGGAATTGAATTTTATAATTCTCAAAAATTTGATTTTACCGCTCACTGCTACAGCAAAAGGGATCTGGAGCGGGCTCAGCATGACTGTGAGCTTCCTTTTAGAGATCAAATATATCTGGAATTGATTCATCAAAATAGAGGTCTGGGCAGTACTTCCTGTGGACCTGAGGCTCTAGCAAAATATGAGCTTAAAGTTAAAGACTTTGAGTTTGAGCTTAATTTTAAGGGAATTGATTACTAATAATTAAATATACTGGCTGTCTGAAATTGGCAGTCAGTGTTAATTTAATATCAACAAACTTATTGTTAATCTTGCGAATTGTGTGAAAATTTGATAATATAAAATTATGATAATTTAAACGTTTTAAAAAGAGGGCGATTATATGGCTGTAACTTTAAATGATATTGCCAAAAAGGCAGGAGTTTCACTGGCAACAGTATCCCTTGCTCTTAATGGCAGCAATAAAGTAAATAAAGACACTAAACTTCGTATCCAGGAAATAGCAGAAAAACTTAACTATGTTCCCAATGCCAGAGCCCGAGCTTTGGTAAAAAAATCAACCAAAACAATTGGACTGGTAATTCCGGAAGTAGTTAACCCATTTTTTGCAGAGCTGGCACAAGCGATCAAGGATTATGTGCGCAGTCAGGATTTTAATGTTATTTTATGCAGTACTGACTATCAGAGTGAAGAAGAATTAAGATATATCAATATGTTTCGGTCAGGCCAGGTAGATGGGGCAATCTTTGCCTGTGTTGGAGATATGATGGCTGAACATAATGAACTGATTATCAAACTTGTGAAAGAGAATATACCGGTTATTTATGTAGATCGAGATGGAGTTGACCACGATCTGATTCCTGTTGTTAAAAGTGATGTTTACCATGCAGCTTATCAGGCTGCTGATTATTTAATTTCCTTAGGCCATCATAACTTGGCCTTTGCCGGACAGAGTGTGGAAAGGTTAAATGGTTTTAAAAGTGCTTTAATGAAACATGGACTGGAGTTAAAAGAAGAAAATAAGTATTATGATTACTTAAAAATGGAAGGTGGCTATGCAGTTGGCGAAAAAATAGCCGTCAGAAAAGATAGACCAGAGGCTGTGGTTTGTTTAAATGATGAGATGGCGATTGGTGTAATCCAGGCCCTGATTGCTAAAAAGGTTAAGGTTCCAGAGGAGATATCGGTTGTTGGGATTGATAATATCAAGATGGCTAATTTTTATAATCCATCTTTAACTACAGTTAATATACCGGTCAGTCAGATGGGCAAAAAAGCGGCCGAAATTTTACTGAAGAGAATAGCAGGTCAGGCTTTAAGTCCCAAAGAAAAGTTTTTTATCTTTCCTACTGAATTAGTGATTAGAGATTCAAGTAGGAAAGCTTAAATAAAACACCTGCTGATGTGCAGGTGCCTGGCACCTGTCAGTATTTGTCGAATAAGATTTAAAAAGGAGGGATATTCAATAAAATTTAAAACTTTTAAATGTTTTTAAAATCAAAAGGGGGTTATATTAAATGAATTTTAAGAATTTTTCACTTATTACAATTACTTTAGTTATGGTTTTGACTCTGTCTTTTTCTGCAGCAGCACAGGATTTAGTTGTTAACACCTATACCAGTGATCCAGCTCCAAGAGAAGCAATGCAGAAGCTTATTGCTCAATATGAAGAAGAAAACCCGGATGTAGATGTTGAATTAAATATAACTGCTCATGAGGATTTTAAACAGGCAATTAGAGTCTGGTTAAATTCAGATAGTCCACCTGATGTTTTTACTTGGTTTGCTGGAGAGAGAGCAAACTACTTCGTTGAGCGCGGTTTAATTATGGATATTACAGACGTCTGGGAAGAAGAAAATCTTTACGAAGAATTTCCAGAAGCATTTCAGAGTATAAGTATTTATGATGATCAGGCTTATTTCTTACCACATAATTATTACTGGTGGTCTGTATTTTACAGAGAATCAATTTTTGAAGAATATGATCTGGAAGAACCTGAAACCTGGGATGAGCTTTTAGAAGTAGGTGAAACTCTGAAAGCAAATGGGATCACTCCATTTGCAATTGGTACTAAATTCCGCTGGACAGCAGCCGGCTGGTTTGATTATCTCAACTTAAGAATTAATGGAGCTGATTTCCACCGTGAATTGATGGCCGGAGAAGTTCCATTTACTGACGAAAGAGTAGAAGAAGTATTTGTTAAGTGGAAGTATTTAATTGAAAATGATTTCTTTATAGAAAATGCTGCTGCTTATTCCTGGCAGGAAGCCCTGCAGTTTATCTCCCAGGGTGAAGCGGCAATGTATCTAATGGGACAGTTCTTATTGGATGCTACTTCTGATGAGGTTGCAGAAGATATTGACTTCTTCCGCTTTCCAATTATTGATGGAGATGTACCTGTAGCTGAAGATCTACCTACAGATGGTTTTATGATTCCTAAAAATGCAGAAAATCCAGAATTAGCGAAAGACTTCCTTGCTTTCTTAAGCTCAGTTGATGGGCAGCGCGCGTTTGCAGAAGATGTTGGTCGTTTAGTAACCAATAAAAATATGCCGGAGGAGCTTTATACAGAAAGAGCAAATAAGGGTCGTAAGATGGTAGATGAAACTGAAAAGTTAACTCAATTCTATGATCGTGATATGGATCCCGAGTTAGCTGATAAAACAATGGATTCTTTAATGAGGTTCTGGAATTCTCCTTCAGACTATGAGAGTGTTATGGAGGAAATGGAATCACATCGTCAGAACTTTTTAGACTAAAATATAAGCAGTTAAGCTTAAGATTCAATTAAAGATCAGCCTGCAGGAATTAATTTTCCTGCAGGCAGTAATTTTTATGGAGGTGTTATTTTGAAAATCAAAAGAAAATATATTCCCTGGCTCTTTTTAGCTTTACCCTTAGTGCTTTATACTATCTGGGTTATTGGACCAACTATTTATACAATTTATTTAAGTTTTACGGAATGGGATGTAATCAGTGAACCGGTATTTGTAGGTTTAGAAAATTATATTGATTTATTTAATGATCCTATCTTTTATACTTCTTTAATTAATAACTTTAAGTGGCTTGCAATCTTTTTAGCTATTCCGCTAACCCTAGGTTTGTTTTTAGCACTACTTTTAAGCCAGGAAATTAGAGGAGCAAAAGGTTTTAAAGCAGCAATTTATTCACCTATGATCTTAGCTCCGGTAGTTATTGGTTTGATCTGGTCCTGGATTTATCAGCCTCGAGGAGGACTTTTAAATAATACTTTAACTTATATTGGTCTTGATACCTTAACTCGCGGTTGGTTGAGCAGCCCTGATACAGCTTTATATGCTGTAATTGCAGCAGCGGTCTGGCGGCATACAGGTTATGTAATGTTATTATTTCTATCAGGTTTAACAGCAATTTCGCCAACGGTTATTGAAGCATCTCGGATTGATGGAGCTTCTGCCTGGCAGCGATTTCGCTATATAATTATGCCATTATTAAAACCAACTACAGTTATTGTACTGGTTATTACAATGATTCAATCTCTGCGGGCATTTGACTTTGTGAGTATGATGACCAGAGGGGGACCCTTTAATTCTACCAATGTTTTAGCCTATTATATGTATTCAGAGGCTTTTAGAAATTACAAAATGGGATATGGAGCCTCAATTGCGGTAGTTTTATTTGCAATTATGTTTATTTTTATTGTTCTTTATTTACGTCAGATCAGAAAGGGTGAGCTGGAATAATGGATCTAACTATAAGCCAAAAGAGAAAATTAAAAAATGCAGCAGTTTTACTTGCTTTATCCTTATTTGTTTTAGTCTGGCTTTTACCTGTTTTTGGAGCATTTATGACAGCATTTAGAACTATGGGAGATTTATCAAATAATGGATTTTGGAGTATTCCCGAACAGTTTACTTTTTCAAATTTTGCAGAGGCCTGGACAGATGGTAATTTAAGTACTTATTTAAAAAACAGTTTTATAATCACAATTCCAGCTTTGATTGGGACTCTGTTCCTTTCTTCACTGGTAGGATTTGCCCTGGCGAAATATAATTTTAAGGGAAATATGGCTTTATATTTAATGTTTGTTGGAGGAATGTTAATTCCCTTTCAAATCCTTTTAATACCTGTTTTTGGTCTCAGCAACTTTCTGGGAATCTATAATAATTACTGGGGATTAATTATGATTCATATGGTTTTTCAGATTGGTTTTTGTTCTTTCTTTTTAAGAAATTACATGGTAACTATTCCGGTTGAATTATCAGAAGCAGCAAGAATTGACGGGGCATCAGAATTTAAAATTTTCTATAAGATATATATACCGCTTTCTAAGCCAGCTCTGGCGGCACTGGCAACACTGCAGTTTACCTGGATTTTTAATGATTATATCTGGGCTTTAGTTCTTTTGAGAGATGACCGCCTTAAGCCTGTTACAGCTGGTCTGGCAACTCTGCAGGGGAATTTTATTACTTCTTATACTATCTTAGTTGCAGGAGCTATTCTGGCAACTCTGCCCACAATAATTGTATTTATTTTCTTACAAAAATATTTTATCCGTGGTCTAACAATGGGCTCCGGAAAATAAATTTGAACTTCCCTTATCAGTAAAGACTCTGCTGGATTTAATCCGGTGGAGTTTTTCTGTTTTATCTGATAAAATTAAATTGGTTGGTACCTGGTACAAAACGGTAGTTTTGTGACAGGTACAAAAGAAATAATTCACAAATATAAAACTGGAGGCAAAAAAATGAAAATAGCACCATTTAAAGTAGAAGAGTGGATGAACGAGTATGAGATGGATGCTGAATATAATATAGCAGAAACCTGTGTGGAATCACTGACAGTCGAAGAATTATTAAATTTTAGTGATGACCCGGTGGCCCGGCTGGAAGATATAAAAAAGATGCAGCTGACATATGGGGATATCAAAGGCTCAGCCAGATTTAAAAAAGGAGTCAGCAGTCTTTACGAGACAATTGAACCCCAAAACATTTTACCCTCACATGGAGCAATTGGAGCCAATTTTCTGCTGCTTTATTCTCTGGTAGAAGCCGGTGATCAGGTTGTGTCTGTTTTCCCTACTTACCAGCAGCTCTATTCGATTCCTGAATCTTTTGGAGCAGAGCTTAAAAAGCTGGATTTGAAATATGAAAATGGCTTTCTGCCTGATCTGCAAAAACTAAAATCACTGGTAACTGATCAAACAAAGCTGATTGCAATCAACAATCCCAATAATCCATCTGGAGTAGTCATGAATCGAGCCATCCTAACAGAGATTGTAGAAATCGCAAAATCAGCTGATGCCTATATCCTGGCTGATGAGGTTTACCGTGGTTTTGATCTGGAAGAGGAGATACCTTCAATTGCTGATCTTTATGAAAAAGGAATCAGTGTGGGCAGTATGTCCAAAGTTTTTTCACTGGCCGGTCTCAGAATGGGCTGGATAGCAGGGCCGGAGGAAGTTATTGAACTCTGTCAGCTGCACCGGGATTATACAACAATCTCCAACAGCATGATTTCTGATTATCTTTCTGTAATTGCGTTGGAGAATAAGGATCAAATAATTGAGCGAAACCTGGCCAAGGTAAAAAAACAGCTTCAGATTTTAGATGACTGGGTTCAGAGTCAGGATTTAATCGAATATGTTAAACCAAATGGTGGTACAACTGCCTTTTTAAAGTATAAGCTCGAGCTTGATTCTGAAACTTTTGCTAAAAAATTATTCAAAGAAAAAGGTGTTTTAGTAGTGCCCGGGATTGCCTTTGGCCGTGATAAGTTTATGCGGATCGGTTTTGCCGGCAATGAAGAGGAATTTAAAAAAGGATTAGCTCTGCTGAAAGAATTTTTAAGTGAAAATAAAAAATAGCTGTATCCAGAAATATTAACAGTAATAATAGAGGATTTTCCCTTTTTATCGTTAATATTAATAATAGAAAGAATTTTTTAAAAATTTAAGGGGGTTATGTTAATGAGAAAAGGTTTAGTCCTGGTTTTAGCAGCTGTTTTAATTTTTGCTTTAAGTTTTATGCCGGTTTTTGCAGACGGGCATATGCCTGAGAAGCCAGAAAAATTAAGTATTATTGCTCTGGATATTGATGTGGATCAATTTGGAGAAGCAGTAGAAGTATTTGAAGAAGAACATGGAATAGAAGTCGAGTGGCTCTCTTTTCCTTATGGTGATCTCTGGAGCCAGATTACTACCAGTATTCAGGGAGGACAGACTGTTGATTTATATATGATGAGTAATTCCTGGCATCCTGAACTGGGCAGCTTGGGAATGGCAGTACCTCTTGGTGATATTGTTTCTCAGGAGAGACTGGATGAAATTAACGAGCGTTATTTTGATATAACCGTTGAGTTTTTAAGTTCACACGGAGAACAGTGGGCCTTACCCGGTACTGCATCTTCAGTTACATTTTTCTATAATGATACAATGCTGAAGGAGTTAGGTTATGATTCTCCACCTGAAACCTGGGATCAGATGCTTCAGATTTCTAGAGAAGCAATCGATCAAGGTCTGGCAGACTATGGATTTTTCCCCGGCTATCTCTCCGGTCATGAAGATGGAATGGTCCAGTTTGATGTGATGCTTAAACTGCACGATGGAGAATGGATGAATGAAGATATGACAGAGTTTACCTTCAACAGTGAAGCCGGAGTAGAAGCTCTGACTCTAATGAAGAGTATGCTGGATGAAGGTATAATTCCCCGCGCTGCTTTAGAACAGAGCGACTGGGATAATATGCATTATTTCTTAGCCGGAAATACACCTTTTGAAATCAACTGGAACTTTGTTCACGGAATGGCTAATAATCCTGATCAGTCAGAAATTGTAGATGATTTTAAAGTTGGTCATATTCCCGGTATTGAAAGAGATACTTATACTGTTTTAGGTGGTGGCGGTTATGCAATTTCACCTACTACCCGCTCTGAAGAATGGTCCTTTGAACTTCTAGAATATATGCATCGAGCTAAAGGTGCTGTTGGAGTAATGAAAGAACAGGGTGGAGGAGAAGGTACTATAGTAGAAGTTTATGAAAATGCTGCCGATTATGGGATGACAGTTGAAGAATATCCAATGTTAGAGATCTTCCAGGAGCAGCTAGAATATGGTGGCTTACGTCCAAGTGATAATTTATCCTGGTATTCTGAGTTTAGAGATAATATCTTTACACCAGCCATGCACAGAGCACTGCTTGGTGAACAGGATCCAG
Source organism: Halanaerobium sp. (assembly GCA_046260625.1). GTDB lineage: Bacteria > Bacillota > Halanaerobiia > Halanaerobiales > Halanaerobiaceae > Halanaerobium. The sequence continues at coordinate 3,413 of JBHEOV010000011.1, read as the reverse complement.
AAGAAGCGCTTGATCAGGCATATCAGGAAGCACAGGAAATGCTTGATAATAGAGGTATGTAAGTTTATCAATTTAATAATCTAGAATGAATTAAATATTATCAAAGATGGAAGAGAATATATTTAATAAAAAAGCCTCCTGGTTTTTAAGAATCAGGAGGCTTAATTTACAGGATATAGGAGGGATAGCCAGTGAAAAGCAAAGAAATTAGTGAGAAAAAACTGGGACTTCTGATGATCAGTCCTACCTTAATTATTATTTTAATAACTGCAGTAATACCCATTTTTTATGTTTTATTTTTGAGTACTCAAGATATTCGAGGGATAATGAATCAGGGTTTTATTGGTCTGGATAATTATAAAGAAATTATTACAAGTGGTAATTTACAATCTGCTCTTTTAGCTACTTTTTACTTTGGCTTTGGAGCAATTATTTTTCAGATGGTGGCAGCAATGATTGTAGCGCTGGCCTTAAATGTAGATTTTAAGGGTAAAAATGTTGTACGTTCTTTAATTTTAATTCCCTGGGCAATTCCTACAGCTTTAGTTGGGATTATGTGGACACGATTTTTATCTTCCACTGATGGCTATTTTAATGCAACCTTAAGACTGCTGGGACTTGTTTCAGGAGAAGTTAACTGGTTTTTAAGCAGATTTACTGCAATTTTTATGGTTATTTTAGTCGATTCCTGGAAGTTTACACCTATCTTTGTCATGATCTTTTTGGCAGGTCTGCAGGCGATCCCCAAATCTTTTTATGAGGCAGCTCTGGTAGATGGGGCAAACAAATTTCAGCAATTTTTCTATTTAACATTACCGATTATGAAACCGGTTATTATGGTGGCTTTAATTATGAGAACAATTTTCATCTTTCATGCCTTTGATCTGATTTTTATTTTGACCAGAGGTGGCCCAGGAGGAGCAACCAAGGTTCTATCTTATTATACCTATCAGGAAAGTTTTCAATTTTTAAGACACGGCCGCGGTTCAGCAGTAGCCTTTATACTATTTCTCTTAACTGCACTGGTGACTATTGCCTATATTAAAGTTTTAGGTGAAGAAAAATGATCAAATTTAATCGAGGTGAAAAAAATGAAAAGTACTGAACTCAGTGGAGCTCTTAAAGTAATTCACAGACTTGTTATTCTTTTTGTTGTCTTAGCTGTTTTGCTGCCTTTTTACTGGATAGGAATTATGAGTGTAACTCCTCAGCGCCATATTGCCGGTCAACCAATTCCCAGTATGGTACCTAAAGAAGTATCATTTGTTGGTTTTGCTCAGATACTTGGCTTAACTGAAGTAACTGGTCAGGGAGCAAGGGCGGCTCAAATGTTTAGACGTTCATTACTTAACAGTATAGTTGTAGCTACTACTTCTACCTTTCTGGCTTTAATTTTTGGTACTCTTGGTGCTTATGCACTGGCAAGACTTGATTTTCCCGGTAAGGGTTCTTCTTATATTTTAATCTTAGGCAGCAGGCTGCTGGCTCAGATCACACTTGCTGTCCCGATGTTTACAATCTTTAGAATTTTCGGTGTTTTAGATACATATTTGCCTTTAATAATTATGAACACCTCTTTCTGTATGGCCTGGGTGACTTTAATTATGAATAATTATTTTGACATGATTGATAGTGATATGGAGGATGCGGCCCGGGTTGACGGCTGCACAAGATTTGGAGCTTTCTGGCGGGTACTGCTGCCGATGGCACGCTCCGGAATGATTTCAGTAATGCTGATTTCCTTTCTCTTTGCCTGGGGTGAATTCTTATATGCGCTCCTCTTTACTTCAAGTATCTCCGCCCGGACAATGCCGGTAGTTTTATCTATGTTTTTAGGTCAGTTTGCGATTGAATACAGACTGCTTGCTTCTGGAATCATTCTCGGTGTTTTACCACCGGTTTTACTGGCACTGCTTTTCCAGCGCTTTATTGTCAGCGGTTTAACCCAGGGTGGATTAAAAGGTTAAATGATATCTAATTTATGTAACAATTATTTAATAGTTAATCAAGAGATTCTAAGAAAAGGGGTTGAAAAATGACAGAAAAAAAGAAGGTAATTATAGATTGTGATCCCGGGCATGATGATGCAATAGGTCTCCTGCTTGCTGCAGCCAGCAGGCGACTTAATTATCCCTATCAGCTTGAGATTTTAGGAATAACTATTGCAGCCGGTAATCAGACACTTGCTAAAACAGTAAATAATGCGCTTAAAATTCTGGAATTTGCAGAAATAGAAGCAGATGTATACCCGGGCTATGCCGAGCCCCTGATTAGAAAACTTGAAATTGCACCTCAGGTTCATGGTGAGACCGGGCTTGACGGTCCCAAGTTTGAAATTCCAAGCCGGAGGCCTAAAGATAAGCATGCGGTAACCTTTATGATTGATACTTTAAGAGCGGCTTCAGAAAAAATAACTATTATAACGACCGGACCGATGACTAATCTGGCGGCAGCTATGATTGGAGCTCCGGATATCATTGATAAAATTGAAGAGGTAGTATTTATGGGCGGCTCAGCCTATAGAGGCAACTGGACTGCAGCTGCGGAATTTAATATTTTAGTTGATCCAGAGGCGGCTCAATTTGTAATAAAATCAGATCTTAAAAAGAAGATGGTTGGTCTGGAAGTAACCCGAAAAGCGATGTTTTATCCAGAAGATATCACTAAGATGAAAAATGAAGGTAATAGAGTTGCAAAGATGGCAGGAGAACTGCTCGAATATTTTGTGCAGTTTCATATCAATGAGAAAAAAATGCCGGGCTGTCCTCTGCATGATCCCCTGGCTGTGGCCAGTGTTATTTATCCTGATCTTTTAAAAACTGAGTCTTATTCTGTCAATATAGAATGTGGAGGTCAGTATACCACCGGCAGAACTGTAGTTGATTTTGACCGGGATAAATTTATTACTCCACCGACAGATGTAGCACTGGAAGTTGATGTTGAGGCTTTTAAAGAGCTTTTATTTACTGCTTTAAAAAGCTATTAAGATCAAGGGAATCATTATAATAGCTAACAAAAAATCTTAAATTACAATAATAAAGTTGGTCTGAAAAAATTAAGGAATAAGGGCAGTGTTCTTTTTAAAAGAATGCTGTCCTATTTATATTATATATTGGTACCTGGTTATAGTGAAATTTATCACTTGAATTAGTTATAAAAAATATTATAATAAGTTTAGAAGAGAGGTGTAACTTATGCAGAAAAATCAGTTGATGATTAACTACGGTGATCAGGCTAAAAAAATGGTCAAAGAACTGCTGCAGAAAATGAAGATTGAAGCTGAGCTCCAGCCAAATGATCTAATTGCCGTAAAACCCAATTTGATTAATGCTACTAAATCTAATCAGGGAGCAACAACTGATCCGGAAATAGTCAGGGGAGTTATTGAATATCTGCAGAGCAAAGGCTTTAAT
>JBHEOV010000109.1:0-5763 GCA_046260625.1 Halanaerobium sp. | reverse complement strand
TTTAACTGTCTAACTTCTTTTTTGATTAATGATAATAGGCTCCTCATTCAAATACCTCCCCGATTAATTCTCTAATTGATTTTCCTTTGGCTGCTCTTAAATCATCAGCATTGCCGGCAAGTAAAATTTCTCCAGCTTCCATGAAAACTACCTGGTCTAAAAATCTTTCTGCCTCAATTATCTCATGAGTTGCCAGAACAATACTCTGATTGGCTGAATCAAATTCACCGATTAAACTCTCTAATATTCTTTCTCTAGAGGCAGGATCTATACCGGCCAGCGGTTCATCCAGAATTAAAATTTCGGCTGAGCGGCTTAAAACTAAGATCAACTTTAAGCGAGCAACCATTCCTTTAGATAGATTATTAATTTTCTGTTCAACCTTTAAATTCATAAAATCAAGTAATTCTTTTGCTTTTCCAGTAGAAAAATCAGTAAACTGTTCCTCGTGAAATTTAATCATTTCTGAAATTCTCATCCAGCGATAAAGATGATTTATCTCCGGCAAAAAGGCAATATCCTGCATTAAATGTCTCTGTTTATTTTTGCGATTAATTATTACCTGACCCTCATCTTTAACTATCAGACCGCTGATTATTTTTAAAAGTGTTGATTTACCACTTCCATTTGGTCCTACAATCCCGGTTATCATTCCCCGGGGTATATTTAAGTCAATGCCTTTTAGAGCCTGAACTCCGGGAAACTTCTTCTTTAAATTACTGACTTCAATTATATTTTCATTCATTATCTTCCCTCCCTTTAAGATTAGACTCAACTTTTTTTAATATATTTTCTCTGTTAAATCCAAGTGAAATCATTTCCTCTATGAAATCTATGACTGCTGTCTCTGCCATTTCTTTTTTAATTTCAATCATCACCTGTTGATCATCCTTGATAAAAGTTCCTCTACCTCTTTTGGTTTCTACAAGTCCCCGCTGTTCCATCTCTCGATATGCTCTCTGCACTGTATTTGGATTAACATCAATTTTTCTTGCTAGTTTCCGCTGTGAAGGTAATTTATCGCCAGCTTTTAATTCTCCCCTGACTATTTCTTTTTTAATTTCTTCAATAACCTGTTCGTAAATCGGATAGGCGGCATTAAAATCGATATCCATTTCCTTCCCCCTCTCATATTCATTAGTGCACTACTCAACTGGTACACTCATAGTATAATCCTATTTAATTATTTTGTCAAGTCCTTTTTTACAAAAAAAAAGAGACTGCCCTTAAAGAGGCAATCTCTTTTAAAAACTATCTAATTATTTGTAAATACAAATCTGATTAAGCAATTTCTGCAAAATAATCGTCCACTTCTTTGAGGAGATCTATAATCTCTAAATTTTGAGGACACTGTGGCTCACACTGGCCGCATTCCACACAGTTACTTGCTCTTGCTGTTTCGTCCATCTTAAAGTATTCCTCTGCCATTTTTTCTCCTTTATCCAGAGTTTTTGCCTGATTATATTTAAAGAAGTTTTCAGGAATATTAACTTCTTCAGGACAGGGAAGACAGTATTCACAGCGAGTACAGGTGATAGGACCTCTCATTTCTTCTCCTGCTTTTTCCAGCATTTCAAATTCGGAATCACTTAAAAGTCCAACTTCTGATTCAGAAGCTGTCTCCAGATTTTCTTTAAGCTGCTGCATATTACTCATTCCACTTAAAACTACTCCCGGTTCTTTTTGACTCCAGACCCAGTGTAGAGCCCATTCTACAGGAGTACGCTCAGGACCTACAGAATCGAATATTTCTTTTGCAGACTCTGATGGATCCTGGGCCAGCCAACCGCCGCGAATTGGCTCCATAATTACAACTCCAATTCCCTTAGCATAAGCTTTTTGCAGCCCGGCCTGACCAGCTTGATATTCTGTATCTAAATAATTATACTGGATCTGACAAAAATCCCAGTCATGACTGTCAAGAATTGTATTAAATAGTTCATTACTATCATGAAAAGAAAATCCTAGATATTTAATTTTTCCTTCTTCTTTTTTCTTTTCGGCCCATTCAATTATATCAAGATCTTTAACAGTCTGCCAGTGTCCCTCATCTAAAGCATGCAATAGATAAAAGTCAACTGATTCAACATCCAGTTTTTCCAGCTGTTTGTTGAAGATTCTATCTAAATCTTCTTTCTTCTTACATTCCCAGATCGGCAGCTTTGTTGCCAGATAAACCTGTTCTCTGTAACCATCTTTTAAAGCTTTACCGACAACATTTTCGCTTTCTCCCCCATGATAGGGCCAGGCTGTATCTACATAATTAATTCCATTATCAATTCCATAGCGGATCATTTTAATCGCTTCTTCTTGATCAATCTTAGAAGAATCATCATCAACTATCGGTAAGCGCATTGCTCCAAAGCCAAGGGCTGAAACTTCTACGTCAAGATCTCCCATATTTCTGTACTTCATTATAATATTAACCCCCAATTTAAATTATAAAATTACTAAAATGATTTAGTGTTCTATTAATTATTATTCAAGACTTATTTGAAAAATCCTTCAAATTTAAATTGTGAATTAAATATTTATCATTTGGATTAATAATCCCACCTACTAAGTGGGATTATTTTTTCTAGATTTTTTATTCTGCTGTCTCTTCCTCTTTATGAACCACTCTTCTTAACCAGCTAACAAATTTATTTCTGATTTCATCAACAATATCATAAACAACTGGAATAATAATCAGTGTTAAAAGTGTGGAAAAAAGCAGTCCACCAATCACAACAATAGCCATCGGCTGCTGTGTTTCTGCTCCTGTACCAATTCCCAGAGCCAGCGGAACCAGGGCCAGCGTCGTAGTCAGAGTTGTCATTAAGATTGGACGGAGCCTAATTGGTGCAGCTTCCAGTATTGCTTCTTTTCTGTTCATATGGACTTTGCGATTATTAATATAATCAATCATTACTATCGCATTATTTACCACAATACCAACCAGCATAATTGCACCGATTAAACCATTTACACTTAAGGCAGTTCCAGTCATAATCAGTCCCAGTACAGCTCCAATAATTGAAAGTGGAACTGTAAACATGATAACAAATGGATGTATCAGTGATTCAAACTGAGAAGCCATTACCATATAGACAAGGATTATTGCCAGAATAGCTGCAGTGAATAACTGATCAAATGAGCTTGACATATCCTGAGCCTCACCACCATAGCTTAAAGTATAGCCTGAAGGCAGATCTAACTCTTCAGCCAGTGTGTTTTCTACATCACTCTGAACCTCACCTAAAGGCCGCTCAAATATATCTGAACTAATTGAAATATATCGCTGCTGATTTTCTCTGGCAATTGAGGAATGACCTGTACCCTCTTCAATTACTGCCAGCTGTGAGAGCGGAACATTAACCCCATTTGCTGCAAATAATTTAATATCAGCCAGATTTCTTAAAGAAGAACTCTCATTATCCTTAAGTTTTAAAATAATATCAATTTCTTCTCCTGATTCAGTCAGCTGACTGACAGTACTGCCGCTGAGGGCCATATTTACATAGGAAATAATTTCACTGTCAGTGAAACCATAATTTTGAGCCTGAGTTTTATTAATTTTAACATGGATCTCTTCATTACCTTTTTCTAAGCTAAGATCTGTATTTCTGATTCCTTCAATTCCCGTAATTAGATTCTCCGCATTTTCACCAAGGTTCAGTAATCTGTCAAGATCTGGACCCTTAATTTGAGCTTCGATAGCGGTACCACCACCGCCATCACCTCCTCCACCCATCATTGAGGTCATAGCGGAGACATTTACTGAGGCCCCAGGAATGTTTTTAGTCTTAGATCTAATATCCTCTGCAACTTGCGAAACATCTCGCTCTCTTGCTGCCAGAGGTAAAAGTTCAACCGTTAAATTAACACGACTGCTGTTAACACGAGAAGTCAATATATCTATTTCCGGAATATCTTCTATTCTTGAATGAAGATTTTGTGCTAATTGATTGCTCATCTCAATTGTAGAATTACCTTCCATACTGGCAAAAACTCTAATTGTTCCCTGATCTGAAGCAGGCATGTACTCGGTTTCCAAAGGAATAATATCTACAGCAATTCCAACTCCAAAAAGAACAAAGAAAATAATAAAAGCTGAAACTATTTTATATCTGTGCTGTAAAGACTTATCCAGTAGTTTTTGATAGTATTTTACATATTTTTTCTTTTTGACACTCTCATCTGACTCGTTTTGATTAACCTTTAGAACTTTGGATGAAAGCATCGGAATAAAGGTTAAAGCTACAAATAGAGAGGCCAACAGTGAAAATGTTACTGTCAGGGCCATCGGTGTGAAAATCTGAGCCAGCAGATCTTCTATAAATATCACCGGAATAAATACTGCAACAGTTGTTAAGGTTGAAGCGCTAATTGCTGTTGCAACCTCTGAAGCACCACCCTTTGCTGCTTTAAGTCTTCCGACACCCAGAGCTCGATGACGATAAATATTTTCTAAAACAACAATCGAGTTATCAACCAGCATTCCCACACCAAGGGCTATCCCCCCCAGAGTTATTAAGTTCAAACTTAAATCTCCAAAGTCCATTAAGGCAAATGTTGCCAGCACAGAAATCGGAATTGCAGTTGCAATAACAATGGTACTGCTGAAATTCCTTAAGAAAATAAAAAGAATAATTACAGCCAAAATACCACCAATGACAAAGTTCTGCAGCACTGAAGAAATTGAATCTTCTATATACTGAGCATTATTGCTCGTAATCTGGATATCTATACCTAAAAGTTCATCACTTAATTCTGCAACTGCTTCTTTAACTTCATTGGCTACAGTCACCGTGTTACTGTCACCCTGTTTTTGAATAGAAAGACTAATACTCTCTTCGCTATTTAAATAACTTAAACTATTAACTTCTTGAAAACCATCTTCTAAGTCTGCCAGCAGTGTCAGCGGGACTTTATCCCCCTCGGCAGTTGTTATTTCTATTTTTTCTAGATCTCTGAAATTTTCAAACTCGCCCAGAGCTCTAACTGAGATTTCTTCATTACCAACCATTACAGTTCCCAGTCCACCTGATTGATTACTTGCCCTTACAGCTCCTGCAATCTGATCAAGGGTTATATTATAGGCAGAAAGCTGCTCCTGGTCAGCATTAATTCTAATTTCTCTGCTTCTACCACCAGAAATTTCTGCAGAAGCAACACCAACAATCTGTTCCAGCCGGGGCTGGATTGTATCTTCAGCAATATTTTTCAATTCAACAGCTGAGCTGCCTGCTACAGCCAGTTCCATAATCGGCTGGGCGTTTGGGTCAAAGTTCATTATTCTTGGTTCATCTGCACCATCCGGCAGTCTGGCTTCAATCCGAGAAATTAAATCTCTGAGATCATTTTTAGCCTCTGTTAAATCAGTTCCATATTCAAATTCCAGAAAAACCATGGAACTACCTTCACTGCTGGTGGAATTTAAATTGCTCAATCCATCAATTGTAGCAACTGTTGACTCCACCGGCCTTGTCACAAGTTCTTCCACTTCCTCCGGTGTTGCTCCACTATAGGAAGTCCTGATCATCAAAAATGGCATTTCCATTTCTGGAGTTAAATCCATCGGCAGCCTGCTTAAAGCCAGGCCCCCAATTAAAACAACTGCCAGAATTATCATCGTTATTGTTACCGGTCGACTAACAGATATATCCGAAATTTTCATTATTTATCCCCCCGGTTGACAACATTAATCCTGCTGCCATCACTTAAACTCTCTTTACCAAGGGTTATCACTCTTTCGCCGGCTTCCAGACCAGAGCTTACTGC
>JBHEOV010000108.1:0-5803 GCA_046260625.1 Halanaerobium sp. | reverse complement strand
CTATTATATAATCTCCGGTTTTTATTTCCAGTTCACCAGGATCAAAATAATAGATTTTTCCGGCTTTTTTAAAACTTACTCCAACTACCGTATTCATTAAAATAAACACCTCATTTATCTATTCTTGATCAGGCTGGCGCAGTTTGAAAAATAAGACTTCCAGACTAAGTTCTTCTCTAATATTGCGTTCTATATATTCTTCACTCTGGGCTATCAACTCTAAATTTCTAATAACACTCTGCAGACTTAACTCTGCAGCAAGTGTTTTTAACTCCGTAAAATAGTCTTTATTAATCACTGCCTCCAGATAATCCTGTTTAATCATCATTATATCGCGATACCAGTCTGATAGCAAATTAAAAGCGGGAAAATCAGCTTTCAGCAGTGATGATAATTTCTCTGTAATTTTAAAAATTTCAATTGTATTTTTGGAATTAATATTCTTTAAAAAATCATAAATTTCTTGACGCTGCTCAAAATAATCTTCAATTTCTATAATTTCCAGAGCCTTACCAGGACTTCCAGCTGCTGTAGAACTGATTATCTCAGCTTTTTCTGCCTCTAAGCCCTCAGCCAAAAGCAGCTCCTTAATTTTTTGCTTACTTACATTACGCAGCTTAATCTCCTGACAGCGAGAAACTATAGTCGGCAGCAGTTTACCACTGTCTTCTACCAGCAGAATAATTGTTGCAAAAGAAGGCGGTTCTTCTAAAGTTTTTAAAAGTGAATTAGCTGCCTCTTTTGTCATTTTTTCCGCTGCTTCTATAATATAAATTTTATGATCACTATCATAGGGTTTATAAGCAATTTCTTTTTTTAATTCCCTAATCTGATTAATGGAAATCGCACTTTTCCCTTCCAGAACAGAAATCAACTTAAAATCAGGATGATTCTGGTGATCCATTTTGCGGCAGTTAATACAGCTGCCACAGCTGTCTAATTTAGACTCCTTACAAAAACTGGCCTTTGCAAATTCAAAAGCCAGTTTTGATTTGCCGCTACCTTTTTTCGCTGAAAAAAGATAAGCATGGCTGATCCGTTCCTCTTTTATTTCATCCTGCAGTATTTTTACTGCTTCTTCTTGCCCAATAACTGAGTTAAAACTCATCTAAAAACTCCTCTTAGTTTACATTTTAATAAACTGTTCAACATCTATAATAAATACAGTTGCTCCACCAATTTTAATTTCCATCGGGAAAGAATAATAACCTTCTAATGAATTAGCAACAGGTGACATCGGTGCCACAGTCTTTTTCCGGGCCTCACAGTTTTCTCTGATAATATCGAGCACTTCTTCCACATGTTCCTTATCTGAGCCAATCATAAAAGTAGTATTCCCTTCTCGCAAAAAGCCGCCTGTAGATGCCATTTTGGTCGCCTGAAAACCCGAAGTTGTCAGAGCTTCCAACAGATCAGCTGCATCATGATCATGAACTATGGCCACTACCATTTTAACTGTTTTACCAGTTTCTGCTCTTTTTTCCATTAGAATAACCTCCTGGCGATAATTTTTTGTATATCTTTCTGGACTTCTTTTTTGCTTCCGCCCCCATCTACCAGGGCAAACCTTTCAGCTGCTGCCATCTTAAGATAAGCATCTCTAACCCGCTGATGAAAATCATCCACTTCTCTTTCCAATCTATCACCTGCTGCATCCGGAGTTAATGCACGCGCCCTCTTTAAACCCTCTTTGATATCAATATCTAAAACAAAAGTTAAGTCAGGCCAGGTAGAATCAATTACCCAGTCATTAATTTGATATACCATCTCATAATCAAGACCCCGACCAGCCGCCTGATAGGCAAGATTAGAATCTGCAAATCTATCTGAAATAACTATTTTCCCCTGCTCTAAGGCAGGTTTTATCTTTTCCTTAACATGCTGAGCTCTATCGGCAGCATAAAGAAGTATTTCTGTCCTATAATCCATCGAATCATATTGAGGATCTAATAATAACTGCCTGATTTTTTCTCCTAAGGCAGTTCCACCGGGTTCCCTGCTGACTAAAACATCATAACCCTTATCCTGCAGGTGATCTGCCAGCAAATTTATCTGTGTTGACTTGCCTGAACCCTCAATACCTTCGAATGTAATAAAAAAACCTTCTGCCAAAACAGCCAGCTCCTCTCTAAACTTTGTTAAAATAATCTTATTTATATTATAATTATATAATAATCAATCATCTAATGCAATAAGGCTCTGTTTTCAATTTATCTTTCAAATTAGATATTTATCTGGAATTTTTTTATAGTTTTAGCAAAGAAAAAAACCAACTCTTATCCTTAAAATGTTTCTCAGAATAAGAGTCAGCTCTAAATCTAATTTATTTTATTTTTTATCTAATCAAGGCTAAGGCTTAGACTTAAACCGCCTTCTTCTTTGGCTGCCTCAGAATTTTCTTCTGCTTCAGCATGATTTTTCATCTCAACTTTTTTTGCAGGAAAAGAATTTTCCTTTTCTTCTATATATTCAGTAGATTCAATTGCTGCTTTAGCACCAGAACCAGCTGCAATTACAACCTGTCTGTAGTCCGGATCCTGTACATCTCCACAGGCAAAAACTCCCGGAACATTGGTATGCTGTTTTTTATTAGTCTTGATATAACCATAATCATCAAGTTCAATCTGTCCCTTAAGACATTCTGTTCTCGGATGATGACCGATAGCGACAAAGAATCCATTTACATCAAGATCTCTTTTCTCACCAGTTTTATTATTGAAAATCCTAATTCCTTCTAATTTCTTTTCACCTTTAAGACTTTTAACCTCTGTATCCCAGAGAATTTCAATGTTTTCCTTAGCCTTTACTCTATCACCAAGAATTTTAGCACCTCTAAATTTGTCGCGGCGGTGAATGATATAAACTTTAGCAGCAAATTTAGCCAGGAATGTTGATTCCCAGAGAGCTGTGTCACCTCCACCTACGATCGCTACTTCTTTATTTCTAAAGAAGGCTGCATCACAGGTTGCACAGTAGGAAACACCATTACCGCGCAGGCTGTCTTCTTTATCCAGACCTAAAGTTTTAGGTTCAGCTCCTGTTGCTATAATAATTGAATCTGCAATATATTCGCCAGCCTCTGTTTTAACAGTAAATTTATCACCAGAAAAATCAACCTCTTCTGCACTTTCATATTTTAAGCGTACCCCGAAGTTTTCTGCCTGCTCTGTCATCTTCTGAGTTAATTCAAAACCACCAATCGGATTCGGAAATCCAGGATAATTTTCCAGTTCAGAAGTTGTGGTAATCTGTCCACCTGGCTCAGGTCCATTTAAAACCAAAGGTGCAGCTCCATTCCGGGCTGCATAAATTGAAGCGGAAAGACCTCCCGGACCACCACCAATAATAATTAAATTCTCTTGCTGTCTATTTTGATCGCTCATTTCAATTCCCCCTGTTATGAACTTTAAATAATTTGATATTCTTTAAAAATTACTTTTTTGAGTTAGATATTTTGATGAGATTTTAATAAAATTTGAATAAAAATAATTTAAACTTTTATTAACCTGCAGCTACAATTTTAATACTATTTTCCTATAATGTCTGTAAAATTAGCAACAAAGAGCTCTTATCCAGTAAAGCCGAGATTTTTCTATTTTAAAAAAAGAAAACTCTCTGCCAGAAAAGAACAGAGAGCTGAAGTCATATTCAAAAATTAATCAACACTGTAATTTGGAGCTTCTTTTGTTACTTTAACATCATGTGGATGACTTTCGCGAAGACCGGCTGCAGATATCTTAATCATTTTTGAATCTTCAATTAAACTTTCAATATCAGGAGTTCCACAGTAACCCATACCGGATTTTAATCCTCCCAAGAGCTGATAAATAGTTTCAGCTAATGTACCTTTATAGGGGACTCTACCTTCAATTCCCTCCGGCACAAATTTTTCTGCTTCAGTTTCATCTTCCTGGAAGTAGCGATCTTTGCTTCCTTTTTTCATCGCTCCAACCGATCCCATGCCGCGGTAGACCTTGTAACTTCTACCTTTGTAAATTTCCAGTTCACCCGGGCTTTCTTCTGTACCAGCCAGCAGACTTCCAACCATCACTGTATGAGCTCCAGCAGAAATAGCCTTAACAATATCACCAGAATATTTAATTCCACCATCAGCGATTACTGTTTTACCATGTTTTTTTGCGACCTGAGCTGCATCATTGATTGCAGTAATCTGTGGTACCCCGACACCGGCCACGACTCTAGTCGTACAGATCGATCCAGGTCCAATACCAACCTTAATCACGTCTGCTCCAGCCTTAATTAAAGCTTCTGTCGCCTCAGCAGTTGCTACATTACCAGCAATTACTGGCAGATCAGGATATTTCGATTTGATTTGTTTAACTACATTAATTACATTCTGCGAATGTCCGTGAGCAGTATCAATTACTAAAATATCGACACCTGCTTCTACCAGAGCTGAAACTCTAGCATCAGTATCATTACCAGTGCCGACAGCTGCTGCTACTAACAATCTCCCCTGTTTATCCTTTGCAGCCTGAGGATATTGTTTTGCCTTTTCTATATCTTTAATAGTTATTAAACCTCTTAAAACCCCATCATCATCTACAATTGGCAGTTTTTCTATTTTGTGTTTTCTTAACTGCTCTTTTGCTCCTTCTAAATCTGTTCCGACAGGAGCTGTAACAAGTTCTTCAGCTGTCATAACTTCGGAGACAGGTCGATTATAATCCTCTACAAAACGCAGATCTCTATTTGTTAAAATCCCGAGCAATTTTTCATTTTCATCAACAATTGGTACCCCGGAAATATGATATTTAGACATTAGAGCTTCCGCCTCTTCAATTAATGCATCTGGAGATAAATAAAAGGGATCAATAATAACTCCACTTTCAGATCTTTTTACGCGATCAATTTCAGCTGCCTGAGATTCAATCGGCATATTTTTATGAATTACTCCCAGACCACCTTCTCTGGCCATTGCAATTGCCATATTAGCTTCTGTAACAGTATCCATTCCTGCAGAAATAATCGGTGTGTTTAAATAAATATCATCAGTTAGTTTAGATCTTGTACTTACTTCTTTTGGAACTACATTTGATTCTGCCGGTATCAGCAGAACATCGTCAAAAGTCAAGCCTTCTTTAATTATTTTTTCCATAACCAACCTCCTTGATTTTTAAAAAATTAATACTTAGAATATGAACAGAGAGCTTCAAATAAATATGTAATAAAATGAGAAAAATGGATAACAATTTAGCTTTTTGACAATCTAATATTTTAAATATCTTAACAAAACTTAAGCGCAATGTCAAGCTGCAAAATGTTCAGCTACCGTTTGCCGAACCATTATTTTCCAAATATAATCAGAATTTGTTTATTCGAGATTAATAAAGAGACTATATTATAAAAAAAGACCCACTATCTCTAAATTGAAATAATGGGTAAGCAAATATATTATTTTTTCCATTTATTGGTCCCGCAAACGGTACCTGCACACTTATAATTCTCTTCTGCCCTCCAGGGCTTTAGAAAGTGTTACCTCATCTGCATATTCCAGGTCTCCACCAACTGGAATACCATGTGCGATGCGGGTCACTTTAACTCCCAGTGGTTTAATCAGCTTAGCAAGGTACATTGCAGTAGCATCACCTTCTGCATTTGGATCAGTTGCAACAATAACTTCCTGCACCTGGTCCTGCTCCAGCCGAGGAATTAGCGAGCGAATTTTTATCTCTTCCGGTCCAATCCCATCCATTGGTGAGATAGCCCCGTGCAGCACATGGTAGAGTCCATTATATTCACCGGTCTTTTCCATTGCTACCACATCACGCGGACTTTCGAC
>JBHEOV010000107.1:448-5857 GCA_046260625.1 Halanaerobium sp. | reverse complement strand
TATATAAACTCAATTCATAAATTTATATATAAAAAACTCTAATATTCTCTATTTATTATTTATTATAATTTAATCACCTCAACACAGTATCCACTGTGTTGCAGCCAAAGTGTACTGCTAAAAAAATAGCCTGGAGGCTTATCCTGCATATGGTTTTAAAGCTCTAACTAGCCTAGTTAACCTATGTGCAAACCGCGATTTACCGGACTTTTATGGAATTAAAAAGTTCTTGAATAATTTGTTATATCTAATGGTTTTTCTCATATGATTGCTATTTAATTTTTTTAAACAAAAAATCATCAATTCGCATCCATCCCACTTATCAATTTCTCCAGATTATTCAGTGCCTCTTTTGTATCAAAAATTGCAACTTCTAAATCTCGAACTGGTTCTCGTTCAGCTGTTCTTGGATATTTAGAAGTATAGTCAGCATCATTTCTATAATCTCTTAATTTAAAAAGAGTTTTTCCAATATCCATTTTTATATAATTAAGCTGCTTATTATACTCGAGATCAAAACGATTAGTGTGCTTCAACTCATTAATCAGGCGGCTGTGAGAATTACCACTGTCTTTTAGTTGAGACTCAGTTAACAAACCAGCTTCAACAGCAAATTGTTTGCAGAGATTATATAATCCATAGTAAGCTCTGCTAATCCCTGTTCTGACTAAATATTCATTATCCGTTCCCAGATCACCATCATTAAAAATTTCTTCGGCATAATCAATATAATTTTTCCAGTCAAACGTCAGATCAGGTGACATGAAAAACAATCCCCCCATCCAAATTATCACTGTGTTCAAAATACCATTCATACTTAAATTTTTTAAATTTATTCCGGGCTTCAGCAACTGATAACTCCGAAGTATTAATAAAGACAGTTAGATAATCAAAATCTTCAATCTCAGGGTCAGACTTTTTAACAATAGTAAGCTGCATCCTATCAGTAAAGAATTCATTGATTTTTTCAGCTGCTTTCAGTAGAAAATTTATCAACTCACCCTTATTATTTAAATAAGCATATATTTCAACAGGATTCTCAAAATCATAAATTAATTCCAAAGCTTCCAACTGATAACCACTTATTGAATGAGCCTGGTCTAAACAATTATTTAACATATGCTTTAGATATTTAATAATATCTATCCCGCTTTTTTCAACAAATTCTATAGAATTATTATTATGATAACCATTATCAGATGCAAGATCATTTTCTTTTTTTCCGAATTTTAGAGTTTTAGAAGAAGGTAAATTACTTAGGCCAGATACACATTCTGAAACCCAGGCTGAACTAACTTCATTTAAGTTAATAAGTTCATCAATGCTTAAAGTTTTTTTAACAGCCATTGTGCCCCCCTTTAAACTAATGTCTCCTGAAACTGTGCATTAATCTTTTGATTAGATTTTTGGAAAAATTCTTTACAGAATTCTGCTGATAATTGCCGCTTCTCATCTTCAACAAGATTTAAGTCAACTGTCAGTTTGATTTCTTTTCGCTGTGAACCTTCTGGAGTATTAATTTTAGTCCAAAGATTTACATTCTCACCAACAAATCTTTCTTTTTTAAGCCAATGCAGATTAAGCTGTTCAGTATCCGCAAATTTATCTACTTGAAGATAATTGTTTTTTAAATATTTAATAGACGAGTCAGAAAACACAATTTTTTCAGTTGCATATCTGCCCAACCTTTTTAGCTTCCAGTTGAATTCATTATATATAAGCTCAACTAAAGTGTCTAAAATATCATTAACTGCTTCAAATTTATTTTCAGCATCACCTGTTATAATCAAAGTTGCCCGCTGAAAGCTTATTTCTAATTTGATAGTTTCCTTTTCATTCTGCAGAATAATCCGCGGTACTTCCGGGGGTGCATCTTTCACCGGCAGAACATATGGTTCCCCATCAAAGACAGGTATCTTTTCCTGAATTTTACTTGCAATTCTAAGAGGGTTATCTGTATATAACTCACCAAAAAACAAAACAGATGTTACCTGTTCTAAATTAGTTTTAATGATTAACACCTCCCGAATACAATTCCTAATTATTTCTAAAGAATGTTACTGTGTTGCAGCCAAAGTGTACTCCTAAAAAATAGCCTGAAGGCTTATCCTGCATATGGTTTTAAACCTCTTTAAACCTCTAATTCAGTTTGTCCTGCCCATATGAAAACCCTGGTTTCAAAGATCTTCATACATATTCAACTGTCAACTTGCCTGAATTAGGATTATATTTCGTGACATCGGATGTCAGATTACAGATAACACTTCTATTTCGCTCACATTCTTCATTTTATAACATTATTCATAATACATCAACTAATTAGAGTAGCTAATTTTGTCGAATAACAAAGTAAAACTTTTCAGTTAACAATTATTATGACATCGGATGTCATTTAAGTTATTTTTCTTTATATGTTTTAATTAACTAATAAATTTAATTCTGCAATAAACCACTGAATATATTTGCAAAACCTTGCTCAGATCACTTTTCTGTTTATATTTCAACTGATGTGTTCAATTCCTTAACAACTTTTATTATAATACACTCTGTCCTTAAAATCAATTAATATTTCTCCGTTATTTTGTCGAATTAGTCTGGAATTTATTGAACATAAGTTCGTTTTGTGATATAATTTACTTAAGCGCTAGTCCTCAGGTCTTATCTTTTTAAAGATAAAATTCTAAGAGAAAGAGGTTAATAAAATGGCAACTCCCCATGATAAGTTTTTCAAAGAAATGTTTAGTAAAAAAGAAGTGGCGGAATCATTTATCAAAAACTATTTTACCCAGGACCTTTTAGAACTTTTTAATACTGATGACTTAGAAATTACTAAAGACTCTTTTGTTGACGAAGACTTAAAAGAATTCTTTTCTGATGTTGTATACCGGGTTAAATTAAATGACCAGGACGCTTTTATTTACTGTCTTTTCGAACACAAAAGTTATCCAGATAAAAAGGTTTCGTTTCAACTACTGAAATACATGACTAAAATCTGGGATCTATATTTAAAACAAAAAAATTCTGGCAAACTGCCAGTAATTCTCCCCCTCTTGATTTATCATGGTGGAAAGAGTTATAATATAGATAAGAGATTCAGTTCCAGATTTAATATTCAAGCAAATACAGAAAAATTCATTCCAGACTTTGAATATTTGCTTTTTGACTTTTCTAAGTATAGCGATTTGAAGATTATAGGAAGTATACAGTTACAAATAGTTTTGAAAATTTTACACACCAGCTTTATTGACAATGATTACGATAAAATATTCTCTGAAATATTAGAGTTGATCAAAAAATTGAATGATGCTGAGTCTATTTTAGAATATTTCACAACAGGAATGAAATATATACTTGAAATTAAAGACTATGATTTTGATGTTATGCATAATAAAGTTAATTTAATCATCCCCGAAAGGAGTGAGACTTTTATGTCTACAGCTAATAAATTGCGTGAAGAGGGTAAATTAGTCGGAATGAAAGAAGGAAGAAAAGAAGAACTTATAGAAACGATAGTACACTTGACAGTAAAAAAATTAGATATTGATTCATTACCTAAAGAATTAGAAAAATCCCTTTATAATAATGAGATTGGAACTTTAAAAATAATTAGAGATAATCTGTTAACTATTGAATCACTTGAGGATTTAGAAGAATATTTAAACTAAAGAGCAGTTTTTTCTGCTCTTTCTTTTTTATTATTCCGCATCGACATCTACCTCTGCAAAAAAAGACAAATCCTTATTGATTTTTTCTTCTGGTAAGAGCTCCATTTCATAATTATCAATTATTAGAGCTTTTAAATTACTCAATTTCACATGCTTTGTTCTTTTCTGCCATCTTTCTCCAACTTTGTGTTTATTTATTTGATATAGAATTCCTTTTTCTGGATTGCGAGCAGCAGTGAAAATTTGTTTTTCAAATGGTAAAAAAGTATTGATGTAGATAAATTTTTCTCCGCGATATTCAAATAAAAATCCGCAAAACTCTTCATCTTCAACAGGAAACATAATAATGCTTAGATCCTCAATATCTTCTAAAACTCTAAAAATATCATCCTGAAGAATTAAATCATCGGAACCTACAAATTCATTTTGAAAATATAGCACTTCTTTTTCTACGGCTTTAAAAATATCAGGACTAACTTTCTTAACTGTTTTATCTAACATAATCATTTCATTCACCTACTCATTTAGTATATTGTTAAATTCTTCCTGGATGTCACGGTGAAATATTATCAAATCCATTACTTTTTTAGCAGTTTTTAATCCTTCCTCTGCCGCTTTAGTCTTCACACTACCCGTAAATGCAACCACAGGATCTGCTGATAATTTCTGTTCTTCTTCCATAAGCTCATTAATATCCAGATCTAATATTTGAGCAATTTCTTTAATTTCTCTTAAAGTTATATTTTTTCTACCATGTATAATCTTATTAATCATTTGGCGTGAGGTCCCTAATCTTTTATGCTTAACCCCCAATCTATAAACATTATACATGCATTAGTATCAAGTGGTATAATATAAATAGAATAAAAGGATTAATTATTTAATGAAAGGAGTTTTATTATGCCATCTTTACAGGTTAGAGATTTACCGGAACATCTTTATCAAGAAATTGTCCGATTAGCTGAAGCTAACAGAAGGAGTATTACCCAGGAAACAATAGTTTTATTGAAAAAAGCTTTGAATATTGTTATGAGACAAGAAATATTTCAGTAACCAGGACATGTTTTTCACCAGTAACCAGTTAAAAGAAAAGGGTATTCTCATACCCTGAAATTGATTATTGATCATTATCAATTTTTTTCTTTAGATCTTCAAATAAAACATATAAAGCTCTGGCGACTGTTGCTCCATCTATTGGATTCATAACTGAAATGAGTTTCTCTCTGTTGTAGACTTCATTTTCGGGTTCAATTAGATGACAGCCTGCCTCGAAATCAGGCATGCAGGCAAAATACCCCAGTGATGTTTTTCCAAAAATCACAGTAATGCTTGATAGACTCTCAACTCTAATCTCAATATAATTGCCGTAATCCTCAAACTGAACTATCTTGCCCGGCCATTTGTTTTTCTGGTAATAGCAATTAAAAGTCATAGTGGACAGCTCCTTAAGTATAGGAGATTTTTTCATTAACTTTTTTTAAGACATCGGCTGTAATAATAGCTTTTTTGTTTTTAAAACACTCAAGTAAAGCCAGATAACAGGCCTGATTGATCTTCCGGGCAATCCCGGAGGTCATACTGTGAAGCACAGGATAGCATTTTTCATCGATAATTTCATTCTGTATTCCGGCAGCACTAAACTGATAACTAACATAATCTTTAGTTTCCTCCAGAGAAAACCCTGTGCATTCAAGAAATAAAGAAACTCTCTGCTTCATCGGGAGTGTCATACTAAGATTAAGAT
>JBHEOV010000107.1:0-438 GCA_046260625.1 Halanaerobium sp. | reverse complement strand
CCTGCCATAATCAGAGAAAAGTTAGCTCCCTCATCATAAAAACTTCGCAATTCATCAATCATTTCAATAGAAAGACTATGAGCTTCATCAATAACAACACAGTTAAACTTACCCTGAGCATTTTCTTCCTGGAAAAAATCAATAATCTGTAATTTGATATCATCTGCCTGAAAAGATGGTTTGAGCCCCATTTTAACAGCCATTGTTTTGTAGAGAGCTTTTTTGTTTGGCTTTGATAATTCCAGATGAACCACTCTAAATTCAGCTGGATCCAATTCATTAACAGCATAAAAAACAAGAGAACTTTTTCCGCTGCCGGATGGACCGCTAACAACAGCTATCTGTCTGGAATTAAAGACCGTGGATAAAAAGAGAAGATTTTCCTCAAATATTTTTGACTTAAAGGACGTCTTTTCTCTTCTTAAAAAGGGGATCTTC
>JBHEOV010000106.1:0-5874 GCA_046260625.1 Halanaerobium sp. | reverse complement strand
AAATTTTTAGATCTTTAATAAAAACCTCTCCTGTTTTCTGCTTCAGGAGAGGTTTTAAAGTAAAAAATTGAATTCATCCAAAAATCAATCTACAGAATTCGACTTAAATCGGGTGGTGCACGGCACCTGTACTTACTGAAAGTTATTTATAAAACTTATAGATCACCGGTTGAGCTAGCTGGGCCGGCCCCTGTCTGTCATTTTCCCACTGAACCAGGTCATCCCAGTTTTTAAAAGAAGTATTCGGGCTTACCAGAGCTTCTAATTTTAAATACCAGGTGTCAGCTTCCATCACAACTGTAGTTTCTTTAGAATCAGTATTTCCCCATTTTGATAAAGTATGTTCATAAAAATTTCTTCCCTGACCATTCTGCCAGTAAGTAATTACTCGCTCTGCTTTAATTTCTCCAACCAGCTCAGTTCCTGCCGGTTTTTGATCTGCATAACCAAATTCTCCGCTGGCAATTGGAATATGAGTCACAAAACCTTCCGGGCTGCGGGTATAATCAAAACGAAGTGAGCCTAAAATATCAGTAAGCTTAGAAAAAGCAAACTCCACCATCAAACCGGTTCTGATATCCCGCTCATTAATTTTTTCATTTTTTATGTTCTCATAGAGAATTCCAACTTTATAGTCACGCCAGTTGGTACCCAAAAATAAGTTATAACCGGGTCCACTCTCTCCCAGATGATAGCCGACTCCAGGATTCGATCCGGCTGAATGTCTTAAAGCTAAAAGCCCGACTCTACCTTCAAAGTCGATTGCACCCCAGCGGTCTCGATAGTAAATATAGTTTTCTATCCAGTTACTTCCTTCGCGCTTACCATAATCCCAGTTGATTCCTGTAAGATGATAACCAAGTCCAAATTTTGTCTCATAATCTAAAGTTAAAAGCTGACCATTATAACCAGTTTCTGCATCCTGATAACGAAGATCTTCTGTGCCGGGCACATGGTCAAAATAAGAAATCAGATCCGGCTCAGGAAAACGGAGATACCTCATTTTACCAATTTTTAAGCTGGTCGAAAATTTACCGTAGTCACTGTGGTGAAAACCATAACCTTCTAAAAATAACTGGTCAAATTTGGGATCATAATTATCTAGATTATCAAATTCTTGGTTCGAACGAATCACCGAGTTAAACCTCAAGCCGGGAGCAATATCAAAAACAGTTCTCAGCTGCAGGTTGCGCAGGGTAAAATGATCATTCCAGAGATGGGCCCCCACTCCCAGATCCCAGTGACCATTAAAGCTGCCTGTACTCGGAAACCACCAGCCTGATGGCTCAGATTCGATCTCTTCAGCCAGCAGTGGACTGGTATTTAGAAAAACTAAGAAAAATATTGAGAAAATAATGAAAATTGCAATATGTTTTTTCGATTTAATTATTATAACCTCCTTCTTTTTTATCTAAGTATATTTTAATATATTATCTCCCTTAATTCAATTTAGGGAGCGGTACCAATCTTGATATATCATAAAATAGCGAACTTTGTAAGATTTTATGTAAATTGCTTTTTTTATTGTAAATGCAAAACTATCATGTTATAATGAGAATTGTATTTTCTAAAGAAAAAGGTGATAATTATGATAGATTTACATTCACATATTTTAGCAGGAGTTGATGATGGAGCTCAGAGTCTTGAGGAATCAATAGCTATTTTAAAGACTATGGAAGCAAAAGGAGTCAGGCAAGTAGCAGCAACCTCACACTATCCTTTATATAATGATCGGGATTATCTTAAATTTATCCAGGAAAAAATTGAGCTTTTAAGAGAAAAATCCAAAGAAGAAAAATTGCAGATTGAAATCATCAGTGGTTCAGAGGTTTTAATTAGTCGAGATACTGCAGAATTATTATACAACAACGAGCTTTTGACAATCAATGACACAGATTATATTTTATTAGAAACACGACTTAATAATTTTCCATCTTATTTTGAAAGTTTAGTCCACGATATAAAAGCAATGGGATATCAAATCATCATTGCTCATCCGGAAAGATATACATATATTCAAAAAGATTATGATAAAATTTATAAATGGGTTGAAGAATTAGAGCTCAAATTAATGTTTAACAGCTCTTCTCTACTCGGTAAACACGGCAAAAAAGCCAAAGAAACAGCTGAAAAGCTTTTAGAATTCGGCCTCTGTCATCTAATGGCCTCAGATACTCACAGAATTAACAAAAGGACTTTCAGTCTGGATCAGGGACTGCAGAAAGCTGAATCATTAAAAACAGGCAGCTCTCAATTTTTTCAGAACAATGCTCAATCAGTAATTAATAATCAACCACTAAATTCTATGGAGATTAAAAGAGAAGAACCATCACTGGTAAATAAAATCTTTTCTTTTATTATTTAAGGAGGCAAAAAGCAAGTTGAAGAAAATAGCAATTATTTTTTTGTTGTTAACACTTTTATTATCTTCTCCCCTACTTGCGCAGGATTATAAGCTTAATGTTGGCGACAGTATATCGATATCTGTTTGGGGACATAGTGATCTTAACCTGCAGACAAGTATTAGTCCAAATGGAGAGATTTCCTTTCCTCTGGTCGGTAATATCATGGCAGAAGGAAAAACAGCCAACCAGCTGCAGCAGGAACTAAAAAAATCACTGTCCGAGTATATTATTGAACCCGAAGTAAATATCAACCTTGTTTCTTACCAGAAACTGAAGGTGATAGTTATGGGAGAAGTTCAAAATGAAGGTAATTTTGAGATTAGATCAGATAGTAAAGTTTTAGATCTCATTTCGATGGCCGGTGGAATCACAGAAAATGCAGATGCTCAAAATGCAAACTTACAGCGAGCAGATGAGAAACTGGAAATCAATTTAAAGGAACTTTTAAAAGGAAATAATTCTAATCAAAATTATAGTCTCAAAAATGGTGACCGAATTTTTATTCCCGAAAAAGAAAGAATGGCTGCTTCTATTCAGGGAGAAATAGTAAAACCCGGTCAGTATGAGTTGGATCACGAAAAAGAGATCAGACTAAATCAACTTTTAGCTCAAGCAGGAAGTTTAACTGAAGAGGCTGGAGAAATAGTCCGCCTAATTTCTGATAATGAGCCGCACGAATATCAAGTTGAGTCCACTTTAGCAGCTGAAGCTGGTTCAAACCCGGTAATTAAAGATGGTGACTCAATTTACATACCCTCAGTTTTAGAAGAAGTTACTATTTTAGGTGAGATTGCAAAGCCCGGTAGTTATCAGTGGAATGAAGATATGCGGCTGGCTAACCTAATTGCTAGAGCAGGCAATACTTCTGATAAAGCCAATTTAGAAAAAATCAGACTTGTAAATCAGGAAGGTCAGATGCGCGAAATTAATATGGAGGACTTCTTTGAAGATAGTGATCTGGCAGCTAATCCTAATTTAAAACCCGGGGATTTAGTAATGATTGGTGAAAAAGATTCTATCGACTGGTCAAATGTATTCTTTTTGTTCAGCGGTTTTAATGGAATTAAAGACTTTTTTGATATTAGCTGGTAAGGAGCGATAAAATGACAGAAGATGAAAACTACATTGTTGATGAGTATGAAATAGATCTTAGAGAATATATGATGATCCTCTGGCATAAAAAATGGCTGATCATCGCTTTTGTAATCATTGCAGTTTTAGCATCATATTTTTTAACTGCCCGCATGGAAAGAATTTACCAGAGTTCCACCATGATGATGGTTCAGAGTGAAAGTGGAGTCGATGACATTTTTAGTGAGCAGATGTCACTTGGAGTTAGCCAGGAAGATAAATTAATTAATACATACAGTCAGATTTTTAAAAGCCGCAGAATTTTAACACAGGTGATTGAAAAACTGAATTTAGTCAATGCAGAAGGAGATTATATTAATACCGGCAACCTCAGTCAAAAGATTTCTATTCAATCACACGGGGATGCCGACTTATTAAGTGTACAGGTAGAATATAATGATCCGGAGCTGGCCCAAAAAATAGCCGATACTCTGGTCAGTATTATGCAGACAGAAATTGAATCCTTAAACCAGGCATCACTTAACGGGGCCTCAACTTTTATTGATGACCAGCTTGAAGAAACTAAAAATAGGCTGCTGGAACTGGAAGACCAACTTTTAAAATATCGTAAAGAACATGAGCTTTTAAGACCTGAAACTCAGGGACAGAATCTACTCAACCGCTTTACAGAACTCGAAAAACAGAAAACAGAAGCAGAGTTATTAGAAGAAGAAGCTCAGATTGCCCTAAGAGAAATCAATCAAAAATTACAGGGGGTTGACGAGAAAATAATTAATTCAGAGTCGATCAGCCGCAATCCTGAGTTAAACACTATTAAATCTAATCTGACCTCTCTTTATACAGAGCTGGAGGGCTTAAAAACTAGATATACAGAAAAACACCCTGAAATTCAGACTGTACTGGCCAAAATAGATAATCTAGAAAATCAACTTAATAACAAAACTGCAGAAATTGTAAGTGGTAGAACTGAAACAAATAATCCACTCTATCAAGAGCTTAACAGCAGGATTATTAATATGGAAGTCCAGCAGGTTACTGCTTCCTCACAAAAGGAAGTCTATCAGGAGAGAATAGCTGAAATCCAGCAGGAACTGGACAGCTATCCAGAAGCCGAACTTGCTTTCTTTAGATTACAGAGAGAAAAAAATGTAGCTGAAGATATTTATCTACTTTTAAGAAACAGAAAAGAAGAAATTAATATCCAGCAGGCAATGCAGACTTCTGATATTTTTGTTGTAGATAGTGCTTATCTACCAGAAAATCCTATTCGACCTAATTTGAAATTAAATCTGGCAATAGCATCTGTACTTGCAGCAATGTTAGCAGTATTTATCATCTTCTTACTGGAATTTTTGGATGATACAATTAAAACTGAAGATGATTTAGAAAAAGCCTCAGGCTTACCCGTACTCGGAATTATACCTGACTTAGATGAAATAGATCACCACCATAATTATGGGGAGGACGAATAAAATGGCAAAGAAAAATAAAAGTCAATTAGATAAGAGTGATAAGCTAGTTGCCCTCTACCACCAAAAATCACCGGCAACTGAAGCTTTTAGAAGTATCAGAACCAACCTGCAGTTTATGAGTCCTGATAAAGATTTAAAAGTAATTATGGTAACAGGTGCAGAAGCTGGAGTTGGTAAATCAACAGTTGCTTCCAACCTGGCACTTACTTTCTCGATGACTGGAGAAAAAGCCTTTCTGCTTGATACAGATATGAGAAAGCCTATGTTACATAAACTCTTTGATCTGCCTAATTTCCAGGGATTGAGCAGTTATCTTTCTGGAAAAGAAGATGATATTGATAAATTAGTAACTGAATGTAAGCACAGTGGAACCTATTTAATGCCTTCTGGCCCTATACCACCTAACCCCTCCGAGATGCTTGATTCTCAGAGAATGGTTAAACTTTTAGATAAACTAAGAGAACGCGAAGGAGTTACAATAATTGATGCTCCTCCCCTCTTACCGGTTACAGATTCAGTTTTACTGTCTCAAAAAATAGATGGTGTGGTTTTAGTTGCGGCAGCAAATGAGACCAAAACAGAAGTCTATAAAAAGGGCTTAGAAAGATTAAAACAGGTCAATGCAAATATACTGGGAACAGTCTTAAATAAATTCCCGGTTAATAAGAGTTCTTATTATAGTTATGAAAGTTATTATTACTACGGTAGTGAATAAAATATAAATAATTTAAAAAACCTCCTTTCAAACTGAGCTTTTAAACTCAATTTGGAGGAGGTTTTATTTTTAGCTATTCTCGCCTGCCATCATAAAAAATAGTCTGCGGCAGCTCAATTTTCTGCAGCCAATTTTTAATTTCTTCTTCTTTAACCTGATTAGAGACAAACTCATTATGAGAAAAATTAAT
>JBHEOV010000105.1:0-6067 GCA_046260625.1 Halanaerobium sp. | reverse complement strand
GATCAGCTAATGATCTGGGACCAGATTTTATCAATGGATCAAATTAAATCTTTAGCTGATTAAACTTTAAAAGTAGACATAGTGTAAAATAAGTTTTGGAGATTCATTTTGAAATTATCTAAAAAATTAGAAAGAAGACTCCCTTTTTGATAAAATGTTTTTAGGACAAAAAACAAAAAGGAGGGAGTCTTCTTATGGATAATATTATACAGGATTTTGAAGAAAATTTCATCCGTCATATCGAAAAATATGTTGAGGATCTTTTTGAAGGTGATGAGACAGATATTTCAGGGTTAATTAAAACTATGCAGCAGGATATGGATAAATTTGGCCGAAAAGCCCTGGCATATGTTTTAGAGAAGATGGATCAGGAAATAATGGAATCTAAAGAGCGTAAAAAATCATGGAATATACAGGCCAGAGATATGGATAAAAAGCTAATCACTCAATTTGGAGAAGTAAAATATCAAAGAACATATTATGCTTCTAAAAACAGTGAAGATACAGATTACACTTATCTTGTAGATGATATTTTTGGAATAGAAAGATACCAGAGAATGGATAACGGTTTAGAGCTTGATCTGGTAGAAAAGGCTGAAGAATATTCTTATCAGAAAGCAGCTAATATGGCTTCTAAGGTTGTTCCTTTAAGCAAACAGACAACTTTAAACAAGATAAAAAAGCTGGGTAAAATAGATAATAGAGCTATTGATGAAAAGCTTGAAGATAAAGATAAAAAGAAAGTTAAATTCCTCTATATAGAAGCAGATGAAGATCATATTTCTATTCAGAGAAAAAACCGTGATGAGGATGAGAAAAATAAATCTGAGAACAAAATAACTAAGCTGGTCTATGTACATGAGGGACGTGAAGGTGACAGGAATAAATTAAAAAATAATAAATTCTTTTCAGGTATCTACAACAAGTCTGAAGTTCTCTGGGAAGAGGTATTAAGCTATATAGATGACAGCTATGACATGGATTATATAGAGACAATATTTTTAGCAGGAGACGGAGCAAATTGGATTAAAAACGGTCTTAAAGAAATCCCGAAGACAAAATATATATTGGATAGATATCACCTGAATAAGTATGTAATAATGGCAACCGGGCACTGTCCCAAAAAAAGACACCTTCTCTGGTTGGGGTTAAATAAAGCTGATTACAAATTCACCAAAGAAACTTTTAAAGTGATTTCTGAAAAAGCAGAAAATGCAAAACATAAAAAGGCAGTTAAAGATGCAAGAAACTATATATATTCTAACTGGGCTGGTGTAGAAAATTATGCAAAAGATCCTAATTCAGAAGGATGTAGTGCAGAAGCTCATGTAAGTCATGTATTGGCCTCAAGAATGTCTTCTAGGCCTCTAGCGTGGTCAGAAGATGGTGCAGATAGGATGGCTAGATTAAGAGCATTTAAATATAATGGAGGTAAAAAAGATGATCTATACAGGCTATATGAGCATAAAGAAAAAGAAAAAAGAATCAAAATGAGAAGAGAAAAAATTATAGATCACAGAAAAACATTATTCCCTGTTGCTAAAGAAACAGTTCCGGCCTTACGTAAAGGCAAAGTCAATGGTTTACAAAGAGCAATAAAGTCTCTTGCATTCTAAAATATTTAAAGGGAGTCTTAATTTATTTCCAAAAGCTACTTGACACAATCGAAATGATATATAAATTGTAATCAGCTAAAGTTTTTGATAGAATTAAGGTGTATAATATAGTTGGAGGTGCTTTGATAATTTGATTAATTTAACAGATGCAGCAGTTCTTGCAAAAGACTGGGCTTTAAATGTGGGTAAAATGCAGAAAGAGAAATTGGAAAAAGCAAGTTTTAAAATTGATACAAAAAGTACATTGACTGATTTGGTAACTGAAATTGATTTATTAAGTGAAGATATGATTAGAGCAAAAATTGATAAGAACTATCCTGAACATAATATTCTGGGTGAAGAAAGCGATTATAAAGATCAAAACAGTAAATATACCTGGGTTATTGATCCTCTGGACGGAACAAACAACTATGCAAGTTCCTATCCTATTTATTGTGTTTCTATTGCCTTAAAGTACGAAGAGGAAGCTGTAATGGGAGTAATTTATATTCCAGAACTGGATGAGATTTATTCTGCGATTAAAGGAAAAGGTGCCTATAAATCAGGGACAGCAATTAATATTTCGAATAAAAAAACCTTAAATTCTTCCCTGGTTGCTACCGGTTTCCCCTATGATAAAAAAGAGAGTGATCTTGATAATCTTGCGCCTTTAAATAAAATTTTAAAAGAAGTTAGGGGTCTCAGGCGTTCTGGAAGTGCTGCTTTTGATCTTATTTCCGTGGCCTCAGGTCGAATTGATGCTTTCTGGGAGTTTAAACTTAAAGAATGGGATTATGCAGCGGGGGAGATATTGATAAAAGAAGCCGGAGGAGAAGTCTATAAAACAGAGATTAAAGGTGCACCACTTTTAATAGCAGGGAGTAAAGAATTAGTAGCTGAACTGAGAGAAATTATAGAGGCAATCTATCTATAAAATAAAGATTTGAGCAGGTGAGCAGTAGATGAAAATTATTAGATATCAAAAAGATGAGCAAGTAAAAAGAGGAATTTTAAAAGATAAAGAAGTATTTGAACTGGAAGGAGATCTTTTTTCCAGCTTTTCTTTAGGGCAGAAAATCGCAGAACTTGAGGAAGTTAAACTTTTAGCTCCGATTAAACCGCCCAATATTATTGCAATCGGTTTAAATTATAGACAGCATGCTGAAGAAACCGGGGCTCAAATTCCAGAGAGGCCAGTGATTTTTCTCAAGGCAACCAGCAGTATAAATGATCCCAACTCAGAAATTATTTTACCTAAATTGGCTCCAGCTGAAGTTGATTTTGAAGCAGAACTGGCTGTAGTAATTACTAAAAAAGCTAAAAATATAGAAACAGTAGAAGTTGATGATTATATTCTTGGCTACAGCTGTGCCAATGATGTTAGTGCTCGTGACTGTCAGAAAAGATTGGATAAGCAGTGGGCCCGGGGAAAATCTTTTGACACTTTCTGTCCACTTGGACCATGGATTGAAACTGAGCTTGATCCTGGTGATTTAAAAATCAGCTCAATCTTAAATGGTGAGCAAATGCAGCAGTCCAGAACCTCAGATATGATTTTTAACATAGAACAGCTTGTTAGTTATTTGTCGTATAATATGACTTTGCTGCCTGGAACAGTTATTTTGACTGGAACTCCAGAGGGAGTTGGCTTTGCCAGAGAAGAACAGATTTTTTTAGAAGCTGGAGATCAGATTGCAATTGAAATTGAAGGAATTGGAAGTTTAGAAAACACTGTCACTAAGGAAATCTAAGATTTAAGTTTATTGTTTTTATGAAATTAATTTATATTTAATTTAATATCAGCTCTTTAGGGAGGTTAATTATGCAGTTTTTTAATCAAAAAACCTTTATTTTACTAATCCCTGTTCTCTTAGCTGTCCTTTGTTATATTATTCGCAGAACAATTTCGTCTCTTAAAAGAAAAAGGGCAGAAGAACTATTTACAAATTACCATAAGGATAGAATTATTTATTTTAGTAAAGAAGTTAATTTTTTCGGCCAGCAATCTGCCGGCAGAGCACAACTCAGGGGAAATGGATCTTTGCTTTTAACTCCAGATGAATTACATTTTTTAAGATGGATTCCCAAAAAAAACATAGTTATACCCTTAGATGAAATTGAAAATATTGAGCGAGTAAGTTCTTTTCTTGGTAAGAGAAAAAAAAGAGAATTGTTAAAAGTAGAATTTAATAATCATCAGGGAGAAAAAGATTCTGCTGCCTGGCTTTTAGATAATATGCATGCCTGGGAACAGGTAATAAAAGATAGTATGAAAGAATAATTTCTGAAAATATTTAATAACTAAATAAATTTGGATCAAAAAAATATTTTTTATTTAAAAAACCGCTCTTTAGGATTAGAGGCTTAAAGCAAAGCCTGCAGCTCCTGAGAGCGGTTTTAATTTATTTAACTTATATTTTATTTTATACATTGTAGCCTTTAAGATTATCGCGGAAGTTTTCAGTTAAGTCTTCCATCTGTTCAATATAACCTGTCATTTCTTTAATCTTTTCAGAATAATTATTAACACTGGCACTCATTTCTTCACTGGAAGCTGAATTTTCTTCAGCAATTGCGGCCAGGTTATTAAAGTTTTCAATAACTTCTCTGATTTTTTTAGTTTCAGTATTTAAGCTGTTTACAATATCTACAACCTGATCAGTAGCTGATTCGATATCATTAGTAGCGTTATTACTTGAGTCAGCAACCTCTTCTAAAGCCTGATTACTTGCTTCCAGATTACTAAACTGCTCACTAATACTGGAACTTAAAGTTTCAACATGTTCTGTAAACTCTCCCAGATTTTTTCTGATTGTTTCTACAGCCTGCTGAGATTCTTCAGCTAATTCTCTAACTTCCTCGGCAACAACTGTAAAACCGCGGCCATTATCGGAAGAGCGGGCAGCTTCAATTGAAGCATTGAGTGAGAGTAAATTGGTCTGGCCTGCAATATCTTCAACCGTATCTACAATTTCCATAATTGTTTCTATTTTTTCCGAAAGTTGTTTTCCCAGCTGATTAACACTGGCAAAGGCCTCACGAACTCCACTGATTCGATCATTAACATCTTCTACAGCCTGGGTAGAAGAGCGGATATTTGAGACTGCATTTTCTAAATTATCCCGGCTGTCCTGACCTGCCTCAGCCAGCTTTTCAATTTCTTCAACATTTTGATTTACTATGTAGGCAGATTCTTCAGTTTCCTGTGCCTGAGCCTGAGCTCCCTGAGCTACTTCATCAACTACAGTTGAAATACTGTCTGATACTTCTTCCATATCTTCAGCCAGCTCAACAAAATCTTCAGTAAAGTTATGCATATCATCAGTTCCACCCTTTAAGAAAAGTATATCTTCTCTCAATTTTGCTTTAATCTGGCGCAGTTTTTCAAAAAGATTTTCAAAATCATCAGCTGTTTTAAGTCTGTTTTCATCATCAAGATTTAAGGCTTCAATTTTACTCAATTCGTCATCGATTGCTTTAACAGGTGCCATTAAAACTCTACTGATCAGGGCCAGAATAATTCCCAGTCCAGCGGCAGCACCTAAGTTAATCGGCCAGCCTGCAGAAAATTGAGGTAAAGATGTGAGAGCAAAACTTAAAATAAAGCTGGTCAACCCCATCTTTGCCGGAATACTTTTAAAAACTCCAAATCCTAAAATTTTAGAGAATATGTACTTCTTTTCATTTCTAAAAGATTTTTCAAAACTAATATGAATACTTAAGAAGTCACGACCATCATCTAAAGTTCCTCTGTCAATTTCTTCAACCTCAATCGGTGTCTTAAAGAAGGAAGAACTGCCTTCCAAGAGTCCTAAAAAATAATCGTACATTCCTCTTTCGGATTTATAGGTCATTTCAATTTTATGATCATTTAATTCTTTTGCCCGCAGTCGCGGCGGATTGGCTCCCGGCAGCA
Organism: Halanaerobium sp.; assembly: GCA_046260625.1. Lineage (GTDB taxonomy): Bacteria > Bacillota > Halanaerobiia > Halanaerobiales > Halanaerobiaceae > Halanaerobium. The sequence continues at coordinate 556 of JBHEOV010000105.1, read as the reverse complement.
TTTCTGTTAACTGCAGATGTACAGTATCCATCAACATCAAAAAGTTTTTTAAAGTTCTGTTGCTAAAATAGGAGGGAAACCAACTAGAAAATGTTTCTATGTTTTCCACACCCATTTCGTGCCAGATTTTTCCTGGTTTTTTACCAACATCCTTTCCAATATACTTCATTAAATCTTTAGTTTTTTGATCTTCAATTGTTGTCATTGGTGTAATGATTTGATCTTCTTTAAAGCCAGCTTTCTTTTTAGCTTTCTTGACTGTTTCAGCTCCATATGTTTTGTTTAGAGTGCTCAGCCAGGTTGAAACAACTGTTCCTTTCATATACTTCCCTCCAGTTATTATTTTAATTGCTAAAATGTTTTAGTGAATTTTATACTTCGCTTAAAATTAGCTAATAAACAAAAATAGCTCAATAAAAATCAAGCTATATTAATAATAATTCGTGATAGAGAGAATAATACCTGCTTTTTCTGAAAAAAAATTATATATTGCTACCATTACATTGGTACCAGGTACAAAACGACCGTTTTGTACCTGGTTAAAAAGAAAGAATTC
>JBHEOV010000104.1:0-6183 GCA_046260625.1 Halanaerobium sp. | reverse complement strand
GGTTCTGCTGCATCCACTGGAAAACTATGCTGAAGAGATTTCTGTTAATCCTTTTGAGCGACATCCGATTGTGGTTCTTGGAGGAGGACTCAATTATCAGACTAAAGAAAAAGCAGCACCTTCACTGCACAGTATGCAGCGGCTGGTAAAGGGATATCAGCTGCACCGCCGTCTTAAAACTCCAGTAATTTATTCTGGTGGAGTTGCTATCGGCCAGGAAAAAATTTCGGAAGCTGATGCTGCAGCAGAATTTTTAGAGACTCTAGGAATGGAAAGAGAATTTTATATCAGTGAGGATCAGGCCCAGACAACCTTTGAAAATGCAGCCTATCTAAAAAAATGGATTGCAGAAAATGAAGTCGAAAAAGTGTATCTTGTGACTTCAGCCTATCATATTTTGCGTTCTGCTGCTGTTTTTGAGGCGCAGGACATTGATTTTTTAGCTGTACATTCTGGTTTCATCTATGATCATCAGTTTAGTTGGCTTGATTATCTGCCCAACAGAGGTGCTCTAACGGCCAACCTTTCTGCCCTGCATGAGTGGGTGGGATTATTCTGGTATTACCTCCGGGGACGGATTTGATTTTTAAGTTGAGTAAATTATTTTAGATTAATTTCTAAACTTTAATGATATTTTAAGCTTTTTCTGATAAAATATATTTGTACCTTAGAGAGAGTATTTAAATAAAAGAGTAGAGAGAATCAAATCTCTTTTTAAGTAAATTAATGCAAAAAATCACTCTTAAGGAGCCTGGTATTTTATGTCTAAAGATAGCTTTAAGCAAAGAAAGAAAATTGATCTGCACCTGCACACAACTGCCTCTGATGGAGCTTCAACTCCAGCAGAACTTGTAGAAAAATGTGTAGAATTAGGTCTGGAAACTATTGCCGTAACTGATCATGATAATCTAACTTCTGTTGAGGAGGTTAAGCGCCTGGGCCAGGAAAATGGTTTAAAAGTTGTATCTGGAATAGAAATTTCCACCTACAGAGGTGGAGCCGAATATCATATTTTGGGATATTTTGTTGATCCGGAGAATGATGCTTTACTCGGCTTAACAGAAACAATTTTAGATTCTAGAGTCGAAAGAACCCACAAAATGATTGAAAAACTGACTGAGATGGGATATCCGCTGGAATTTAAGGATGTTAAAAAATATGCCACTGGTGTCAGTCTTGGCCGGCCACATGTAGCCAGAGCTATGGTTGATAAGGGCTATATTGAAAAAATAGGAGATGCCTTTACCAAGGAGTTTATTGATGGTGGGGGGAAGGCCTATGTAGAAAAGAAAAATATACTTCCGGTTGAAGCAATTGAAGTTATCAGCAGAGCTGGTGGAATACCTGTGATTGCACACCCATATATCATAAATCACGGTGAGGCTTTAGATAAAGAGGAAATTGCTCGTTTAAAAAATGTTGGACTTAAAGGTGTGGAAGTTTATCAGACAAAACATAATGAAAAAATTACTAAAAAATATAAAAAGATAGCAGAAGAGCTGGATTTATTAATTACAGGTGGTTCCGATTATCACGGGGAGAATTCACCCGGAATTTTGCCAGGAGATAGCGGTATAACTCAGGCAGAGTTTGATCAACTGGAAAGTTTAGCCCATTCTATGCTATAATAGAAATCAGTTATCAAAGAGGCTGATTTTAATTAGAAATTAAGCCGGACTAATCTCCGGCTTTTTTTAAACTTAATTTATTTTTTGGAATTTATAATTTAATGATAATTTTTGTTTAGGAATTTGAGCTATAATTAAAATTTTTATCAAAATATCAATTATGGCTATTTTAAAATTAAAAAAGGAGTAGTGAGTAAATAGAATGCATAGTGTAACGATGATTGCTGGAGATGGAATTGGACCTGAGATTTCGGAGGCGGTGGCAGAAATAATTGCCGCAGCTGGAGTTGAGATTAACTGGGATAAGGTAGAAGCCGGAGCTGGGGTTATGGATAAGTATGGAACTCCACTGCCGGAAGAAGTTTTTAAGTCAGTTAGGAAAAACAAGGTGGCTTTAAAAGGACCGATCACGACACCTGTAGGCAGTGGTTTTAGAAGTGTCAATGTGGCAATTCGTAAAGAGTTGGACCTTTATGCCAATGTTCGGCCACTTGCGGTTCACGCCCCTAAATTTGCTAAAGCTGAAAATATAGATATGGTTGTTTTTAGAGAAAATACAGAAGGCCTTTATGTCGGTATCGAGCACTATGTAGGTGATCAGGCAGCAGAAAGTATAAAAATTATCACCCGTAAGGCTTCCCGCAAAATTACAGAGAGAGCCTTTGAATATGCTATCCGGGAAGGACGCAAAAAAGTAACAGCTGTCCACAAGGCTAATATTTTAAAATTTAGTGATGGCTTATTTTTAGAAGAGGCCCGTAAAGTGGCCAAGAAATATAAAAAGAGTCATCCAGAAATAGAATTTGATGATAAAATTGTAGATAATATGTGTATGCAGATGGTGCAGTATCCGGAAAATTACGATGTTCTGGTTACAACTAATTTATATGGAGATATTATTTCGGATCTCGGTGCCGGTTTAATTGGCGGACTGGGACTGGCTCCCGGCATGAACCTTGGTGATGAGATAGCAGTCTTTGAGGCGGTTCACGGTAGTGCACCCGATATAGCAGGTCAAAATAAAGCCAATCCGATTGCTCTTTTATTCTCTGCTGTTTTAATGCTCAAACATCTGGGAGAAACTGAGGCAGCAGATCGAATTGAAAAAGCAGCTTCTGCAGTTTTAAATCAGGGAGAAGTTTTAACCGGTGATTTAGGCGGCAGTGCTACAACTGAAGAGATTACTGCGGCAATTATTTCTAAACTATAATTAATATAAGCTTAGACTAAGCTGAGTTTAAAAAGGCTGCCCGATTACTTTTAATCTTTCGGGTAGAAATTTTGACTGAGATAAGATAAGGGAGGAGCTATTAATTAATGGAATTCAAATTAGAAACTTTATTAGATTGTTTAAACGAATATAAGAAGAAGGCAGTAGAGAGAAAAAATGCTTATGGACTTGAGCCCAGACCGCTGACGGCAGCAGAGGTAGAATCTCTTTTTACAGGTCTTAAACTTGAGGGATTAGAAGCTGAGACTTTTGAAATTTTTGCAGAAGAAAAGCTGGATCAATTAATTTTAAGATTAATTGCAGAAGAAGTAAAAAGAGGAACCTTTCCTGCTGCTCACGCTAAAGCAGAGGGACTGGCAGAGATTATTAAAGAAGCAAAGATTAGAGAGGAAGAAAATCCTTATCTGAAATCTGAGCGGGCACTTAAACTGCTGGCAGAGATGAAAGGTGGGGCAGCAACTGCACGCCTGATTGACTTATTTGCCAAGGAAATATACAGAGATCAGATTACTGAAATTTTAAAAGAGACTGTACTGGTAACTAAGGCTGATTTTGAAGAACTCAAAAAACTGGCAGCAGAAAATTCTCATTTTGAGAAAAAAATTGAGGAACTGATGCTGAGCTGGGCTTACAGAGATTTTGCTGAAGACTGGGAGCTTCAGGAGCAGTATCAGGGATTATCTTTAAGAGTTGGCGATAATATCACAACGGGCCACCTGAGTCCTTCTAAAAATGCCAACAGCAGAACCGATCAGCCCCGCCACGCACAATTTGTAATGGATGGCCGTGAGGATGAGGAAGATCTCTGGGGACGGCTAAAGCAGCTGAAGTCTCAAACTGATAATGATGAGACTGTTATTTTTACAGCCGGTAAGGCTCTGGGAGAGGGTTCATCCCGTAAATCTGCTACCTATACCATGCAGCAGCTTTTAGGAGAACCTGTTACAGGTGAGCCAGAAAAGAAAAAAGGTGGAGTAGTAGTTGCCCAAAGCTTTGCGCCTATTTTTAAGGAATCACTGGTGGCTTCCGGAATCCTGCCTTTAGAAGCGGATACAGCTGAAATTGAAGAAGGAGAAAGCCTCAAAATTGATCTGAAGGCAAAAAAGCTTTTTGTAAATCCTGATTCAGCCTCTAAATTTGAGCTGGAAGTCAAACTGCCAATTGCTTATAAAATGAAAAAAATCGCAGCTGGTGGGATGACCTATTTTGATGCTGGTAATCAACTGCAGACAATGGCTTTAGCCTACTGTGAGGAAAATGGAATTGAAACCGGAGATATTAAAACACCTGCTGAAGAGAATGTTGTGGCAGAAACTTCCAAGCCAGCCCAGACTTTAGCTCAAAAAATAGTAGCCTATAACCGCCTTGACGGTAAAGATACAATTTTACCTGGAGAAACAGCTCAGGTCAAAATGAGAGGAGCTTTTTCTCAGGATACAACCGGACCGATGACTATGGATGAATATCAGTCAATGGCAGGAGAAGATTTTGGAGCGGAATTTGTGGTCCAGTCTTTATGCCACACCGGTGAATGTCCTTCCAGTACAGAAAGAGATACCCATAAGTTTTTGCATAACTTTGTCACCGAGCGCGGTGGGGTCTGCCTGCAGACTGGAGAAGGGATTATTCATACTATTGGTAACCGCTTTGTACTGCCGACTGATGTGATTGTGGGTGGAGATTCTCATACCAGAACTCCGCGTGGAGTTTCTTTTCCGGCAGCTTCGGATATTGTAGCTGGAGTTATGAAATATGGTAAACAGGATTTAACTATGGACGAATCAGTTAAGGTTAAATTTACCGGACGGCCTCCGAAAGGAATTACAGCTCGTGATCTGGTTTCGGCTCTGGTTATATATGCTGAAAAGACAGTTGGTAAGGAAGTTTATAACGGCCGGATTATTGAAATGGAAGGTGTAGAGTTCTTATCTTCTGATGAGCGTTATATCTTAACAAATGCGGTAGCAGAAAGAAGTGCCTCAGCCGGGGTTGTTCCTTCTGATGAGACTACTGTTGAGGCGATTAAAGAAAATCTTAAATATTTAAAATCTCGTCCTGATGCAGAAAGCTCACCTTCGGTTAAAAATACTATTCAGGCGATTGAAGAATATCTAAAAGAGCCTGTCTTATTTAAAGCTGACCCTGATGCAGAATATGCAGCTGAGATTGAAATTCCTTTAGAGGAACTTTCTGAGCCGCTGGTTGCTAAACCACATCATCCGGATAATGTAGCTCCTTTATCTGAGGTTGAGGGAGAAAAAATTGATGAGGTTTATATCGGCAGCTGTGTCGGAGGCGACTTAAAGAGCATTCAGGAAGCTGCACGAGTAATCGAGGGTCATAAGATACCTCAGGATATTAATGTGGTAGTTGGACCTGCTTCTCGTGATATCTACGAGCAATTAATTGTAGATGGAACGATGGCCAAGCTGACTCATGCCGGAGCAACTGTAATTATGCCCGGCTGCGGCTTATGTATGGGTAATAAGCGCCGGATTGGTTCAGGTGCAACAGCCTTTACCACCACAACTCGTAATTACCAGTCTCGAATCGGACCTTCTGATTCCCGCACCTATCTAGGCAGTGCCCAGGTAGCAGGCTGTGTTGCAGTCTTAGGCCATATACCTTCTAAAGAAGAGTATTTTAAGTTATATAAATAAACGTGCACCAACCGTTTGCTGGACCAATTATTACCAATTTATTTCGAGAGCTAAATTAATTAAGGTTAAAAGAGACAGCAGCTTAGTTATTTAGGCTACTGCTTCTTTATTTTTATATTTATCTAAAAATGAATTTATTAATGATTCAGCTTGTAATTTAAGCTGGAATTCTATATAATAATAAATCGTTACATTAGAAATAATAGCTGTCTGCTGATTCGAAAAATTATTTAGCAGGCGGCTTTCTTTTATTTTAAATTATAAAAGTCTGACAATAAAAGGAGAATAAAATGAGTCATTTATTAAAAGATCTAAATCCCAAACAAAAAATTGCTGCTCAGACTCTAAAAGGTGCTGTTTTAGTGCTTGCTGGAGCTGGCAGTGGAAAAACCAGGACTTTAACTTATAGAACAGCCAATCTGATTGAAAATGGTGTCAGTCCTAAAAATATCCTGACAGTTACTTTCACCAACAGGGCTGCCGATGATATGAAGGCTAAAATCGGCAGATTAATTGGATCAGAGATTATAGATGAGATGAACCTCGGTACTTTTCACAGTATCTGTCTAAAGATACTGCGCGATAATTTAAAAAAGGTAGACCGTTCAGAAGGTTGTTTGATTTATGATACTAATGATTCGATTGCAATAGTAGAAGATATTAT
>JBHEOV010000103.1:0-6244 GCA_046260625.1 Halanaerobium sp. | reverse complement strand
ATCTAGCTCACAATATCCAGCACGCTTAAAAAAAATATATGATCCTCCTCCTGTAATATTTTATAAAGGCTGCTTAAATTTTCAGCTGCCAGCTGTTGCTATTATTGGTTCCAGGAATTCAACTGTTTACGGACGCAAAATAGCAAGTAAAACTGCTTCCGAATTGGCAGCAAAAGGTGTAAATATCATCAGTGGGCTGGCCAGCGGTATAGACAGCACAGCTCATCAGGGAGCACTGGCAGCAGATAGTGGGATTACTACTGCTGTTTTAGGAAATGGTTTTAATTATCTTTATCCTTCTCAAAATAAACTCTTATCCCAAAAAATAATTGATCGGGGTTTAATGGTTACAGAATTTAATCCAGATACTGCTCCTAGAGCTAAAAATTTTCCCAGAAGAAATAGAATTATCAGCGGTCTGGCAGATCTAATTCTGGTGGTAGAGGCTGGAGAAAAGAGTGGAACCCTGATCACAGTCGATTATGCCTTAGAACAGGGAAAAGATATTATGGCTGTTCCCGGAAATGTTGATCGACCAAACTCTGTTGGCTGTAATCGACTGCTTAAAAAAGGAGCAGCAATCTTTACCAGGGTAAATGATGTAATTGATTATTTAAGCAGATATTTACAGCAAAATGAAGCAGAAAATGAATTTATAGAAACTGCTGCTAAATTAAATAAAGTTTATCCAGAACTTAATTCTGAGGAAATCAGAGTTTTAAAACTTTTTCAGCATGAGGTTGAAATTTATTATGATGATTTAGTTAGATTAAGTAATTTGACTACAGAAAAAGTAGATCAAATCCTGGTAAAATTAGAATTAATGAATCTTATAATTCGCTTAAAAGGCAAAAAATATCAATTTAAGGGTTTACAAAATCTTCTTAAACCAATATAATAATATACTAGTTAAAGATTTATGTACGATAAGGAGGTCTAAGTGGCAGAAATGCCAGAATAATATGAATAAAAAAGTTATAGAAATTTTAAGCATTCTGATACAGAAGATGCTGCATGATGAGGATCTCTGGCGCAAAGAAGAAGATATTATAATTGAACTTGAAGATCAGGGATATACAATAGAAAATATAAGTGAGGCATTCGAAATTATATTTAGTGAAGTGATTTCTGTTGAAGATCGTGATTTTTATATAGATTATGAAATGAACAGCGGCTATAATCGAGTTTTTACTAAAGTAGAAAAATTTTATTTTAGTAATGAGATTAAGGCAATAATCTATAAATTAAATCGACTCAGTATTTTATCAGCTGATGAACTAGAAATTATCATCTCTCGAATGATGCAGCTGGCAAGTGTTGATGATTTGAAAGCTGAGCTTGTTTGGGATATTATTAATGATGTGGTTGATGATTCAGAATTAATGTTCACAATTTCAGCTGAAATTAATGAATTTGACAGCAGTCTTTTAAAACAGCAGAGAGTAAACTAAAGGTTTACTGGAGGTATAAATTTAATGGCAAAGAAAAAAAAGAATTTAGTAATCGTTGAGTCGCCTGCAAAGGCAAAAACAATTAAGAAATTTTTAGGTAGAAATTATAAGGTAGAAGCATCAATGGGACATGTGCGCGATTTACCGAAAAGTAAATTGGGTATAGATTTAGAAGAGGATTTTGAGCCAAATTATATAACTATTCGGGGAAAGGGTAAAACTTTAAATAAGCTGAGAAAAGCAGCTAAAAAAAGTGAAGATGTTTATCTTGCAACTGACCCTGATCGTGAGGGAGAAGCGATTTCCTGGCATTTAGCTTATGCCTTAAAATTATCAGCTGAAGAAAATAATAGAATTGAATTTAATGAGATTACCAAAACTGCAATTCAAAATGCAATTAAAAATCCTCGCACAATAAATAAGGATTTAGTAGATGCCCAGCAGGCAAGAAGATTGCTGGATAGAATTGTTGGTTATCGTTTAAGTCCTTTACTCTGGAAAAAAGTTCGTAAAGGTTTAAGTGCAGGTCGTGTTCAGACGGTTGCAGTTAGGATAATTTGTGAGCGCGAAGAAGAAATTAGAAACTTTGATGAGGAAGAATACTGGAGTTTAGAAGTTGATTTAAAAAATGATAATGATGAAAACTTAAAAGCAGATTTATATAGAATTGATAATAAAAAGTTTAATTTAGAAAACAAAGAAAAAGTTGATCAGGTTATTGCTGATATTAAAGATCAGGAATTTGAGATAATCAAAGTTAAAAAACGCAAAAGAAGAAGAAATGCCAAATCACCTTTTACAACTTCTACTTTACAGCAGCGTGCTTCTAATAAACTCAATTTTACTGCTAAAAAGACTATGTATTTAGCTCAGCAGCTTTATGAAGGTATAGATGTTGGTAGTGAGGGCACAGTTGGTTTGATTTCTTATATCAGAACTGACAGTACCAGACTTTCAAATGAGGCTAAAAACGGAGCTAAAGATTATATTTTAAATAAATTTGGAGATAAATTTTTAAAAAGTTCGAAGAAAAAATCTAAGAAAAACTCCAAGGCTCAGGATGCACATGAGGCGATCAGACCGACTGATACTCAGCGCACACCTGAGAAAATGAAAAAACACTTATCTAAAGATCAATTTAAATTATATGATTTAATCTGGAAAAGATTTGTTGCCAGTCAGATGAGTCCTGCTCTTTATGAAAGCATCTCTGCTCAGTTTAAAGTTGGAGATAGCTATAAATTTAGAGTTAGTGGATCTCGTCTCTTATTTCCCGGTCATTTAATTTTAACCGGTAAAGCCAAGGAAGATGATATAGATCTGCCGGTTTTAAATGAAGGAGATAAATATAGTTTATTAAAAACTAATCCTGAACAGCACTTTACAACTCCGCCTCCCAGATATTCAGAGGCTTCACTTGTAAAAACACTGGAGGAAGAGGGAATCGGTCGTCCGAGCACTTATGCTCCTACACTTTCTACAATAGAGTCAAGAGATTATGTGGAAAAAGATGGGCGCTATTTTAAACCAACAGAGCTTGGAGAAACCGTGACTGAATTATTAACTGAATATTTTCCTGATGTAACTGATGTTGAATTTACAGCTGGTTTAGAAAAAAGACTGGATGAGATAGAAAAAGGAAATGAAGACTGGAAAAAAATATTGAGAGATTTTTATGAACCATTTTTTGAGCGTCTGGAAAATGCAAGGGAAAACATGGAAAGAGTTCAAATTGTTGAAGAAACAGATGAAGTCTGCGAAGAATGCGGCAGTCCAATGGTCGTTAAATATGGCCGTTACGGTAAATTTTTGGCCTGCTCTAGTTATCCTGAATGTAAAAATACCAAGCCTTATTTAATTAAAACCGGTGTAGACTGTCCTGAATGTGAGGATGGAGAAGTCATAGAAAGAACTTCTAAAAAGGGAAGGACATTTTATGGCTGCAGTAATTATCCTGACTGTAACTTTATGACCTGGAATAAACCGGTCGAAAAATCATGCCCTGATTGTGGTGGGGTAATGGTCGAAAAAACAACTAAGGCTAAAGGTAAACACTATAAATGTATCAATAAAGAATGTGGACATACTGAAAAAGCAGAGTAGTTAGTATTTAATATGCTTTCTCCAAATTAATATCATTTTTTGGAGAAAGCTTTTAATTTACATATTCCGGAATCGTTAACAATAATAATAATAATTAATAAAATTTAACTCCGGAATATTGAAAAAGATTAAAATATGATTAAAATATTGTGAAATTTAGAGCGATAGCTTGACATTTTTGATCTTTTCATGGTAATATAAACAAAATAGATTAAAATATTTTGAATCATGTGACAATTTAAAAAATATAAGATTATAAGTAAAGGAGGTTCTAAATTGTCAATCACAGATTTTGAAGCAACTACTATAGTTGCAGTAAAACATAATGGTTGTATGGCTTTAGCTGGAGATGGCCAGGTAACACTGGGAAATACAGTTATGAAGAGTACAGCCAAAAAAGTCAGAAGATTATATAATGGTGAAATTTTAGCTGGATTCGCAGGTACATCTGCAGATGCATTTACTCTTTTTGAAAAATTTGAGGCTAAACTGGAAGAATATCATGGGAGTCTGCAGCGGGCAGCAGTTGAGCTGGCCAAAGAATGGCGGACAGATAAAATTTTACGAAAACTTGAAGCTTTGCTAATTGTTGCAAATCTGGAAGAAATCCTTATTATTTCAGGTAATGGTGATGTGATTGAACCTGATGGCAAAATTACTGCTATTGGTTCTGGTGGCCCTTATGCACGTGCGGCTGCAGTTGCATTAACAAACCATGGTCAAAACCTGAATGCCGGGGATATCGCCAGTGAAGCACTCAAAATAGCGGCTTCTATTTGTATTTATACCAATGAAAATATTACTTTAGAGGAGTTAAATGGAGGTGAGTCTGATGCAGATCAATAATCAATTAACCCCAAAAGAAATTGTTGCTGAACTGGATAAATATATAATTGGACAGAATCAGGCCAAAAAATCAGTAGCTATTGCTTTAAGAAATCGATATAGGAGAAAACTGGTTAAGGATGAAATGAAGGATGAGATTATTCCGAAAAATATTTTGATGATTGGTCCTACCGGTGTAGGTAAAACAGAAATTGCACGCAGGCTTGCTAAAATAGCCAGAGCTCCTTTCATCAAAATAGAAGTAACCAAATTTACTGAAGTTGGTTATGTTGGTCGTGATGTAGAATCAATGATAAGAGATCTTACCGCATCAGCGATTAGAATGGTCAAAGAAAATAAAATGGAAGAAGTTGAAATTGAAGCCGAAAAACAGGCGATTCAACGAATTGTAGATCATATGCTTCCGGGAAATAACAAAAATAAAGATGACTATTATTCTAATCTGGTTGATGATATTAATAAAAATAATGATAATGTAGATGATCGTATAGCTGCCAGAAAAAAAAGAATGTTTAATAGAATTAAAGAAGGCAAACTTGATGATCAAAAAATTGAAATTGAAGTAGAAGAAAATAACACTCAGATGATGGAAGTATTCTCCGGTTCTGGAGTGGAAGAAATGGGTATTAATTTTCAGGATATGCTGGGAAATATTTTTCCAAATAAAAAGCAAAAGAAAAAGGTGACTGTTGCTCAGGCTAAAGAAATGCTCAAAGAAGAAGAAGCTCAAAAACTAATAGATATGGATCAGGTTAAGGCTGAAGCTATAGAAACCGTCGAAGAAGATGGGATTATTTTCTTAGATGAAATGGATAAAATCGCAGGTAGAGAATCTGGATCAGGACCTGAAGTTTCAAGACAGGGAGTGCAGAGAGATATTTTGCCAATTGTCGAAGGTTCAACTGTCAGTACCAAACACGGTTCAGTAAAAACAGATCACATACTTTTTATTGCAGCTGGAGCTTTTCATGTTTCTTCCCCGGCAGATTTAATACCAGAACTTCAGGGTAGATTCCCGCTGAGAGTTAATTTAGACAGTCTCAGCCGTGATAATTTTAAAGATATACTCTTATTACCTCAAAATTCTCTGGTTAAACAGTACACGGCATTATTAGAGACTGAAGGGATAAAGATTAATTTCACTGAAGATGCTGTAGAAGAAATATCCAGCTTTGCTTACGATATTAACGAAGAAACAGAAAATATAGGAGCCAGACGATTACATACAATAATGGAAAAATTATTGGAAGACCTTTCTTTTGAAGCTCCAACTATGAGTGAAACAGAAATTGAAATTGATGTGGATTATGTTAATGATAAATTAAAAGATGTTGTTGCTAATAAAGACTTAAGTAAATATATATTATAATTTAAAAACTGAAAATGGAGGAGATTAAAATGGGTAGTTTATTAGAAAAGAGTAGAAAGATTAATCGTTTATTACAGAGGACAGGTGGAAATGCGGTAGATTTTTCCGATATGGCGTATGTTTTAAAAGAGGCAGTAAAGTGCAATATCTATGTAACAAGTAAAAAAGGTAAGATTTTGGGTTATAGTTTATTGGATGAATTTGAATGTGATATTATGGAAGAAGAAGTAATAGATCAGGGTGAATTTCCAGAAGAATATAATAAGGGTCTATTAAGAATTAGAGAAACTAAGTCAAATATAGAACAAAAGGATGGCAAATGTGTTTTTGCAAAAGGTGAAGACTGCTTATTTGAAGATAAATTAACTACAATTGTACCTGTTATCGGTGGTGGGGATAGACTGGGAACTTTAGTCTTAGCCCGTTATGGATCAGAATTTGATGATGAAGATATGGTATTAGCAGAATATGGAGC
>JBHEOV010000102.1:265-6258 GCA_046260625.1 Halanaerobium sp. | reverse complement strand
GGTAAATCTTTGTAAACTTATACTGCTTCTACCTCTTCCGCTTCAGTTTTCGCTTTCTTTTCACCATCATAAATTTCAATAATGCTGTGAGCAATATCAGCCATTTGGTCAGTAATATGTTCCATGTCATCTAAGATCTCCAGTAATAAAATTGCTGAATTTGGATCACAGACATCTTTATTAGCTCTCTTAATTCTGCTGATATTTTCTCGACGATACTGAATCTGCATTTCATCCAGTCTTTCTTCAGCTTCCAGAATTTCTGCTGCAGTTTCCAGATCATGAGTTTCAATAAGTTCAACTGATTTTTCTAATACATTACAGACAATAGAATATACTTCCTCAATTGTAGCCTGAGCATCTTCTGAAAACTCAAGCTTGTTTTCCAGCCTATCTTCAATTAAATCAGTGATATCATTAGCATCATCAGCAATACTCTCAATATCATCAACTACTGCAAAATATTTATCTAAAGTTCTGATATCAACATCATTTAACTGAGCCTGAGGAATTTTTTGAATAAAATGCAGCAGTTCTTCTTCTAGTTCGTTGACAACCTCTTCATGCCGCTTGATTTTTTTAATAGCATCTCCATCTTTATTTAAAAATGCAGCTACAGAATCACAGACCATATCTCCTGCAATTTGATGCATAGCCATAATCTCTTTTTTAACCTGATCAATAGCTACATAAGGAGTGCTCAGCATTCTTTCGTCAATAAAGGTAGTACCATGCTTGAGAGTAGTATCTTCACCCGGAATGATTTTTTTAACCAAAAACACTAAAAAGGCAGTAAAGGGCAGCCAGATTAAAGTGTTTAAGACATTAAAGAATGTATGCGTATTTGCTATTAGTCTTTCTGTAGATAAAGTCTCCTGCCCAAAAAATCTGCTGATTGTCAATAGCAAACTTTCCAGACCTCCAGAAAAATTAGGAACTAAATAAAGAAAAGCAATAATAAGTCCAGCTCCCAGCACATTAAATAAGAAGTGAGCAGCTGCAGCTCTTTTAGCTGTTAAATTAGCGCCAATAGCAGATAAAATTGCAGTAACAGTTGTACCAATATTATTACCTAAAAGAATTGGGATGGCAGAGTAATAATTGATAGCTCCTGCTGAAACAAGACCGAGCAGAATACCAAAAGAAGCAGTACTGCTCTGAACGGCAACTGTAACAATAACACCTGTTAAAACACCTAAAATTGGATATTGAGCAAAACTTTCCATCCAACCAACAAAAACTGGAGAATCTCTAAGTGGGGTCATTACATCCCCCATTGTTTCCATTCCTAAAAATAAAAGTCCAAAACCTAAAATAACCTGTCCGATATATTGAGTCTTTTTTCTTTTTGAAAATAAATATGTAAAAGCACCAATGGCAATAGCATGAAAAGCATAATCACCCAGTTTAAAAGCAACCAGCTGAGCGGTAATTGTTGTACCAATATTTGCTCCCATAATAACTCCAACAGACTGAAATAAAGTCATTATACCAGCATTAACAAAACCGACTACCATAACTGTTGTCGCACTACTGCTCTGAATAATAGAAGTCACCAGTGCTCCGACTCCAACCCCCATAATTGGTTTTGAGGTCATTGCAGTTATAATGTGACGCAGTCTTTTACCGGCAGTTTTCTGCAAACCTTCACTCATCTGTTTCATACCATAGATAAAGAGACCGAGTCCGCCAAGTAAACCTACAGCCAAATCCATTCCCAAACCTATCTCCCCTTTCATATTTTGAGATTATCCTGTTATTAGCGTATTTAATAATAAGCAATCATATAAAATCAAAATCTAAACCTTTTAAAAATATCTTTTTCACTTGCAAAATTTAACTTAAAAAATAACAGGAAAAAAGCAGCCAAATCAGGCTGCAGTTAATCTTTATCTTAAATCAAACCCCAATCTTAACCCCATTATCTTTTGACTCAACAACAACATTATCTGTCAAAAGATCAGAATAAGTATAAGAAAGGCGTCTAATTTGATTGTGATCCTTGATTCTAACTATAAAGACATTTTTATGTGTTTTTTCTAAAACACCCTCTTTTTCGATATCTTTTCTTCTGCCGCGATTAGCTTTAACACTGACTCGATGCCCAACAAATGACTTAACCTCATCTTTTATCTTATCTAGTGAATTCTCCTGCATTATAGCTCACCTCATTATTAAACAATCCAAAATAATTATATCATAAGATTTTATTTTTGGCAATTTATTGCGATTTTTGAGAGGTTAAAATTATTTATTAAACTATAAAATTTATCAAATTTATTGAAAGAAAACTCCTTCTAAATATTTTATTTTGTGGGAGATATTCACTCATGATTTGAAATACACTCCACAACAAAAAAGCATTTTGCTATAATAGCAAAATGCTTTTTTGTTATCTTCAATCTTATTATTCAATTATAAAATTAAACATCATTAACAGCAGCCGCCACTACTACCAATATATTGTTCCAGATTAAGTTCCAGCTGCTCAGATAATTCTGTAAAACTATTTTTGCAGACAACAGCAGCCTGATCATTACTCTGATAAAAATCATTTAAAACCTCATTTTTCCCCAGAGCTGTTCTTAGCTCCCGCAGCTGCTGCAGATCAGAATGTTCTAGATTACCATTAGCCTGTTTCTGCTGACATCTGCTCTGAACATCTCTAAATTCTTTTAATAGATCAAGAGCCTGCTGATCATTATTTAATGTTTTAACAGCCTGATTTAAGTTTTGAAAAGAATCTGTTTTTTTAAGTTTATCGGCAAACTCCTCTGCCATATTTGTTGTTGAAGTCAATTTATTCACTCCCTGTCATTTTAGTAATTAAATCTTTCATATGATTATCCGGTTGTTTTTTTACAGTCTCAGCCATCTTAACTGCTGCTTTGATTTCTTCATCTAATACATCTAGTTTTTTTAATTCTTTATAATGATATTTAAAGCAGGGTAAACAATTAGCTGCTACACTGGCTCCTATCGCCACCAGTTCTTTGGTTTTTTTATCAAGTACATCTACCATTTTATTAATCCCTCCGACTATAAATAATTAATTTTTAAAACTCTAAATTAAAAGTTTTAATTTAAACTAACAGCAGCCGCCACCTATGCTGCCTAAATAATTAAATTCCAGTTGATTACTAACTTCAGCGAAAAGCTCCTGCAGTAATTCTACCCATTTTTCTTCAGCCTTAAAATAGGCACTAATTTTTTCATTATTATTAAGCTCTTTTTCCAGTTTTTCTAACCCATCATCACCGGCTAAATCAAGACCGCCCATCATTTCCAGCATCTCATTTTTTTCTTGGTAGGCTTCTAATAACTCTTTAGCTTCAGAGTCTGCCTCGACTTCTTTTTCTAATTTATTTAATTTCTCATATTCATCTGTTTCAACTAATTTTTCAGCCAGTGTTTCACTTGCTTCTTCGATAATTTTTTGATCTGCTTTCATTATTTAACTACCTCCGATACTTCTTTTTCTTCTTCCCAGAGTAATTTACCCGCTTTTTTTAAGTTATCTAAACCCTTTACTTCCTGATCTAATAAAGGTAAGCTGAGCAGTGGTGCTGCAAATAATTCTTTTAAATGTTTCAGATGTTTTTGCTGTGACTGATAGCGCTTTTTAAAAAATGGAGTAGTACAGTATTCACTCAATAAAACCTGATTGGCAACTACCAGACTGGTTTCAATTCCAGCCTGCTCAAGATCTTGACTGGCACGATATGCTTCCATTATCGGTGTATTTTCAGGGTAGACAACAAAAACAAAGGAAGTTATTTCTGGATTACGCAGAAGTGAAATAACCTCTTTGTATCTTTCCCCTTGAGATTTTTCACCATCCTGCAGCTGATTGGCAACCATTAATTCTACCTGCTGATCCCAGTCCATTGGCAGTTCCAGCAGCCTTAAAGTATGACCGGTCGGAGCTGTATCAAAAACAATAATGTCATAAGCATCATCAAGTACAAAAGAAACAAATTTTTCAAAAGAAGCCATTTCTTCTGTACAGGGTGAATTCAGCTCTTCCTTAATTGCTTTGAGCATTTCTTCATCATATTTTTCTCTGGCGTTATTCAGCACTCGTTCTTTGTATTCAGCAACAGCAGCTTTTTGATCGACTCTGGCTATATAGAGATTCTCTTCTTCCTTTAACGCCTGCGGAGTATCTGTCACTTCTAAAGAAAACATCTGACTTAAATGATCGGCTGGATCAGTTGTAACCAGCAGTGTTTTATAGCCCTCCTGTGCCAGCCAGTAGGCAGTAGCAGAAGAAGAAACTGTTTTACCAACTCCACCTTTACCGGTGAAAAATAATACTCTTTTATCCTGCGCTGAGTCTGCTTTAATCAAATTTTGCATCTTATTTATCATTAAAGATAGGCCTCCTCTTTTTCTTCATACAGTGATTTACCTATATATGCAAGAGTATCTGTTCCTTTAATTTCATCTGATAATAATTCCACATATAATTTATCTATTTCAAAATTTTCTTCAATCTGCTCCAGATATTTATCCTGCATTTCTTTTCTTTTAGCAAAAAATGGATGCTTGCATTCTTCAGCAGGCAGGATTCCATTAACAATTAAAAGAGCAGGTTCAATTCCAATTTTGGCTAATTCTGTGGCTGAGCGTTCTGCCTCCATAATTGGAGTTTCCTCTGGCTGAACAACAAAAACAAAAGCCGTTTCTTTTTGATCCCGTAAAAGAGCAGTTGCTCTATCATATTTTTCTTTTGAGGACTGAATAGCTTCCACAGGACCCATACAGGTCTGGCCTCCACCTTTAGCACTTTCTTCAATATGTTTACTCCAGTCCACCGGCAGTTCTAAAAGTCGAATAGTATGACCGGTAGGAGCAGTGTCAAAAACTATCAAATCATAGTCATTTTCGCCCATAAAATCAACAAAACGATCAAAAGCGGCAATTTCGGTAGTACAGGGTGAATTAAACTGCTCTTCTACAACTTTAATTACATCTTCAGGCATAACATCCCGCATCGGTCCAATTATTCTTTCGCGGTATTCTTCAGTAGCCTGATCAGGATCAATCTCCATTGCATAAAGATTATCAAATTCACTGATCAGAGTTTCTTTGTGTCCAATTTCCTGCTGAAAAACATCAGATAAATTTGCTGCAGGATCTGTAGTTACTATTAATGTTTTCTTTCCGGTACGAGCCTGCTGAACTGCAGTTGCAGCTGCCATAGAAGTTTTGCCAACTCCACCCTTACCAGAAAAGAAAATAAATTGCTTGTCATCCATTAAAAATCAGTCCTTTTTATAGATTTAGTTTATTAAAAAATGTTTCTTTATCTGGATATTCATTTTTTATAACGATCTCTCCATCTATCACAGTGATCGGTAAGATATCTACACCTTCATCATTTAATAAGTTTACTATATCCTGCCGCTCCGTAAATTTTTTCGGCTGCTGATTAATTAAATATCTTTTAACCTCAGCTCCTTTATCTTTTAGTTCAAGTATTAGTTCGTTAATATTAAGCAGGTTATCATCAACATCAGGACCACAGAGCCCACTTGAACAGCACATTGGTGGATCATATATTTCAATTAACATAAATTGTTCCTCCTTATAAATGAGTTTATTCGATTTTAATCATATACAAGACAATTAGTCCTTATGGGACTTAAAATCAGCAGCCGCCTGAACCAGGGCTGCAAATAAGTTATTAAAACAGCTCACACTCTCAATCAAATCTTCTGGATGCCACTGTACACCTAAGAGAAATTTTTTAGTTTTACTTTCTAAAGCTTCAATTACTCCACAGTCTGATCTGGCAATTATCTTTAAATCTTCAGCTACATTTTTTACTGCCTGATGGTGATGAGAGTTTACCTTTAATTGATTTGAACACAAGACAGCAGCAAGCTTTGTTTTTTCAAAAATATTGACCAGATGGCTTACATATTCTAAATTTTCTCTTCTTTTTAAATCCAGCGGCAGGTGAGATGAATCACAATTAAGCTGCTGAT
>JBHEOV010000102.1:0-255 GCA_046260625.1 Halanaerobium sp. | reverse complement strand
CCCTGCAGATACCTAAAATTGGAAGATCAAGCTGATAGGCTTTTTTAAAAAGTGCTGTTTCCCATTGATCCCGATTTAGATCAACTTTTTCTGTGAAACTACTTTTTTCTCCATAATAATCAGGATTGATATCATTACCACCACTGAAAACAACAGCATCAACTAAATCAAGATATTTATTCAGAGCCTGTTTATTATCAAAAGGTGGGATGATTACAGGAATCCCACCTCCTCTATAGACGGCATTAACATAAC
>JBHEOV010000101.1:0-6480 GCA_046260625.1 Halanaerobium sp. | reverse complement strand
GAGCCGCTTTATACACTGAAAGGTGACTTGGTGTTTATTACAATAGCCGAGATTATATTGAAATTAGGTCAAATGTAGTTATCAAGAGTGATCAGTACAGGATAGATTCAGATGAGCTGGATTACTATTTAAATCGAAACTATCTGGAAGGCAGAGGCTCGGTTAAAATTACAGGCAGTGATTTTAACTCAGAAGCTGAAAGCTTCAATTCTGATCTCAATCTAAGAAATCTAAAACTTGCAGGTAATGCCCGGCAGGCAGAAATCTTTTTTGATGATTTAAAAGAGTGATTTTTAAAAATTACTCGGGTAGATAAGGAGCAATTAATATGCATAAAAAAATTTTATTATTCTTTATAATTTTTCTTTTAACACTGACTCTAAGTGCCAGTGCGGCCAGAGAGTTAAATGGTGATAATCTTGATCTGGAGCAGACAGAGGCCGGACAGGTTTTTAGAGCCACCGGCAGTGTTGAACTGATCTATGATCAGTTCAGAGTTACAGCAGAAGATGAAGGTATTTACCGCCGCTATAATGGAGAAATCGAGTTTAGAAATAATGTAGAACTTTTTTTTCAGGACTTTGAAGCTCAGGCGGTTGAGCTGACAGGAAATCTGGAAACTGAAATTTTTAATTTAATCAAAGAGGCTGAAGTCAGAGGCGAAAATTCTCTGCTGAGAGCGGATCAAATTGATATTTACCGGGCTGAAGATAGAATAGAAGTTAATGGTAATGCTTATTTAGAATACAATGATTTCTGGGCTGAGGCTGATCAGATAACATATCATCTTGATCGGGAATTGATTCTGCTCGAGGGTAATGTCCGCGGTGAAAGAAATGGAGAGAGCTTTAATTCTCAATCAGCAGAAATTGATCAGCAAACAGAAGAGGTCAAACTGCGGGGGCAGGCAACTCTGCGCTTCAGTGAAGATCTGGAAGAACAAAATTCTGAGATTAATGACAGTGAGACAGTGGAGGAATAATTAGATGACTATCAAAGCTCAGGGCTTAATTAAAGAATATAATAAAGAAAGAGTTGTCGATCAGGTTGATCTTAAGGTAGATAGAGGCCAGATTGTTGGGCTGTTGGGTCCCAATGGTGCCGGTAAAACCACTACTTTTTATATGATTCTGGGATTAATCAATCCCGATGGGGGTCAGATATTTTTTGATCAGCAGAATATATCAAATCTGCCTGTCTATAAACGGGCCAGGCTTGGTATCGGTTATCTGCCTCAGGAAGCATCAATTTTTCGCAAATTAACAGTTGGTGAGAATTTAAGAGCAATTTTGGAACATAGAGATATCACAGAAGCAGAAATTGAGCAGGAGATTACAGAACTGCTGCAGGAATTTCATATAGATGGGCTTCGCGATCGCAAGGGTTTTCAGTTGTCCGGTGGTGAGAGGCGCCGGGTAGAAATTGCCAGAGCACTGGCTGCCAATCCATCTTTTATTCTTTTAGATGAACCCTTTGCCGGAGTTGATCCGATTGCAGTTAATGATATTCAGGAGATAATTCGCTATCTTAAAAAGAGAGGACTCGGAGTTTTAATCACCGACCACAGTGTGCGCGAAACACTTTCAATTACCGATCGTGCCTATATTATGCATGAAGGTAAAATTTTACTCTCCGGAACCTCAGAAGAGATAGCCGAAAATGAGCAGGCCCGCAAATTTTATCTGGGCGATAAATTCAAAATATAGTGAGGTGCATCTTTTTTGAAAACAATCAACAAATATATTTATAAAGAATTGATCGCACCTTTTTTCTTTGGGGTGGCAGCTTTTACCGGTATTTTTATCGGTACTGATTTGATTTTTGAGCTGACAGAATATTATACAAAATGGGGAGTGGAAGTTTTTACTCTAATCAGGCTTTTCTTTTTGATGCTGCCTGAGATTATTGTCTTAACTTTCCCGATGGCATCACTGCTGGGAACAATTATGGCTTATAACAGACTTTCCGGTGACAGTGAGATTACAGCCATGCGGGCTGGAGGAATCAGTATTATTTCACTGGTACTGCCGGCACTGATTTTGGGACTGGTGACGAGTGGGGTCACAGTTGCTATCTCAGAGTTTCTGGTTCCTAATGCCAATTATCAGGCTGAGCAGATTATGTATCAGGCCCGCCATGGTGAGCAGAGGCCGGAGACTCAATATGATTTATTTTTAACTCCGATGGACAGCAGCACCCGGCGGCCTGATTATATGCTCTATGCCCACAGTTTTAATGGAGACAGTGGGATGATGGAGGATGTAGTTGTACAGAGTTTTGAGGAAGGCAGTCCAGATAGTGTGCTGGAGGCCGAAAGAGCAGAATGGCTGAGTGATGGCTGGCATTTCTATAACGGCACGGTCTACTTTTTAGATAGAAATAACAGGCAGCCTGCTTTAGAATTCAGCAGTTATCGCTCACGGGAGGAGATTCATTCTCCAACTCAGGCCGGCAGTCTGGGTAAGGATATTGATGAGATGAATGTTAGAGAATTAAATGAGCATATTGCTCTTAAGGAAGAACAGGGACGGGCAGCCTATGAGGAGCGGGTTGAGCTGCATCACCGTTTTTCTATTCCCTTAGCCAGCTTTATCTTTGCGCTGCTGGCAGCTCCACTGGGGATTAAACCCCAGCGCTCAGCCGGTTCAGCAACGGGTTTTGGAATCAGTATTATTATTATTTTTATCTATTATGTTTTAATGACAGTTGGAGATGCGCTCGGCAGTCAGGGCAGTATTCAGCCCTGGCTTGGAGCCTGGCTGCAGAATATAGTGATTTTCATTGTTGGAGTTGGGCTTTTGATTAAAACGGCAAGACAGTAAGCTGAGTTAAAAAAATTATTGATTTTTAATTTCCAATAATATATTCAAGGAAAGGGTGGGTAAAAATGCAGGTTAAGCTAAAAGGAATTCCACTTGGTATAGATAATTTCAAAGAGTTGATCGATAAAAATGCTTATTTTGTAGACAAGTCACTTTTTATCAAAGAAATTATTAATAACACAAGTAAAATAATGCTTTTTACCCGTCCGCGTAGGTTTGGTAAGAGTCTAAACTTTTCTATGCTCAAGTGTTTTTTAGAAATCCCTGAATGCAGGCAGTTTGATAATGAAGATCAAAATTATGAATATCTTTTTAAAGAATTGGATATTGCTTCAGAAGAAAAATTATTCGCAGAAACTCAGGGTAAATATCCCGTGCTCAACTTTTCTTTCAAAAAAATAAAAGCTAATAACTGGCAGGAGGCAGCCTATCTTTTAAAAGAAGAAATTGCGAGAGAGTATAAAAGGCATCGTTATTTACTGGATTCTAAGCTGCTGACAGATTTTGAAAAAGATGAATACAGGGCTTTGATGACCAAAAAAGCACCGATTTTTAGCTGCAGCTCTGCGATTAGAGATTTAACCAATTATTTAAAAAGATATTTTAAAGAAAAAAGTATTGTTTTGATTGATGAATATGATACTCCCCTCCATTATGCTAAATTGAACGAATATTATGATGAGATGCTTAATTTTATGAGGGCGCTAATGGTTGACGGACTCAAAGGTAATGAAAGCCTGGAAAAAGGTGTAGTAACTGGAATTATGAAAATTTCTCAGGAAAGTATTTTTAGCGCTTTTAACAATCCAGAAACAAATACAGTGCTTGATTCTTTCTGTGCAGATAAATTTGGTTTTACAGAAGCTGAAGTTAAAAAAATGCTGGACTATTATTCTATCAGTAATCAGCTGGATATTGTTCGGGACTGGTATAATGGTTATCTTTTCGGTGAAGGAGTTGTAATTTATAATCCCTGGAGTATCCTTAATTTTATTAAATTCAGTCCCCAAAAGCCTAAAACTTATTGGAATAATACTGGTGATCCCAAATTAATTAAAGAAGCACTGCAGCTGAATCAGAAAAAGGGTAAGGAATACTTAGAAAAATTATATCAGGGAGAGATAGTAGAAACTGAAGTTGAAAGTAATATAATTTACGATTATGTTTTTAATGATGTTGATAAAGCTTTAAGCTTTTTACTGCACAGCGGCTACCTCAAAGCTGAACAGACTGATGAAGATTATCCAAAATACAATCTCAGTATACCAAATAAAGAAATTAAATTAATTTTTAAAAATATTTTAGATAACTGGTTTAATTTTGAAGAAAAAAGTGGAGATTTAATCCTTGATATGTTAGACTCTTTAATCAAAGGGGACTTAAAAAGTTTTGAAATTCATCTTCAGGATTTATTACTTGTCAGCAGCAGCTATTATGATGCTGCATCTTCGACCAGAGTGCTTTCTAAAAAGGGTCAGGAAAAAGAAAGACAGGAAAATTTTTATCACGGCTTGATCTTAGGTTTAATGACCTATTTATCTGATCAGTATTATTTAGAAAGCAATAAAGAGTATGGTTTGGGAAGAGCAGATATAGTTCTATTGCCAAAAGATAAGAATGAGCCTGCTTTTGTGATGGAGTTCAAGAATGAATACACTACTTCTGATATTTCAGTGGAAAAAGCTGCTGCAGGAGCGCTCAAGCAGATAAATGAACAAAAGTATGCAGCTGCCTTAAAAAAACAGGGGCTGAAAAAAATATATAAAATCGGATTGGGTTTTAAAGGTAAAAAACTGGCTATGAAAACAGAGAATGAATAGCTTAATTTAAAGGAGGTGGAGATTATTAACGCATTTGTAATTATCGGATCAGTAGTTATTTTAAGTGGTTTGATCGCCTATTTAGGTGATCGCATCGGGATGAAAATGGGTAAAAAGCGTGTTTCTTTATTTGGTCTCCGCCCCCGTTATTCTTCAATTATTATCACCATTGTTACCGGGATTTTAATCGCTGTGCTTTCAGTTACCATTTTACTTGCAGTTTATTCTGAACTAAGACAGGCCTTATTTAATATTAATGATGTTTTAACAAGACTGGAGTTTTTAAACGAAGAACTGGAAAATAGAGATCAGAAACTTGAAGCAAGGGATCAGGAGCTGGCTTCAAAAGACCAGGAACTTTCTAATCTGCAGCAGGAAATTGAGGCTAAAGAAGAGGAAATAACAGCTAAAGAGGCTGAAATTGAAGCTCGAGAAGAAGAGATAGTTAAAAGAGATCAGGAAATAGCAGCTGTAGAAAGTGAGTTGGAAGAATTAACTGAAAACAGAGATCAACTGCAGCAGCGAGTTGAGGAATTGAGTTCTCAGCGAGAAGAATTAGAATCACAGGTGACTGAGCTTGAAAATCAGATTTCCGACTTAGAGGCTGATTATGATGAACTGCGGGAAGTTGCTAATCAGCTGCAGGCTGGTGTGATTTATTATATGGACGAGGATATGGTCTATCAGAAGGGTGATGTGGTCTATTCTGATGTGTTTGAGGGTGGCCGCAGTGAACAGGAAACTATTTCTGCCTTAAATAGATATCTGCAGGCAGCCAATCAGGTTGCAAGAGAAAAAGAAATTGAAATTAATGAAGATACAGGAATGGCTCTGCGCTTACAGACAGAAGATATTTTAAATGCGGCCCGCATAATTTATAATATGGATCCGGGCAGCAGAGTTATAGTTTCTTTAATAGCGCGAGTTAATGTTCCAAAAAATGACTGGCTCTATGCTAATTTTCAGCTTTACGAAGACTTTAAGGTTTTCGAAAAAGGTCAGTTAATCAGCAGCAGGGAAATTAGTGCCGAACAGAGCAGTGAAGAAATTGAGACTGAACTGGAAGCACTGCTGCAGGATATCAATCAGAAAGCAATTAACCAGGGATTATTACCGGATAATTCAGGCCAGGTTGGCAGCATTAACTTCAGTCAGTTTTATAATTTGGTAAACAGAGTTCGCTCTGCCAGCGGTAAGGTAAAGGTAAATATTTATGCTGGAACTGATATCTGGCGTCAGGATAGATTGAATGACAATTTGGATTTTGAGCTGGAAGATATTAATGCTCAGGCTCCAGATGAGGAGGCTAATTAATGAATAATCTACTTGCTCTTGATCCAGGTAGAGATAAAGTAGGTACTGCAGTTTTAAGCTTTAATAAAGAAGAAAAGGAAAAAACAATAGTTAAAATAGATGAGCTATTAGATCATCTTGATGAGATTTTTAATAAATATCAGATAGCAGAGATAGTAATTGGCAATGGAACAGGAGCTGAAGATTTAAAAGAAATGATCAGCAGTAGTCATCATGATTTTAAAATTAGATTTGTGGAAGAAGAATTTACAACAGAGGAAGCTCAGGCTCGCTATCTGGAGGAAAAGCCGATGTCTAATTACGAAAAGATGCTGCGGAAAGTGGTCAGCTGGAAGATTAAAAAGCCGCTCGATGATTATGCAGCCCTAATAATTGGTGAAAAGTATCTCGAAAAACTTGACAAAAGTGATTAAGTCCCTTACAATAGGGTTTGAGGATAAGTAGAAAATAAATTTGACTGTTGGGAAACTTACTGTTATACTATGATTTGCAAGTTAATAATTTAATAATGCTTATAAACTCGA
>JBHEOV010000100.1:396-6491 GCA_046260625.1 Halanaerobium sp. | reverse complement strand
GCAGAAGTCACTGCTTTAAAAGCAATGATTGCTGAGTTTTCTACTCCGCCCTTTGGGGGAGTGCGTGATATCAGAGATGACTTAAAAAAGGCAGCTAAAGGCTCAGTACTCTCTACTGATGCGATCAGCAGGGTTAGGAGTACTCTGCGGGGAGTTTCCGAACTGCAGCGCTATTTGGACAGTATTAAATCTGAGCTTGATCCCAGAATTATAGAGAGAGAATATCAGATAATTTATGAATTATGCTCAAATTTACAGAGCAGACCATCGCTGGCCCGGGAGATTGACCGCTGTATTGACGAATACGGTGAGGTTGCAGATGATGCAAGTGCAAAATTGAAATCTCTGCGGGGGAAAATAGATTCTATAGAAAATTCTATTCGTGATAAATTAGATTCGATTATCAAAAGTAAACATTATCAGGATATGCTGCAGGAAAATATTGTGACCAGAAGAGAAAATCGTTATGTTGTACCGGTTAAACAGGAACAGCGCAATAATTTCGATGGTATAGTCCACGGTCAGTCTGCCAGTGGTTTAACCTTATTTATGGAGCCGATGTCAGTTGTCAGGCTTAATAATCAGTTGAGAGAGGTTAAAGCCAAAGAAAGTGCAGAAATCCAGCGGATTTTACAGATGCTGAGTTCAAAAATTGCTCAGGATGAAGAAATTATTAAAGAAAATTTAATGATTATTAGCCGTCTTGATAGTATTGCGGCTGCTGCAAAATTCAGCCTTGATTTTGACTGTAATGCACCTGAGGTCAATGATCAGGGAGTTATAGAACTTAATCAGGCCCGCCATCCTCTTTTACAGGAAGAACCGGTGCCAATTGATTTAAAACTGGGGAATGATATTTCAACTCTGGTAATTACAGGTCCTAATACCGGTGGTAAAACAGTTGCTTTAAAAACTGTTGGACTTTTAACTTTGATGACTCAAAGTGGTCTGCATATCCCGGCTGCAGCTAATTCTACTGTGGCAGTTTTTAAAAAGATATTTGCTGATATTGGAGATGAACAGAGTATTGAACAGAGCTTAAGTACCTTTTCTTCTCATATGCATCGGATTCGAGAGTTTCTGGCAGAAGCAGATAATTCTACTCTGGTTTTAATGGATGAGCTTGGTGTTGGTACAGATCCGGAAGAAGGGGCTGCTTTAGGAATTTCAATTCTGGAAAAACTGCAGCAGAAAAAAGCAGCTACAATTGCGACTACTCACTACAGTCAGCTAAAAAGTTATGCTTATACCACCGATCAGGTAAAAAATGCCTCGGTTGAGTTTGATATTGAAACTTTAAGACCAACCTATAAATTGATTATGGGAGTACCCGGTGGCTCTAATGCCTTTGAGATAGCACTCAGGCTGGGCATTCCTCAGGAAATAATCGACCGAGCGCGCACTCTTTTAAGTGATGAAGAAATAAAAGTTGAAGATATTATTAATGAGTTGAATCAGGAGCGAAATCGCTATCAAAAACTGCGGCAGGAAATGGAAGAATTCCGCAATCATGAAAAAGAACTGAAAGAAAAATATGAGCAGCTGATCGAAGAACAGCAGCAGAAACACGAAAAAGAAATGAAAGCTGCCCGAGAAGAAGCAGAAGCAATTGTAGAAGAAACTAAAAAAGAGACCAGAAGAATTATTTCTGACTTAAAAGAAAAAGACTATACTCAGCGCTCTGAAGTTGATCGGGCTCAGACTTCAGCCAATCAGGAATTAAAGGAACTGAGTCAGATTTTAGAGTCAGAAAATGAAAAAGAGAAGGATAAAGTTTCTGCAGCTGATTTTTCAGTTGGAGATCAGGTCAGAGTCCGCAGTATTGGCCGTAAGGGAGAGATAACTACTATTGATCAGGATAAAAAAGAGGCTCAGATCCAGGCCGGAATTATGAAGGTTACTGCTTCTTTAGCTGATCTGGTTAAAGTTGAGATTCCAGAAGATAACGAAGAAAAGCAGCTTAAAAATTACAGGGTTCAGAAAGCACAGCATGTATCTCCAAAACTTGATTTGAGAGGAGAAAGGTATGATGCTGCTCAGCATAAGGTTGATAAATACCTGGATGATGCTTTTTTGGCCGGCTTAAATGAAGTAGAAATTGTTCACGGTAAAGGAACAGGAGCTCTGCGTCAGGCTGTAGAAGAAATTTTAGAAAATAACTCTCATGTTAAAGATTATCGCCTGGGCAGACAAAAAGAAGGTGGAATGGGAGTTACAATTGTTAAAATCCAATAGAAACTGCAGCTGAATTAGAAAAGGGATTTCTCCAGTTTTAAATTGGAGAAATCCCTTTGTGTTTTATTGAGTATATAATTTCAGAAAATATTTTCAGCCTATAACTTATTTGAATTAATCATTGCCAAAAATATCGAATAGACTCTGGATGGGACTTTTAGAATCCTCAGAACTGTCTTCTGAATCAGATTCTGTCTCTGCACCTTCAGTCAGTGGTTGACTGGCTGGGTGAAGATTACAGGTTCTAGTTGGTTTAGTTTCATAGCGAGGATTACCGTTTCGCTGCACTTTTAGAATTCCGTATTCATGATCTATCTGCTGTACCGGTTCTCCTGTGTCAATGGTATAAGTTCCTCTTACCAGTTCAGCTGAACTCTTATTAGAATTAACCTCTCTAAATGATTTCTGTGTTGGTCCAATTCTAATTCCCGAATCAGAGATATAATGTCTTTCTTCAACCTGATCTGAGGGGCAATTCTCTGTTGCCAGCAGTCCACTTTCTTTATCAACTTTGACTGTTTCTACAGGTCCATGCAGACTTTCCTTTTCAGTTGGTTCAGTTCCCTTTTTATAAGGTAGAACATCAATTCTAGGTGAATGTTCATTTGAAAGCAGTCCTGTATAAGGATCAACATCAACTTCTACTATATTGTCCGGCAGCTGAAAATCAATAATAGGCATATCTTTAGCTGCTTCTCTCATATAATCTCCCCAGATTTGAGCTGCCTCACCACTACCTACAGTTTTAACATCATATTCCATTGAGCGTCTTGTATCTTCACCAATCCAGACACTGGTTGCAATCTGAGAAGTATAGCCCACAAACCAGGCATCAGTATAATCATTGGTAGTTCCTGTTTTACCAGCTACATCCCGATCCATCTGAGCTCTGCGGCCGGTTCCATTATCAACAACGCTCTTTAACATTGAGGTAATTAAATAACTATCTTCATCTGACATGACCATTTTGCTTTTAGGCTGGGCTTCATAAATTAAATTATCATGTTTATCATAAACTTCAGTTATAGCATGAGGTTCAGTATAAATCCCTTTATTGGCGAAAGTGCTGTAAGCAGAAGCCATTTCTATCGGAGTAACACCTCTATTTAAGCCTCCCAGGGCCAGCGAATAATGGTCATCAAGGCCATCATTTTGAGTAAAGGTTGAAATACCAAGCCTCTCTGTAAAATCAATTACACTTTTAACCCCTATATCCTGAATCAATTTTACTGCAGCTACATTAATTGAATTTGTTAAAGCAGTATTTAAGTTTACCAGTCCTCTATATTTATCACCATAGTTTCGGGGCCAGATACTTAAATTATTACCTTTGCCGGTTTCGGAAGCCAGCATTGGCAGGTCATTAATAATTGTACCTGTAGTATAATCACCTTCAATTAAAGCAGTAGAGTAGACAAAGGGTTTAAAAGCAGAACCCGGCTGCCGCACAGCTTGATAGGCCCGATTAAACTGATCAGTCCCTCTTCCTCCAATCATAGCTTTAATAGCTCCACTATTAACATCTAAACTAACTAAAGAGAGCTGCGGCTGTAAATTTTCGCTCTGACTGCTCTGAAAAGAAGGAATAAAGCCATTTTCAATCTTATTATTTATTGTCTTTTCAGCTAATTTCTGCATATTAGTGTCTAAAGTTGTATGTACTTTTAAGCCACCATTGTAAACCATTGCAGCTCCAAAGCGATCAATTAACTGGTCTCTAACATAAAGACTAAAATAATGGGCTCTTTCTTCATCAGTTTCTTCTACAGTACCTAAATTTAATTCAGCATTTTTAGCTTTCTCCAGTTCTTGTTCATTAATATAGTCGAGTTCATACATTCTGTCTAACACTACATTTCTTCTTTTTATTGCACGTTCTGGATTTCTTAAAGGAGAATAATTATTTGGCGACTGTGGTAAACCAGCAATTAAAGCTGATTCTGCCAGCGTTAAGTCTTCTACACTCTTACCAAAATACTGCAGAGAAGCAGTTTCGATACCATAGGCACTGTGGCCTAAGAAGATTTCATTTAAATACATTTCTAAAATCTCAGATTTAGTATATAATCGTTCAAATTGAATAGCGAGATATGCTTCCTGAATCTTACGCAGATAATTTTTATCAAGAGTTAAAAAAGCATTTCTTGCCAGCTGCTGGGTTATTGTACTTGCACCCTGATCAGTCAAATCTCCCTTCATTATATTATTAATCATTGCCCGACCAATACCCCAGAAATCAATACCATGGTGCACATAAAATTTAGTATCCTCAATCGCTACTATTGCATCTTTCAAATTTTCCGGCATTCTTTCTAAGGGAACATAAACTCTATTTTCTTTAAATAATTTTGTTAAAAGTTCACCTTCAGCATCATAAATTAAAGTTGCTTCACTTGAACCTTTATAATCACTAATATCAGGAGTTTCCTGAATTATCCAGGTGACAGCACCCAAAATAGCGCCTGTTCCCAGGGCAAAAATCAATAAAAAAGATATTAAAAATATTGCCTTTGTTCTTTTCTTCATCACTTAACCTCCCGTCAATAAAACATTATAACATAAAACAGCTGTTTATGGTACCCCTTGTTAGTAATTAATCTATCTGTTATAATTAAATGACAAAGGATACAGGAGGTGAAGTACCTGTTGCCGAAAGCAGGGGACAGGTGTTTTTTATGGAAATTAAGGAACAGTTAAAGATACTAAAAAGAGGGGTAAGCGATCTTATCTCAGAAGATGAACTCAAAGACAAATTGGTTGAAGCCGAAAAAGAAGGAAGACCTTTAAAAGTTAAGCTAGGTCTTGATCCATCTGCACCAGATATTCATTTAGGACATACAGTGGTACTTCGTAAGCTGAAGCAGTTTCAGGATTTAGGTCATGAAGTTTATTTAATTATTGGAGATTTTACCGGTATGATTGGAGATCCAACCGGCAAATCTGAGACCAGAAACCAGCTGACAAAAGAAGAGGTTTTAGAAAATGCGCGTACATACGAAGAACAGTTTTCTAAGGTGCTGGATCCGGAAAAGACAAATGTTGTTTTTAATGGAGACTGGTTAAATGAAATGAATTTTGCTGATGTTTTAGAATTATCAGCTCATTATACAGTTGCCAGAATGTTAGAGCGAGATGATTTTTCCAAGCGCTATAATGCGGAAAAGCCAATTGGAATTCACGAATTTTTCTATCCTCTAATGCAGGGATATGATTCTGTTGCAATTGAAGCTGATGTTGAATTAGGTGGTACTGATCAGCGTTTTAACCTTTTAGTAGGGCGTAAACTGCAGCAGGAATACGGTCAGGAACCCCAGGTAGTATTAATGATGCCTTTACTCGAAGGTTTAGATGGGGTTAATAAGATGAGTAAGAGTTTAGATAACTATATTGGAGTCTACGACAAGCCTGCTGATATGTTTGGTAAGGTAATGTCGATTCCTGATGATATGATCCTGCGTTATTTTGAGCTTTTAACTGATGTTTCAATTGAGCGTTTAGATGAGATGAAAGAAAAGCTAAACCGTGATGATTTTAACCCAATGGAACTTAAAAAAGAACTGGCTCACCAGATTGTTGAAGAATATCACAGCGAAGATGATGCAGTTACGGCCCGCCAGGAATTTGAAAGTGTTTTCTCCAAAGGAAATCTACCTGAGGATATTCCTGTAATCGAGATTGCAGAATCTGATTTAGAAGACGGTGAGCTCTGGATAGTAAAACTGGTAGCTGCTACCGGACTTGTTGATTCCAACAGTCAGGCCCGCCGGATGATTAAACAGGGTGCAGTAACAATTAATGATGAAAAATATGAAAAAATTAATTTAGATATTGAAGTTGAGGATGAGATGATTATTCAGATT
>JBHEOV010000100.1:0-386 GCA_046260625.1 Halanaerobium sp. | reverse complement strand
GTATGATTTATTTTTCTGTTCTTTTATAATAGTTTAAAATAACTAGGGACTCAAAATCTTAAATCTCTCTCCAAATCAACTTTAAGAAAAACTAATAATCATATTTTGCAATTAATAAGACTACCTTCCCGATCAGAACCTCGTGTTCTGCGGTCAGCTGAGAACATCCTGTTCTCAGGTCTTATTAATTGCTCATATTCTTAAAGTTTTTCTAGAAAAGTTGCTAAGTCATTCGATTTAAGATTTTGAGTTCTAGTTGAGATTTAAAATTAAGAACAGAAAAATAAATATTTTTATATACTAGCTTAATTTTAACTCAGCAGTTATTAGAAGGTCAGCTATATTTATTTTCTTCGAGCTGATTTAGTTTTAATATTCATCAAGTT
>JBHEOV010000010.1:7855-38038 GCA_046260625.1 Halanaerobium sp. | reverse complement strand
GATTCTATTGCAGATCTGCCGGCTGAATATAGAGATCAGCATCAGATTCATTTATTCCCCTTAAATATTTTAGTTGATGGAACAAATTATTTAGATAAGTTAACTATAGACAGTCAGAACTTTTTTGATATTATAGATGATGCAGAAGAATATCCGTCTTCTGCTCAGCCAGCTGTTAAGAAAGTTGAAGATAAATTTAATTATCTGGCTGAACATTATGATTCGATTATTGCAATTACGGTTTCTTCTAAGATGAGTGGAACTTATGATACTATAAATTTGGCTGCAAAAAATGTTATAGAAGAAAATAGAGATCTTAAAATTGAAGTTATTGATTCAAAAACCAACTCAGGTGCTGAAGGATTATTTGTGATGGAGGCAGCTGAACAGCTGGAGGCAGGTAAGAGCTTTGCTGAAACAGTTGAATATTTAAAATCTATTCGAAAAAATCTATATATTTATGTTAGTGTCAGTGATTTTAAGTATATGGTTCGGGGGGGAAGAGTTAGTCCTCTTAAAGGAAAAATAGCTGGATTTTTAAATTTAAAACCAATAATTTCAATTGATCGAGAAGGTAATGGTATTGCTTTTGCAACTGCTTTTAGTAAAAAAGGAAATTATAAAAAAATGAAATCAATTTTAAAAGAACACCAGCATGAAAACGGTATTAAGCGTTTTGCCGTTATTCATGGTGATGATTTAAAAAGAGCAGAAAGGTATAAAGATTCTTTTAGCGAATTATTAGGTATAGAGTCAGATTTTTTAGAATCTATTTCACCAATAGTGGCTATGAATGCTGGCAGAGGGAGTACTGCTGTTGCTTTAATAGAAGAAAACTAAGGGGTTGTTAAAATGTTGAGCTCAATTTATTTTCAAATATTTCTTTTAGTTCTGCTTTATTTTTCTCTGTTTTTTGTGATCGCAGTTTTAAAAAAGGACAATTCCATTGTTGATATAGGCTGGGGATTGGGCTATGTTTATACAGCAAATATGACACTTTTTTTAACAAATAATTATAACTTACGTTCCTTTATTATTACTTTTATTGTAACTATCTGGGGCTTAAGATTGAGTTATCATATTTTTAAAAGAAATCTTGGTAAGGGAGAGGATTTTCGTTATGCAGAGTGGAGAGAAAGCTGGGACCATTTTTATCTAACTTCTTTTTTGAGGGTTTTTATGCTGCAGGGATTACTATTATTTATAATTTCGACTCCGATTATTAAAATTATATCTGCTCCATATTATAGTTTAAAGATAATTGATTTTATTGGACTTTTAATCTGGGGTATTGGCTTTGCTTTTGAGTCAGCAGCAGATAAACAGCTTAAAGATTATAAAGAACTACCGAAATCAGAAAAGAATGGTCATGTACTTAAATCTGGTGTCTGGAAATATACTCGTCATCCAAACTATTTTGGTGATGCTTTAGTCTGGTGGGGTTTTTACACAATTGCCCTGGCAGTTAGCGGTGGCTGGATATTTATTTTCAGTCCAATAATTATGACTTTATTAATTCGATTTGTTTCAGGGGTACCTTTATTAGAAAAACACTATGCTGATGATCAGGAATATCAAAAATATGCGAAAAAAACTAATAAATTTTTTCCCTGGTTTCCTAAAAAATAAAAATTAAGGCAGGAGGGATTTCATTTGAGAGATTTTATAAAACCGAATTTAATTTTAAGTAAATGTTTAGAATACTGCAAATGTCGCTATAATGGTGATAAGATACCTGATAAATTTGTGCGAAAGTTAGAAGCACATGTTAATTATATTAAAATTTGTCCGGAAGTTGAGATTGGTCTGGGAGTTCCACGGAATTCAGTTCGTTTGATTAAAAAAGAAGATCAGTATCGGCTGGTAGATTCAATGACTGGAGAAGACCATACAGCAAAAATGGATAAGTATCTTAAAGAGCTTAGTTCAAAATTAAATGAAGATGAGATCGAAGGATTTATTGCTAAAACTCGTTCACCGTCCTGTGGCAGTAATGATTCTAAGGTTTATCCTAAAGCTGGTAAAGTACCTGCCCTGGGAGAAAAAAGAGCAGGTTATTTTACAGATAATTTATCAGAAATTTTTCCTTCTTTAGTTGTAGAAAACGAGGGCCGACTTAAAAACTTTAAGTTAAGAGAGAATTTTTTAATCAAAATCTTTATGCTCTCTGATCTGCGATCTGTAATTGAGGGAAAACAGATTAAAGATTTAATTGATTTTCACAGTAATAATAAATATTTGATTATGTCATATAATCAAAATGGTTTAAATAAACTGGGAAGAATAATTGCAGCTCATGCCAAAGGAGAAACTGAAGCAACCATGCAGAAATATAGAAAAGAGATGATTAAAACCTTAAATGTTCTGCCTGATACCGGTAAAAGAGTTAATATGCTGCAGCATATTTTTGGCTATGTATCCTCAGAGATCAGTAAAGAGGAGAGAGAATATTTCTTAGAAACTCTCGATGATTTTACTGAAGAAAAAGTTCCCTTTTCACTGCCTTTAGCTCTGCTTAGATCCTGGGTAATTAGATTTAAGGTAGAATATTTAATGCCGCAGACAATATTTAATCCTTATCCGGAAGGCTTAATTGATTTGAGTGATTCGGGTAATGGCAGAATTTAAATAATCCCTCACCTTAAAGTGAGGGATTTATATTCATTCTTCTTTTTCTTCATTAATAGCAGACTGTATATCCTGAGATCTAATTTGAGATTCTGCATATAATTCGGCAACTATATTTAAATGTTCATTTAGTTTTTCTATAAAATGAAGCAGTAAATTAACACTTGTTTTGTGATATTTATGGAAAAAATTCATTATTTTTTCTCGAGGAAAAGAGATCAAAATTAAAGGCTCAATTGCTTTGACATCTCCTCGATAAATATTATTTGTTTTTGAGATTAAAGAGGTTAAACCAAAGAAATCTCCGCTCTCCATTTCTGCTAAAACTACTTCTTCCTGATTCTCATTTTCGTTTTCATTGTACTCTGTTATTTTTGCTCTGCCGGAGAGTATAATATAAATTGTATCATCAGGATCTCCATGTACAATTATTAGATCATCAGGTTCAAAACTTTTTATTTCAGAAATTTCAATTAGTGCTGTTTTTTCTTCCTGGTTTAGATTTGTAAAAATTTCTAATTTATCTAATTCTAAATCACTTAGTTCTTCCGAACTCTTCCTAATTTTTTTATTATTTTTAATTTCTTCTGGACAGAGCTGAGTCTGAGTAAAAATCTGTCCTAAGTCATAAAATTCTTCTCTGGCAAATTTTAATAATTTGCGCCAGCATTTTTGTGTTTTAAGATATTCTTTAAAAACATTTTGTTTAGGTATGGCATCATATTTTGAAATATAAATATTTTTTATTGCTCCCTTTGCATTCTCAACCTGATCTTCAGTTAAATAATCAAGAGCAAGAATTAAATTTGTCTTAGTTACCTTATCTTCCAGATCTTCTTTCATAAATTCTCCTGGATAGGGATCAAAATCTTCTGGTTCAACTTTAATCATATTTGGTCGTTCTTCCTGGCTTTCAATTTTAGCTTTTTCATAAAAGAATCTGTAGATATCCTGACGCAGTCGTTTCCAGACAGCGTGGTGTTTTCCAGGCGGTAGATGTTTAATCGCAAGCTGATTATCTAAAAAGAAATTAAAGCCAAACATTTTAGCATTAATTAGATAATCGATATCTTCACCACGGGTCATTTCGGGATCAAAAGGGACTATTCTAAAAAGATTGCGGTGAATGACCATTAAACCTCCAAAAGCAAAAGGAGTTTTTTTGAGTCTGGGCTCACTGCCTATTATTTTATCAAAGGCTCTAGTTTTACTGCCGAATCGATTCCAGAAAGTCATCCAGGGTTCAATTTCCACATCATCATAATATTCATTTTTACGATTTAAATAATAACCGGCAACTCCATCCACTGTCTGACCATAAAGTCTGCCTCCGATAAATTCTTCTGCTTTATCCATAAATTCAGGATCTTCAAAAACTTCATCATCATCAATTAAAACTGCTGTATCAGCTTCCATAATATAAGCTGTATAGAGACAAATATTGCGCACATTAGAATAGCCTCTTAGAGAAAGCAGATCAGTACTTAGATTTGTTTTTTGCTGATAAATATTTTTTGCAGCCTGCAGCTGATTATCTCCGATTAAATATGTTTTGATATCCGGACATTTTTTTTGAACTATTTCTTTGGCCCGCTGATAGGCCTGATCTACCAGTTCGGGTGTAGTAACAGCTACTAAAATAATTAATTCAAAATCTTTATTTTCTATTTTTTTTAAACTCTCAAGTGTTCTGGCCAGAGTTCCCTCTTGATCAACCGGAGTCGGATGATCATAGATTGCATCACCCATCTGCCAGCCGGTTTCACTGTCTCGTCCCCAGTAGGTCGGGATTACCATTACTGTTTTCATTTATAATTCCTCCCCGGAAAGAATTGAGTTATAAACGGCAAGAACCTCATCTATGACCCGGGCCCAGGAGAACTTATTTAATGCATATTCTGCTGCTCTTTTACCTTTTTTCTCTTTATCATTATTTTTAAGTGCTGTAATAATTTTAGCAGCCAGGTCATCACTATCATTCATTTTAAACAGTCTGCCCACTTCCTGATTAATAAAATCAGGTAAGCCGCCAGCTCTGGAAGCAATAACCGGTGTACCACAGGCCAGAGCCTCTACTGCAACTAGCCCAAAGGGTTCAACTCGCGAGGGTACAATCGATAAATCTGCACTGCTGTAAAAAGCGGGAAGTTCTTTTTGCGGCAGATTGCCCAGAAAATAAAGATTTTTAAGATCTAGCTTTTCTGCCTGTTTTTTTAAATCGTTTAATAATTCTCCATGACCAATGATCAGGGTCATAATCTCTGGAAATTCTTTCTCATATTTTTTGGCTGCTTTAATTAAAAGATCAATTCCCTTAAAGTTTGTTAGTTTGCCGACAAAAGTGAGCAGGTATTCCGGGTTTTCTTTGATAGCAGGCAGATATTTCTGAATCAATTTTAGTCTATCTGTCTCCAGTGGTTTAAATAAATTATCATCAACACCATTTAGTATTTTGATCAATTTATCATCTTCAATAAAATAATACTTTTTTACATCCTGGTTTACCTGATCTGAGATTGTAATTATTTTTTCAGCTCCAGCAGCTCCTTTAAGAGCAATCTGGCGGTAGCGTTTATCTTTTTTATATCCTTTGATATCTGTACCGTGAGCTGTTATCACATAAGGGATCTCAGTCTGCAGAGCTGCATAAGGAGCAACCCAGAGGTGCTGACAGTGAATTATATCCGGTTTAAAGTTTTTACTTTCATCTTTAATAATCTGAATAAATTTATTTAAATAATCGTTCATTTCCTGTCTTGTTAATTTATAAAATTGATTATTGCTTTTGGGGTGAGTTGTAAAACAGGGAAAATTATAATCAATTATTGTTTCTACGGGAAACTGATAATTATCATTTATTTCATTATCGACAACAACTACTTTAACCTGATGTCCTTTATCAATTAATCGCTGCGCAATATTTTTAGTATAAACACCACTGCCTGAGCCTTCAAGAGGGAAATGATTGATAAGTAGAACTTTCATAATTTTTTTCTCCTTTCAATAATTTTATCAGTAACAGAATTCCAGTGTTCTGATAAATTTTCATAGTCTGCTACCATCTGGTCCAGCTGCAGCCAGGCTGCAGAAAAAATTTCTGGTAAAAGATTGAAATTTTCATTTTGCGCATATTCTGCCAGTAGAGGCGCACCAATTTCTAGAGCGTTTTTTTGTGTTTTATAGCGATTTTTAAATTTTTCTCTGCTGATGAGATCTTTTTCTTTTAAATACCAGTTTAAAAATGGATTTCTGCCCAGCCAGCCTGTACAGGCATAAAAAAGACGTTCCTGAACATTATGATCTTTAATATCAGGTTTTTTAGGGAAGTTACCATAAAGATTATGGAAAATGTGAGTATCTATATCAATAATTTTATGTTTTTTATCAGGGACTTCTATTCCTAAAAGTGTATCTTCACCTCTCCCTAAATATAAGTCTTGATTATAAATGTAACTTGTAGAATAGTAGGGGGAGAGTTTTTTGATATAATTTAAATCAAGGGCATGATTACCTCCCAATATTTTATTTGTTTTTCTGATATTCTTTTGTTCTGGATCAGCAAGAGATAAATTGTTTTCCAGATTTTTAACTTTGGGATAGGCACTGCTTTTTTGCAGTCCAGTGAGCAGTTGTTTTACACCTTTAAATTCCAAAGGAGGGATTATATAATAACCGGAATAATCACTGGTTGTAATCACAACATTTTCTTTTTCTAAATGAAAAAGGTGTCTGCCGAAAAAATTTATAACCCGAGTACTTCCCTCAGCCGAAAGAAGGAGCCGGGGTTTAACATCAGTATCTATAAAAAAAAGATAATCGAGTTTAGGCTCAGTAATCAGAGCCTTGAGTAAGACTAAATTACGTCTTTTTCCATAAGAAATTAATTGATGATAGTCAAATTCGGGAGTTCTAAGAAAAAAGTCAATTTCTTTTTTATTTAGTCCTGTAATTTTAAGTTCTTCTCTTAATTCAGGATCATAGTTTAACTGGATTAAATCAACATCCACTGTCTGCTGCAGTCTTTCTAAACTTTTAGTTTTATAACCATGTGAATAACAGATAATTAATCTATCTAATTCATAACCATGAGCTCTGGCATTGGCAATAAAATTCATAAAAGGATGGATAGAATTAAGATAATTTGTAATAGCTCCTAAGGCAATTCTTTTCATTATATCCTCCTTTTGTCAGCTCAGAAAGCAAAAAATAAATTATTTTTGAGCAAGATAGCGGTAAACTATATCTTCAACAGTTATAATTCCAATTAGACTTTTTTGATTATTAACTACAGGTAAACCGCTGATTTGGTGTTCTGCCAGAATCTGAGAGGCTTCTTTAATAGTCTGATTTTCATTGATTAAAATTAGATTTTCACTCATAAAATCCCTGATTGGAGTTTCTCTTTCATGTTCTATCATCAGGT
This sequence comes from Halanaerobium sp., assembly GCA_046260625.1. Classification (GTDB taxonomy): domain Bacteria; phylum Bacillota; class Halanaerobiia; order Halanaerobiales; family Halanaerobiaceae; genus Halanaerobium. Next base: position 30,987 of record JBHEOV010000010.1, on the reverse strand, counting down.
CACCATCGGTTACAATTCCAATAAGATGCCCCTCTTTTATAACCAGCAGTCTGCCGATATTATGATAGGAGAGAAGGCGGGTGGCTTCTTTGACATCACTGTTTATATCAATAGTAATCGGATCTTTTGTCATAATCTCTTTGACTTTCATTATTTGGTCCTCCTTATTTTTATTGAAAAAGTTCTTAATATTAATATAATTCTTGCTAAAATGAAAAAACCCTCTTTTTTAAAAGAGGGTTGTTCATTACATATTATTCCCATTCGGTGTGGAAAGTCCCTTCTTCATCACGGCGCTGATAAGTGTGGGCACCGAAGAAATCACGCTGGGCCTGAATTAAGTTGGCAGGTAGTTCTTCGGATTTTAAGCTGTTAAAGTAATCAAGAGCTGAATGAACAGCAGTCAGCGGAACTCCAGAACGAGCTGCGCTTGTTATTAAATCAGTAATTTCTTCAGCAGCAGCATTAAGCTGAGCTTTAAACTGCTGGGCTGTAATCAATGTATTTAACTGCATATTATCAGCAAAGGCCTGCTGTATTGGTTCTAAAAGACCGGAGCGAATTATACAGCCATCTTCCCAGATACGAGCGATTTCTTTGAAATTTAAATTATAATCATATTCTTTAGAAGCACTTTTTAAGAGTTTAAAACCTTCAGCATAAGCAATTACGGAAGCAAAATAGAGAGCTGATTTAAGCTGAGGCAGCATTTCTTTTTTAGCAACTACCGCTTGAGTACTGCTGGCAAATTCTGCTGCATTTTCCACTCTTTCTACCTTCAAGGCCGACATTAAGCGGGCATTGACTCCGGCATTGATCGTTGGAATTGCAGTCCCGAGGTCTAAAGCACTCTGCACACTCCATTTACCGGTTCCTTTATGTTTAGCTTTATCAAGAATTAAATTAATTAGTTTTCTGCCTGTTTTAGGATCATCTTTTTTCAAGATTTTAGCAGTGATTTCGACTAAATATGAATCAAATTCCTGATTCCATTCAGCAAAAATATCGCCCATTTCTGCAGGTTTTAACTGCAGTACTTTGCGCATATAATCATAAATTTCAGCCAGAACTTCCATAATTCCATATTCAATTCCGTTGTGAACCATTTTAACATAATGGCCGGCAGAGCGTGGTCCTAAATAACTGACACAGGCTCCTTTTTCGGTTTTAGCAGCAGCATCTTCCATAATCTCAGATACTTCTGCATAGGCATTTTCAGTTCCCCCTGGCATAATTGAAGGACCGTGGAGGGCACCATATTCACCACCACTAATTCCAACTCCCAGGTAGCGAATTCCCTTTTCTTCAAGCTCTTTTAGTCTTCTATTCGTATCTTCGAAAAATGAATTTCCCCCATCAATAATAATATCATCTTCTTCTAAAAAGGGGAGAAGGCTGTCAATAACTAAATCAACTGGTTTACCGGCTTTGATCATCAGCATAATTTTGCGCGGCTTTTCTAAGGAAGAAACAAATTCTTCCAGCTCATAGGCAGCTTTTATTTCTTGATTTTCCACCTTGTTTTTCATAAAATCTTTTGTTTTACTTTCAGAACGATTATAAACAGCAATCGAATGATTGCGGGCAATATTAAGTGATAAATTCTGTCCCATGACTGAAAGACCAATTAATCCAATTTCGTATTTTTTCATTAATAAATACCTCCCAAAAAAATTCTAATTCAAAATAATTTATTTAAAAAATTTAAGTATGGTTTCAATTTCTCCCTGTTCAAACAAATAAGCTCTACCGGGCAGGCCGTCACTTTCTGCAATTTTTAAGAGAGAAAGTAATAAGATATATTCTCCGGCTGGAACTTCATTTAATCTTAAGCCTTCCAAAATCATTATTTTTTCAGCCAGTAGTTTTTTGTGAGTTGGGTGCTCAGACTGCTCTCTTTCTATACCATTAGTATCAATACCTACACCTTTTATTTTCTGATCTTTTAAATATTCAGCGCCACTTTCAGCTAAATAGATAAAGTCTGCTGGCTTTTTTTCTAAAAATCCCGGCTTTGAATTTTTAGTTTTTAAGATGACAAAAGAATTTTTCTCAATTTCATATTCTTTTAGATCAGCAGCAGTTATTTTTTCATCCACTGCAGTTAAATCGAGCAGCTCTGCCTGATAAAATGGATTTTCCGCAAAAAATAAATTGGCATTATCTCCATCCTGCAGCATATGCAGTGGTGCATCAATATGAGTTCCAGTATGGACATTCATCTGCAGTTCAGATTCGTGGGCATCACCCTGAGAAAAATCTCTAACTGTTGATAATCGAGGTCTAATTTCATCTTTACCTTTATAGACTAACATGTCTTTTTGAATTGTCATTGAAATATCATACATCTAAGAATTCCCCCTTTGGACTATTAAAGCTTAAATTATAGTTGAGAATCTTTTTATTTCTGCAGTGATTAGTTTTAATCAAGCCATTTTCTGCCATCAGCTGCAAGTAGTTGATCAGCTGCTTCCGGCCCCTTAGTTAGGGCGGGATAATTATTGAGTTTGATATTTTCAGCTGCACATTTATGCTGAATTTTATCAATGAACTTCCAGGAATAAGCAACTTCCTTCCAGCTTGTAAACAGTGTTTTGTCTCCGGCAATCATGTCATGAATTAAAACTTCATAATTTTCGGGAGAGTTGAAAAATTGAATACAGCTCTGGCAGAACTCCATTTCTACAGGGACTATTTGATTATTACTTGCCGGTTTACGAGTATTAAAACGAAGTGAAATCCCTTCATCAGGCTGGATTTTAATTAAAAGTAAGTTGCTGTCTAATTCCTGATCGTCTAAATAAGCAGAGTGAAAATCATCTTTAAATTCAATGGCAATAGCAGCTTCTTTTTTATCAAGTCTTTTTCCTGATTTAAGATAGATAGGTACATCCTGCCAGCGCTCATTATTTAAAAATAACTTCAGAGCCATAAAAGTAGCTGTTTTGGAATCTGATGGTATTTCTTTTTCTTCTCTGTAAGATTTAATTTTTTTGCCATCCACAGTATTTGAGTCATACTGACCTCTAACTATATGGTTATCAATATCAATTAAATTGTTGTCTGCCAACTCTTTAAAGACTTCAACTTTTCTTGTTGAAATTTCTTCTGCTGTTAAATCATCAGGTTCCTCCATTGTTATTAAGGAAAGCACCTGCAGCATATGGTTTTGAAACATATCCTTGATAACTCCAGTATCATCATAATACTTGCCCCGATCTTTAACCCCTTCTGATTCATTTAAATAAATTTGAATATTGTCAATGTGATCTTTATTCCAGAGAGCCCTAAAGATCGGATTACTCAGGCGAATCACCATTATATTCTGGATCATTTCCTTGCCCAGATAGTGATCTATTCTAAAGATATTTTTTTCAGAAAAAATACTGCTTAAGGTGTCATTTAATTTTTCAGCTGACTGCAGATCATGTCCAAAAGGTTTTTCAATAACCAGTCTGGAATCATTATTTTTAAAACCGACATTTAATAAATTAAACTCTTTTAATTTTTTAGCTATTTCAGCAAAAAACACTGGCGCAGTTGCTAGATAGAAGATTCTATTTGCAATTGTTTCAGTTTCTGCTTTTTGAGCTAAATGATTATTTAAGCGTTCAAAATCATCAGCTTCTTTAAATGAAAGCTCAAAATATTCTATATGATCTGTCAGTGACTGCCAGATTCGATTATCAATTTCTTCTTTTTTGTTCTGCAGTGAATTATATAAAGCTTTTAAATAATCTTTTTTATTATCATAACGGCGGCCGGTAGCTATGACTGTGTATTTATCCGGCAGTACATCTTTAGCTGCTAAATTATAAAAAGCAGGGATGATTTTATTATGTGCCAGATCTCCGGTCCCCCCAAATAAAATGAATTGAAAATTATCTTCAATATTTTTATCATCTGGATTGTTATATAGCTTATCATTTGTTTTATTCATTTGAAACACCTCCCATAACCACTATAAATTTAACATAATCACTCGGGAATTACTGTAAATAGATTAACATTCTAAAACCCAAGCTCTTCTCCGACTAAAATAACTTTGATTCTTCCATTTTGGCGGGAGCGGCGGGTAATAACAGTCTGGCAGCAGATAGTATCATCAACCTGACAGCTGTTACAGTAACCGGTTTTGGCACAGGGAGTTTTCTGATTAAGACGAATTGAATTAGCCGGTGCTGCCTGATTTCGAACTCTTTTGACTGCGCTTTCTTCATCAACTGTCACTTTATTCATTCCGGCGACAATGATTACATTTTTGGGACCATAAATTAAAGCTGCCAGACGATTACCATTCCCATCAACATTGACCAATTTTCCGGACTGAGTAATTGCATTGGAGCTCATTAAATAATAATCGGCATTTAAGGCCTGATGGTAAATTTCTTCTTTTTCGACTGAGTTTCTGGCTGCTGCTCGATCCAGCAGTTTATAGTCACCGGCTTTTAGTTGATCAAAGATACCAATTTCCTTTAAAGTCATTGATCCACCCCAGGAAACTGATGATTTTTCTTTGATCAATTCGAGCAGCTTTTTTTGAGCTGCCTCTGAATCCTTTACAAAATAAGCTTCAATATTTCTGCTGGCAAAGTTTTTGATTAGATTTTGAGCTTTTGTCTGATAATAATCCTTTTTAAAATTCATTATAATTCCCCTTTCAAAATTTATTCCTTTACTAATATTAATTGGACAAAAGTACTTAAATTACCTGCTTTATATAATAAATTAATTAAATTACTGGAAAAAACTTTTTTAATCTGTTATTATAAATTTATATAATAATCATTAACTCTAAGGAGTTGGTACAAATGGATATTAGTTCTGCAATGCAGAGTCAGGCTGCCAGTGTGCAGCAGGCACTAAGTGTTTCAGGGATGAGGCAGTCTCTGGGACAGACTGAGGATACAGTATCTAAGCTGGTTGAGGGTATGGAAGAAACTTCTCGAGCTGTCCAGCAATCACGTGCTGCCGGTCCTGGCAGAGGTCAAAATGTCAATTTAATGGCATAGGAATTTTTGATTTAAAGACTGAGGGCCTTTAACCGGGTCCTTTTTTATGTGTTATTTTAAATTTTTTAAATTTTTAGATAGAAATATAACATAAGGGAGGATAAATTTTGTCTTTACAAAAAAATAGATTTTTATTTTTATCAGTATTAATTATAATTTTTGTTATCAGTTCAACCGTATTAACTGCTGCAGAAAAGAATCCGCAAAAAGCAAAAGTTGAGGAAGAGATTACCATAGCTTTTGTACCCCGCTCCCTGGAAAATCCAATTTTTCTGGATGCATTTGAACATTCTCAGAAAAAGGCAGTAGAATTAGGTGTTAATTTAGAATGGCTGGGTTCTTTTAGTTTTGATACAGATGAGCAGTTAAATATTATTGATAGTTTGATTAAAAGAGAAGTAGATGGGATGGTTTTGAGTATAAATGACAGTCCTGAATACGATCAAATTATTAATCGAGCTATGGAAAAAGGAATTGCAGTTGCAACTTTTGATGCTGATGCTCCAAATAGTGATCGAATTTTTAATATTGGTATTGATAATTATGAGGCTGGTAAAGCTACAGCGGAAGGGCTGCTGCAGGTTCTCAGCGAAAAAGATATTAATTATCAGGATTCCGATAAAAAATTAAAAACTATGGTCATGACAGGAGTTAAAGGGGCTCTTAATCTGGAAAAAAGGATTGATGCTTTTTTAGATACAGTGGAAGGAACTAATATAGTAGTTGAAGATATTGTAGAAAATCAGGATAATGTCAATCTGGCAGTTGAATTACTGGAACAGTATGTTCAGAAAAACCCGGATGTTGATATTATTTTTTTTGTTGGCGGCTGGCCTTTTTATGTTCCGGCTGAGGCACTGCCCAATTTTCAGCACTGGGCTCAGGAAGGTGGAGTTGCAGTTGGAATCGATATTTTTTATGATGCCCTTGTACTTCAAGACAGAGGTTTGATTCACTATCTTGTTGGACAGGATATGGCAGCAATGGGTTCTGAAGGCCTATTAGCTTTATACAATTATATAGAACATGGGATTAAACCTCCTGAATATATAAAAACAGATTTAGAAATTGCAAATAAAGATAATTTAGAAAGACTGCTGCGGATTCATCTGCCGTGGCGGGTTAAATAAGGCGGTAATTAATGTTGAATAATTTATTTGAAAAAATTGCAAATGGAATAGAAATCCATACCATTAAAACTAAACTCATCATTTCTTTTTTATTAATTGGACTGCTGCCTATTTTATTATTTGGTCTTTTATCTTTTAATACTTATCGGGGTGCAATTAATGATCGGATAAGTAACTATTCTCAGGAAATGGTCAGGCGAATGGAAAGAGATCTAGAAGATTATATTTCCGAGGTTGAAATATTTTTAGGTAAAGAGCAGGATTTTTATATTAATCAGTTTATTAAATTAACTCAGGCCAATGATTTTCGAAACAGCCGCAAATATGCTTTTCGAATCTGGGAGGATTTTAATAATGTTAAGCAGCTCAAACCCGGAATGGAAGATGTCGCTATAACTTTTCAGGATGGTCACAGAATCAGCAGCTATGGAACCTACAGGGTGGAAATCGATCATTTTGAAGATCAGCTGTATTCTATTGATTCTGGAGATACTTTCCTTACTGCGCCTTATACAAATTATTTTCAAAAAGAAGTTATTACAATTGCTAAATATTATTATCCGGAAATTGCAGAAGAAAATGTTTTAATCTCTGCAGATATTGATCTGGATGTACTGGCAGATCTAACAGATTTTAATCTCGGTGAAAAAAGTTATTTTTTAATTGCAGATCGGGATGGGAATATTATCTATCATCCAGAACGAGAGCGGATTGGAGAAAAAAGTTTTTTATATAATGGAGGTTTTCCGGACCGGAAACTTAGTCTAAATGGAGAACAGTATCTACTTACTTCTACTTTTTCCGATTCTACCGGGTGGTATATAATCAGTATGGCTTCTGCTGATGAGGTGCAGGCTGAGTTGAATTATATTACCGATCTAACAATTTATATGACTGTAATTATTTTAATATTGATTATCTTACTCACTCTATATTTATCATCATCTTTATCAAAGCCTATTCAGAAATTAAAAGAGCTGACTCATCGCGCCTCTGAGAATGATCTCTCTGTTAAAATTGATATCAGTGGAGAAGATGAAATCGCAGAACTGGGCCAGAGTTTTAATAAGATGATTAGAAGAATTAATAAATTGATGGAGCAGAATGTAAGAGAACAGAAACTTTTAAGACAGCTGGAAATGGAAAGTCTGGATAATCAGATCAAGCCTCATTTTATTTATAATACTCTAGATTTGATAATTGGTCTTTTAGAGAATAAAGATTTTGATAGAGCTACCCATATGGTGGAAGCTTTAGGTAAGTTTTTCCGCCTCAGTTTAAGTCATGGTAAAGAAATGGTCTTAATCAGAAATGAAATTAAACATGTTAAAAACTATCTTTTTATACAGCAGTTTCGACATGGAGAAGAATATGAATATATTATTGATATAGAAGACCACGAAATAATGGATACGCATATTCCCAAACTGATCTTGCAGCCAATTGTTGAAAATGCAATCTATCATGGTCTGCTGCCGGCTGAGAAAAAAGGATTAATCATTGTTAAAGGCTATAGCGAAAACCAAAATATTTATTTTAAAATTGCGGATAATGGAGTTGGGATCCCGACTGCAAAGATCGAAGAAATTAATAAAATTTTAACTGGAGAGCTAAAAACTGATGATCAGCGAAAATATTTTGGACTGAGGAATGTTGATCAGCGGTTAAAGTTAATGTATGGAGGTAGTTCCGGTCTGACAGTTGAAAGTATTGAAGGAGAAAAAACAACTGTTATAATCAGAATTGATCAAAGGGGAGGAAAATAATTTGAGCCATAGTTTACTGCTTGTTGATGATGAAAAACCAATCAGAGAAAAATTAATCAAGAATACTAACTGGGAAGAATCAGATTATCAAATATTTGCTGCTGCAGATGGAGAAAAAGCTTTAAAAATTATGCAGGAGAAAGCAATAGATATTCTGGTAACTGATATCCAGATGCCAAAATTGAGTGGGATGAATTTAATAGAAAAAGCCAGAAAAACTAGTGATCATTTAAAAGTTATTATAATTTCTGGATTTGCTGAATTTGAATATGCCCAAAAGTCAATTCGATTTGGTGTCAATGATTACTTATTAAAGCCCTTTCGCTCAGCCAAACTGCTGCAGGTTGTAAATAAGGCCAGAGAGGAACTGGTTAAAGAAAAAAATGACGCAGAGCGCCTGGCTGTTTTAAGAGGTGAAATTTCCAATTACATTAGTCGAAATAAACTTAATAATATTTATAACTGGTTGATTGATGATCAATTTTTTCAGCACCAGTCTCTGATTATGAATAAAATTGATTTAAATGCTGTATTAAAAAGAGGAAGTAAAGAAGATGTTTTAAAAACGGTTAATAAAATAATCAGTGAATTAGAAAATATTGACTTAAATAAGGAAAAATTATACGTAGTATTAAATAATCTGATTTTAGAGAGCTTTAAAGTTATTAAGGATTTAGATTATGCAGCTGAAGATTTAATGGAAATTCTTAATAAAAAACGAATTGAAAAGATTAAATATGATGACTTAAAAGCGATTGAAATAATTCTCAAAGAATTTTTACTTAGACTGCATGGACTCGTTTCTTTTAATCCAGATGATAAAAATAAAGAAATGATAAATGAAATGAAAGAATATATAGCTGCCAATTATCAGAATGGAATTACTTTAAGCGAGATGGCCCGGAAATTTAATTTAAGCAGTGGTCATTTAAGCAATCTTTTTCATGAAGAAACTGGGGAAAGCTTCAGTGAATATTTAAATATGATCAGATTAAACAAAGCCAAAGAACTCCTAAAAACAACAAATGATAAAATTTATCAGATTGCTGATCAGCTAGGTTTTAATGACGCTTATTACTTCAGCTCCTGGTTTAAAAAACAGGTTGGAGCCTCACCCACAACTTACAGAGATAATATTAATCTTTTATAATTTTATCATAATTTAATTAAAGTTTTCTCACTAAATATAATTCAGCTTCTGTTATACTATAGACAGGTTGAAATAATAATTAAAAGGAGGTTCAAAAAATGAAGAAAAAATCAACGATTTATGTGATAGCTCTTTTTCTCCTGATTTCACTTGTGTTTGGGACTGGAAGTGCAGTTTATGCCCAGGATAATGCAGAAGATGTTGAACTGGCAATTGTTGATACTGCTGAGGTTATAGAAGCTGACTCGGAAATTATGTTTTCAGAAATTCAGTCGATTACAGATGAAATGAATTATAAGCTTTCGGTAGATCTTCAGTCACTGGAATGGTATTTAAATGATGAAGTTGATGGAGTTTCTAATTTTGCCGGTGAAGATGTAACAGATGAAATTGATCAGGTCATCGGAGACAGTAGTGAGCTGGAGGAAGTAGAGGATATTTCTGGAGTAGAATATATAACTGATGAAATTATTGATAGTCTGTAAAATTATTTTTTAATAATAATCCCCCTTTTGTACATTAAACCAAGAGGCAGAAAGTAAAAATAATATAAAAATTATCCAGGCGGCTGAACCTTTAATTTTGAAGGTTTAGCCGCTTTTTTGTTAACTTCATATTTTTGAATCAGGGAATTATAAACTGAAATACTTATAAAAACAGCAAAATTGACTAATGCAAAAAATATTCAAGGGTTTAAAAAAATATTCCATGGTTAATACTCAGATTATTGTATACAATTTAGATAAATCAAATAACTCTTTGAGAATTATAAGTGATTATAAGTTAATAATGGTTCCCTTTGAGAAAACTATTAGGGGGTTAATAATGAAAAAATTAAGTATTTTGTTGGTAGTAATTTTACTCGTTTCTTCAATTTCTATGGCGGCTTTTGCTCAGGATGATGGTGGCTGGTTGAGTAATCTTTTAAGTGACAATGATGGTGAAAGAGAAGATGATGGAGAAATCAAAGTTGGTTTTCTTTTAAAAACTATGCAGGAAGAAAGATATATTAAAGATAGAGATGCTTTTATAGAGAGAGCTGAAGAAGAAGGTGCTGATGAGGTAATATTTGATTCAGCAAATAATGATGAAAACGAACAGCTTTCTAAATTTGAAAATATGCTGACTCAGGGAGCAGATGTAATTGTATTACAGCCTGTTAACACAGGTACAGCAAGTAACATGGTCAAGATGGCTCATGATTCCGGAGTAGCAGTAGTAAACTATGATTCTCTAATTATGAACAGTGATGTAGATCTATTTTTAACTCAGGACAGCTGGGCTGTTGGTAAACTGCAGGGAGAAGCTATGGTTGAATGGTTTGAAGAAAATCGTGGTGAAGTTAAGGGTAATGTAGTTCTTTTGAGAGGACAGCCTGGAGACTCTAACGCCAATGCTTTCTCTGAGGGTGTTGTAGAAACTGTAGAAGAACATGAGGGTCTGGAATTAGTTGTAGATCAGAGTCATGATGGTTGGTCTCCTGATTTAGCAATGGAAACAACTGAAAATGCTTTAACCAGTAATGATAATGAAATTGATGCTGTAGTAGCTAATAATAGTGGTATGGCTTCCGGTGCAGTAAGAGCTTTAGAAGCACAGAATATGGCGGATACTGATAAAGTTTTTGTTGCCGGTTCTGATGCTGATTTACGCACCATTAGATATATTGAGCAGGGTAAACAGTCAATTGAAATCTTTAAGAAAGTTAAACCATTAGCCTATGAAGCTGCAGAAGCTGCTGTTGCTCTGGCAAAAAATCCAGATAGACCTGTTGACGAAATTGTAGGTATTGATCGTCACGTAGATAACGGAGCTATGGAAGTTCCAACAGTAGTTACTGAAATCGTTGTTGTAGATAAAGACAACATTATGGATACTGTTGTTGCAGATGGCTATCACGAAGCAACAGATATTTTTAAAGATGAGTAAATATTAACATTTGAAACAAAGATAAAAACATAAATAGTAAAGAATATAAGATTATAAGAAATTAACAATTAAGCAGTCCCATCCGATTCAGGGTGGGATTGCTCTATCAATATTCAATTCTGGAGGTAAAATAGATGGCTGAAGAAATTCTGGAAATGAAAAATATTATTAAAGATTTTCCGGGTGTTAGGGCACTGGATCATGTTAACTTTACTCTAGAAAAGGGAGAAATTTTAGCACTGGTTGGAGAAAATGGAGCTGGAAAATCAACTTTGATGAAAGTTTTAAGTGGTGTCTGGCCTTTTCCAACTTATGAAGGAGATATTTATTTAGATGATCAGCTAGTTCGTTTTGAAAACACAAGAGAAGCAGAAAAAGAAGGAATTGGGATTATTCATCAGGAATTAAATTTGCTGCCTGATCTATCTGTTGCTGAAAACATATTTTTAGATAGACAGCCTTTAAATAAATTTGGTGGAATCAAATGGGAAGAATTATATGATAGGGCCGAAAAAGCACTGGCAAGATTAAATATGAATATTGATCCTCGTAAAGATCTCGGGGATTTAACAGTTGGAAAACAGCAGATGGTTGAGATTGCAAAAGCTCTTTCTTTAGATACCAGAATTCTGGTTTTTGATGAGCCGACTTCTGCTTTAACTGATTCTGAGATTAAAGAGCTTTTTACAGTAATCAATGAATTAAGAGCCAGTGGGGTTTCAATAATTTATATTTCACATAAAATGGAAGAAATCAAAGAAATAGCAGATTCGGTAGTAGTTTTAAGAGATGGAGCTACAATTGGAGATAAGATTAATATTGATCAGGTTACTTTAGACGAAATAATTACCAGAATGGTTGGTCGTGATATTGAAGATCTTTTTCCCACAAAAGAATTTGAGCGGCAGTCAAAGACACTGGAAGTTAAAAACATATCAGTCCCTGATCCATTTAATCCTGATAAAAATTTAGTAGATGATGTTTCTTTTTCTGCTTATAAGGGAGAAATTCTTGGTATATCAGGTTTAATGGGGGCTGGAAGAACAGAACTGGTTAATGCCATTTTTGGAGTTTACGGCAAAAAAAGTGAGGGAGAAATTTTTCTGAATGGTAAAAAATTAGATATAAAATCTCCTGCTGATGCCATAAATAATGGAATTGCTTTAGTAACTGAAGATAGAAAAGAACTGGGTTTACTGCTGGATAAAAATCTGGTAATGAATATGACTCTGCCTTCAATTAAAAAATTTAGTACAGCTCTGGCGGTTGATGATCACGCTGAGCGTAATGTTACCGAAAAATATGTTAATGAATTAAATATAAAAACTCCCAATCTGGATGTTTTTGTAGAGAAATTAAGTGGAGGTAATCAGCAAAAAGTTGTTATTGGTAAATGGCTGATCACTGATTCGGATGTTTTAATTTTAGATGAACCAACTCGAGGTATAGATGTTGGTGCTAAAACTGAGGTTTATAGATTGATGAATCAGCTGGTTGAAAAGGGAGTTACGGTGATTATGATTTCATCTGAATTACCAGAAATTATGGGGATGAGTGATCGAATTATTGTTATGTCAGAGGGAAAGAAAACTGCTGAACTGGAAAGATCAGAGGCAGATCAGGAAACTATAATGAAATATGCTACAGGTAATAAAGGAGTTGAATAAATTTGAAGAAGTTTATCAAAAACAATGGAACATTTATAGCATTAATCTTTTTAATTATTATTTTAAGTATTGCTTCACCTTCATTTTTAAGTTCTAGAAACCTGACCAATCTGGTTAGACAGGTTACAATCAATGGTATTATTGCTGTTGGAATGACAATGGTAATTTTACTGGCAGGTATTGACCTTTCTGTAGGTTCTGTAGTTGGTCTATCGGCTGTTGTTGTGACTCTCTTAATGCAGGCCGGTCTTGGAATGTGGCTTGCTATTTTAATCACTCTGGTTGGAGTTGGAGGAGTTTTAGGGTTTTTCAATGGCTTTATGAGTGCTAAATTTGATATACACCCCTTTATTATTACTCTGGGAGTAATGACAATTGCCAGAGGTTTGAGTCTGGTTTTAACACAGGGAGTTTCAGTTCCGGTCACTAATATGACCTTTGCCAGCATTGGTAGTGGTTATATTCCTAAGTTACCATCTTTAATTATTTTAGTTATTTCCCTGATTTTAGGAATTATTGCAGTTTTTAAAACAAGTGTGGAGATGAAAAAAGGTGAAAAAGTTAGAAATAAGGCCCGTTTAACCGGAGGTTTAATTCTGACTATAGCTGGTTTTATTGCAGGATTTCTTATTTTTATCGGTTATCAGGGGATTCCCATTCCAGTGGCAATTTTTGCAGTAGTTGTTCTGGCAGGGGTTTACACTCTGCGAAGGACACGTTTTGGACGCAAATTATATGCCATCGGTGGCAATGAAAAAGTAGCCTGGTTATCAGGAATTAATATTTTAAAATCGAAAACTATGGTATTTGTAATTACCGGTGTTTTAAGTGCAGCCTCTGGTATTTTACTTGCCTCCCGTTTAAATGGTGCTTCTCCAAATCTGGGAGATGGCTTTGAGCTGGATGCTATTGCTTCTGTAATCATTGGAGGAACAAGTTTTATGGGTGGTATAGGTACAATCTCCGGAACAGTTATTGGGGCGATTATTATTGGTGTAATCAATAATGGAATGAGTCTTTTAGGGATCAACAGTTTCTATCAGATGATAGTTAAAGGTTTTATAATTATCCTGGCTGTAATGATTGATGTCTTAAACAGAAGAGAAACAGCGTAGTTCTTAAAAATAGAAAATTGCAATATTTTGAGACAGCTGGAGCTTTAGCTTAGCTGTCTCTTTTTCTTTTCAGAATGCTTTTTATGTGATAAAATAATAAAAAAGCAGCATTTATTAATACTGGAAAGGTTGTTATAATGAAAAAAAATAATGCTCATTACAAAGATGCAATGAATTTAATAAAAAATAATAATGTTTCTGACGCAGTTGATGAACTTAAATTATGTTTAAAATTCAATGCTAAAAGTGTATCTGCTCTTAATTTACTGGGCCTTGCTTATTATCTAAAATGTAGATTTGATAAAGCGGAAAAGACCTGGCGTAAAAGTCTTTCTATACAGCGAGAAAATAATAAAGCAAGAGATTATCTGGAATTAATTACTAAACAGGATTTCAAGGAAATCAGAAAAGAATATAAAAATATCTTATTCAGTGATCAGGCTGATCAGAATCAAAAAATTAGATTTTTAAAAAGGTTAATCGAAGAATATAATGAATTAATTGAGCCTTATGTTATTTTAGGGCTGATGTATAAAAAAGAAGAAAATTATGAAGAAGCTTTAAAATATTTCTATCAGGCCTATGATTTAGATAGTGGTAATCAGAATATCAAAAATTATATAATGCAGTGTGAAAAAGATGATAAAAACAGTAGTGCATTTAATTTTAAATCTCAGACAAATAAAAAAAGTGCTTTAATTGCAGCTTTAATTGCGGTTTCTTTATTTGCTGTTTTTCTAAATTTGAGCGGTCTCAGTCCATTTGAGTGGATTGAAAATAATATTCAGGGTTTTGAATTTGCTCAGTCGGAGACTGAAGAAAATGATCTAGAGCAGAATGGCTCCCAAAATAGAAATAACAATTCTTCAGATTCTGATAAAGAAAATAAGGCTTCAACTTCTGAGGAATCAGCCTCTGAAAAAACTGATAGTTCTAAAGAAACAGCATCAGATAAGCGGGAAAATGAAAACAGCAGTCGGGAAGAAAGTCCAAATTTAAAGCTTTTAAATGAACTTGATCTACTCCAATATAAAAATAATGAATCTTTATTATCTTTTGAAAACATACAAAAATTAAAGGAGAGAGAAGAAGCAAAGAGAGAATTAGAGGAGGCAAATACTTTCTTAGAGGAAGGTACAGAACAGCAGTTGTTTAATCTGGGGATGGATTATTTTTCTCGTCAGGACTATCAGGATGCTGCGGATATATTTAACAGTATTTATAATTTAACTAAAACTGAATACTTGAAAAGAGAAAGCCTTTATTTACTGGCGCGGAGCCACGAAAAAATGGATAATTATCTGTCAGCAGAACATTTTTATCGCATCTATTTAAATGAATATGATGATACTAATTATTATGATGAAGCTCTCTATAATCTCGGTTTGATGCTCAATGAAGCCGGTGAGGTAGAAAAAAGCAGAGAGATTTTAGAAAGGTTGAGAAGAGAAGATCCCTACAGTGAATATAATAATTCGCAGGTTTATGAAATTTTAAATTAATATGCTTTAAATTTAGTAACCCCTAATGACTGAGAAATTTAACTCTTAATTTCTACTGCATAAGGGGTTTTTAAATTTTTTATTCAATAATTTTAATTCTATAAATTTTAGGCCATAACTTACCTGTAACTAAAAAATTATTTTCCTGGGGATCATAAGCAATCCCATTTAGTACATCTACTTCTCCTTCATAATCTGTTTTTAAGATACCTTTTAGGTCTAAATACGCCTTAACTTTTCCATTTTCAGCATTAATTTTAAGAATATAATCGGTCTGCCAGATATTAGCATAAATAAAACCGGCCTGATATTCTAATTCATTTATATTTTTTATTTTTTGATCACCATTTTTAATCTCAAGTTTTTTAATTAAGGCAAAAGTTTCTGGATTTCTAAAAGAGAGATATTCACTGCCATTACTCATAATCAAATGCTGACCGTCATTGGCCAGGCCCCAGCCTTCACCCTGATAGCTAAAAGTTTTTAATAGTTTAAAATCAAGGTTATAAACAAAGGCAGTGTTTTCTTTCCAGCTGAGCTGATAAATTTTATCATTAAGGATAGTGATTCCCTCTCCAAAATATTTTTGATCAAGTTCTAATTTTTTAAGAATCTGGCCGCTTTCAAGCTCAACTTTTCTGAGTGAAGAACTGCCATAAAGACCTGTACCTTCAAAAAGTTGATTCTTGTAAATTTCTAGCCCCTGGGTAAACGCCTGCGGGTCATGTTTATAACTTGCTAATATTTGATAATCTAATTTTTTCATTTCTTCTGCCTTAAGTTTTGGAACAGCTGCAGCAGTAAGTATTAAAAATAAAATGACTGTTAAAAGTTTTATTTTATTTTTCATAATCACTCACCTCAAAATTTATTAAATCCATATATTAATTATTCTTTGTTAATTAGTTAAAACCTTTTTTAGTTAATGATGATAGGGAGTAATTAGCAGTAAAAAACACTTAAACCTCTTTTAAGCCGTTTAGAGGCCGCTAATTAGATTTAATTAATTCGCATAATCTACGATAATGAATTATGAGAGGAAGTGATTATATGCTGCAGAATTTGGATTTGAATATTGACAGTTATCCCTCCCGTAAAACTATGGGCTTTTATAAAATAGCAGATAGTACTAAAAGATTTGCGCAGGAGGGGATTGAAACTGCTCAAAAGGCAGCTGCTTTCTATGCTTCGACCGGTGATAAATTAAGTGATTTTGAAAACTATAAAATTTCAGATTTAGGCGCAGAAATCATGTATAGTGAACAGCGGGAGTTAGTCGTGGCCTATAAGCCGGGACCAACTATAGATTTTAAAGCTTAAAGCTCTAAGAGTATTCTAAGAAAAAATTTGGAGGGGTTCAGATGGAAATAATGAGTAGAGATTTTGGTAAAATAGAAATAGATAAATCTGATATAATTTCTTTTGCTTCAGGCCTGCCTGGTTTTGAAGATTTAAAGGATTTTGTATTGTTACCACTGGCAGAGGAATCACCATTTATAGTTATGCAGGCAGTTGAGAATTCAGATGTAGCTTTTGTAACAGTAGAGCCGGGCAATTTAATTCAGAATTATGAATTTGAAATCAGTGATAAAGTAGAAAAAAAATTAAAAATAGAGAGTGTTTCTAATTTATTAATTTTAAATATTATTACACTCAAGGATAAGATTGAAAATAGTACTGCCAATCTTTCAGCACCGATAGTTATTAATTTAGAAAAAAAACTTGCTCAACAGGTAATACTTGATGATCAGCGGTATCAGGTACGCTATAAAATTTTTGCAGCTGCAGAAGAGGTGGCTGAATAATGCTGGTATTAAGCAGAAAATTAAATGAAAAAATAATAATTGATGATCAGATAGAAATCACTGTTGTGGGTATTGAAAATGGCAAGGTACAGCTGGGAATAGAGGCACCCAAAGAAATAGAAATTATGAGAAAAGAACTTTTAGAAGATGTTAAAGAAGAAAATCAAAAAGCAGTTAAAAATAAGAAATTATTGGATCAATTAAATAATATTAAATTTGATCTCTAGTTTTATTGCTATTTTAAGCAAAAAATTATAAAATATGTTTAGGAGGTAATTATTATGCAGGGAAGAAGTGCTGATCAATACAAGCAGATGCAGATTAAAACAGCAAGCCCGGGCAAGCTTTTATTGATGCTCTATCAGGGTGCAGCAAAATTTATGAAATTAGCAAAAAAGAATATAAAAGAAGGAAAAATAGAAGCAAGCCATAAGAATATAATTAAGGCTCAAAATATTATTTTAGAATTACAGAGCACATTAAACAAAGAACAGGGTGGAGAAATTGCTGTTCAGCTGGAAAGTCTCTATGATTTTATCTACAGAGAGCTTATTCAGGCTAATTTAAATAAAAATACTAAGCATCTTGATAATGTAATACCTCTGGTAGAAGAATTATTTGTTACTTATAAAGAAATTGTAATGAGCCAGAATTCAGGAGAAGAGAAAAAAGTAAATATTGGTGTTTAAGTTGGAGGTTTGTTGATGAAAAATTTATTTAAACTATATCAAGAATTAAAGTCACTTACTGAAGCAGAAGCAGATTTAATTGAGGAAAGTGATTTTGATAATTTAAAAGAAAAACTAGCCGAAAAGAATAAACTGATAGCTGAAATTGATGAGATCGAACAGCAGGAATATTTTACTCAGCTCGCTTTTTCTTTGACTAAAGCGGAACTGCAGCAGAAAAAAGAAGACTTATATCAATTAATTCAAAAAACTAGCAAACTGCAGTCGCAAAATATGCAGGCTCTGGAAAAGAAAAAGAGTGAAAATAAGGAAAAAATGATCTCTTTATACAGCAGAGAAAAAAGTATTAAAGGTTATCTCAATTCTGATAAATATGAGGCAAAATTTTTTGATGAAAAAAGCTAATTTATTTTCTAATAATTAAAATCAGGGGGGAAGTTAATGCAGGATAATGGTTATTTAGATATGTTTTTTGACGAAGCAAAAGAATATGTAGAAACTCTGAACAATGGTATCTTAACCCTCGAAAACAATCCAGGGGATAAAGAAACAATTGATGCTGTTTTTAGAGCAGCACATTCTCTTAAAGGGATGTCTGCAACAATGGGTTTTGAAAATTTAACCGAGCTAACTCACAAAATGGAAAATATGCTGGATCGAGTTCGTGAAGGTAAACTTGAGGTTACAACAGGATTTATTGATCTTTTATTACAGGGACTGGATAATATTCAGTTTTTAGTAGAAAAGATCAGAGAAAGTGAAGGTGAGGAGCCGGCTGATGTAAATTTAGCAGGTTTTATTGAGGAACTTGCTAATTACGGTCAGCAAGAGGCTGCAGCAGCTGATTTAAATGCTCAGGATAGTTCAGCAGAGAATGGTGATTTTAGTTTTGATCTCAGTCAGTCAGAAAAAAAAGAATTAGAAAAGCAAAAGAAGGATAAAGAGCGGATCTATCATTTGAAAGCTATTTTAGATGAAGCAGATTTTCAGAGTGTTAGAGCCTTTATGCTTCTCAAAAAAGTAGAAGAAATAGGAAAAATATTTAAGTCAGTACCGGCCAAAGATGAGATAGAAGATTCTGAGGAAGCAGTTGCTGAGTTAAATATTTACGCTTTGAGCTGGCTGCCGGCAGATGAATTCAAGGAAGAACTGGCAGAGGTTTCTGGAGCAGAAGTTGTTAACTTTAATGAAATTGAATCGCTGGAAGTAGAAGAAGATGATAAAAGCGAAAACAATAATAGTCTGCACGCTGAACATAAGGTCAACTCTTTTCAGAGTAGCTCAACTGTTAGAGTTGATATTTCTAAATTAGATACTCTAATGAATATGGTGGGAGAGTTATTAATCAATAAAACTCGCCTGCAGTCACTGGATATTCAAAAATCTAAGTTTAATGAAATTATTCCTCAGTTAGATCGAGTAACAATGGAACTGCATCATATTGTAATGCAGATCAGAATGGTTCCAGTTGGAGTGATGTTTAGTCGTTTTCCACGAATGATCAGAGATCTTTCTAATAAGATGGACAAGGAAATAGACTTTGTGATGAAAGGTCAGGAAACTGAGCTCGACCGCTCAATTATTGATGAATTATCAGATCCCTTAACACATCTTTTGAGAAATGCTATTGATCATGGAATTGAAATGCCAGAGGAAAGAAAGTCTAAAGGTAAGGAGCAAGAAGGTCAAATAGAGCTTAGAGCCTATCAGAAAGGCAGTGAAATCATCATTGAGGTCAGTGATGATGGTGCCGGAATCGATGCTGATGTAATTGGCCGTAAGGCTGTAGAAAAGGGGATAGTCAGCGAAGAGGAATTAGAACAAATGGAGAAAAGAGATATACTTGATTTTGTATTTCATCCCGGTTTTAGTACAGCTTCCGAAGTTACAGATGTATCGGGGCGAGGAGTAGGGATGGATATTGTTAAAAATGTTGTTAAAAAACTGGATGGTCAGATTAGTATTGAATCTGAGCTGGGTAAAGGCAGTACCTTTACTATTTCTCTACCATTGACACTGGCAATTACACAGGCCCTGATGATTAAAATTGAAGGAGATACTTTTGCTATTCCTTTAAATGCAGTTAGTGAAACTCTAACTATTAATCCGGAAAACATCAAAAAGGTTAGAGGTAAGGATGTAATTGTCTTAAGAGAAAATACAATTCCACTTGTTTCAGCTTCTGAAATATTTGGCAGCAAAAATTTAGATTCATTTAAAAAAGCTGAGTCTGATCTTTCAGTTGTCATTTTAAAAAGTGGAGATCGCTTTATTGGCTTAATAGTAGAAGAACTGCTTAATCAGCAGGAAATTGTAATTAAATCGCTTGGTAATTATCTGCAGGATACTGAATATATCAGTGGTGCTACAATTATCGGTGATGGTGATGTTGCTTTAATCATTGATGTCAGAGATATTGTTGCTTAATATAAAAATAAATAGGGGAGATTAAAAGAATTAGTAGGAGAATTTAAAATTTCATAAATGGGGTGTGACTATGGAAACAGCTCAAGAGCGCTTGGACTTAGAAAATGCAAAAAATCAAAATGGCAAAAAAAGTGGGCAGGCTCAATATGTTGTGTTTAATATCGGCGAAGAAGAATATGGGATAGAGATAGAATATACAAGAGAGATTATTAAATCAGCTCAAATCACAAATGTACCTAATACAGATGAACATGTTGTTGGTGTTATTAATTTAAGAGGAATAATTGTGCCGGTAGTTGATCTGCACAGCCGCTTTGAAATAGATCAGGATAGTGGAGATTTTGAAGCAGAAGAACAGCGTACTATTACAGTTGAAGTAAATGATTTACTTTTAGGAATTCAGGTGGATCATATTGAAGGAATAGTCTGGTTGGAAGAAGATACAATTACTCCTGCGCCAGATGTAGAAAGTAATTTAAGACAGGATTATCTGCGTGGAGTCTGTGCTCGCGATGAAGATCATCTCTTAATTTTACTTGATTTAGAAAAAACACTTTTTACTCAATAAATTATTAATAACTTTCTCTATCTTAAAGTTATTTTAATAATTTTAAGTGGAGAAAGTTTTGTTCTTAAATTTTTTCTTTAAAATTAAAGCTGGGGGTGATTATTTTGCAGATTAAAGAGATCAGCCAGGATAAAAAACAATATGTAATTTTTTACTTAGCGGATAAAAAATTTGGGGTTAATATTAATCAGACAAAAGAAATTTTATCTAATACTAAAATGACTTTTGTTCCCGATAGCCCTGAATTTATTAGTGGAATAATTAATTTACGGGGTTCTGTTGTACCGGTAGTTGATTTAAAACTGCGCCTTAAAATTAAGGGTCAGAAAAAGAGCAGAGAAGAAAAAATCATCATTGTAGAACTTGATGGTTTAACAGCAGGAATGATGGTAGATGATGTAAAGGAAATTGAGCCTTTAACCAGAGAAAATATTGTTGATCTGCCTGATTTAGCAAGAAAGATTGATAGTGATTATATCGAGGGAGTAGGGAGAGCAGGTAAAGATGATGAACTGCTTTTATTACTCGATCTTAAAAATATTTTAACTAATCATGAAATTGAGGCATTAAAAAATGTTGATGGAGAAATTGATGCTTAAATAATAAGGTTGGGAGGTTGTTTTATGGAATTAGATCAAATAAAAGAGGATATTCTAAAAGAAGTAGCAAATATAGGAGCAGGAAATGCAGCTACTGCTTTTTCCGGTATGATCGGCCAGGAAATTAGTATGACTGTTCCTAAGGTGGAACTGGTTGAGATTCAGGAACTGCCGTCTATTACCGGTGATGAAGAAGAATATATCGCCTGTATTATGATTAATTTTTCGGGAGAGATATCAGGTAAAATTTTACTGGTCGTGGATATGGAAAATGTAGAAAAAATGCTGAAATTGATTTTTGCTACAGATGATTTACCAGGTAAAGAAATGCAGCATTCTGCCCTTAACGAGCTGGGAAATATTTTAAGTGGTGCTTATTTAAAAGCAATAAATGATTTTACTGATCTAGATTTGGATCAGAGTGTACCTGCTATGGCCTATGATATGGCCGGGGCAGTCTTAAGTTCTTCTGTTATTGATTACAGTCAGACAGAAGATTTTATTTTACTTTTAGAAACAGAATTTTTGGCAGGAGAAGAGAAATTAGAACTATTTTATTTCTTTATTCCAGAAAAAGATTCTCTTGATTTCTTATTCAAAAGACTGGTAGGTGATAATTTTGCCTAGTCTGGATCAGGTAGCAGAAAAATTAGTTGTCAAAATGGCAGACCATGCTATAGGTGATGAAAATACAGTTTTAGCTACTTTGGGACTTGGTTCCTGTATTGGAATCGCCCTTTATGATAAATTTTCTAAGGTTGGTGGTCTGGTCCATATAATGCTGCCGGAAAATCCAGGCGGCAAAAAAATTGTAAAATATGCAGATACCGGAATTCCATTTTTGATAGATGAAATGGAAGGCCTGGGAGCGAAAAAAAGACGTTTATCTGCAAAAATAGTTGGTGGGGCTGGAATGTTTAAATCTGAAAGCGGTAATTCTGTAATGAAAATTGGCGAAAGAAATATTGAGGCCGTCCAGGAAACACTGAAAGATATTGGGATTAGTATTACCGGTAGTGATGTTGGTAAAGATTATGGACGTTCAATGTATTTTTATCTTGATGATGGTCGAGTTGAAGTAAAATCTTTCAGTCAAGACTTGATTACCATATAAGTTTATTATATAGTAATAAACGGGTATGTTTAGAGAATGTTAAATTTTGGTTATGATTAATATTGTTATTGTAAATAAAAATCATTTATGTTATTATATTAGATAATAGTAGTTATTATTTAGAGGAGGTAATTTTTAAATGCCTAGAGTGTTAGTTGTAGATGATGCAGCATTTATGAGATTAAATTTAAAAAATATATTAAAAGACGAATTTGAAGTAGCAGGTGAAGCAGAAAACGGTAAAGAAGCAGTGGAATTATATCAGGAATTAAATCCGGATATAGTGACCATGGATATTACAATGCCGGTAATGGATGGTTTAGAGGCTATTAAAGCTATTCAGGATATTGATCCAGATGCGCAAATAGTTGTCTGTAGTGCCATGGGACAGCAAAAAATTGTTATTCAGGCAATTGAGATGGGGGCTAAAGATTTTATAGTAAAACCATTTAAAAAAGATAGAGTTATGGAGTCACTTAAAAAATTACTCTAAATTTTTATGATATTTTTATTAATTTTACTATAATTGATTTACTTTAAATATGTAATACATAATTTTATTAAATATGAGCAAAATTAGTGAAAACTAGTGACGCAAAGTTATGGGTCTAAGATATTTTTTTATGACTGCCAGACTGCATATTGAAAAATCTATAGTT
>JBHEOV010000010.1:0-7755 GCA_046260625.1 Halanaerobium sp. | reverse complement strand
ATACTGTAGATTTTTTTGATTCTAAGGGGGTATAAAATATGGAAAATTTAGAAGTGATAACCACAGCTCTTGCTGGTTCTGCCCGCAGAGGAGAATTAATAGCTAATAATTTAGCAAATGTAAGCACCCCGGGTTATAAAAGGCAGGATATTGATTTTAAATCTGCTTTAAAAAAGGAAATGGGCTCATCAGCCAGTTCTGTTAGTTTAAAAACAACTAAAACTAAGCATCTGCCTTTTAGCAGGCAGTATACTTCGGTTCAGAGTTCTGAGAACAGTAGAAATTACAGAAATGACGAAAACAGTGTCGATATAGATGTAGAAATGGCTGAATTAGCTAAAAATAGCATTTATTATAATGTGATGACAAATAGAGCTGCCGGACACTTTTCTACCTTAAATCAGGTTATTCAGCAGGGAGGTAAATAATCATGTTTAACGGAATAGATATTAGTGCATCTGGTTTAACAGCACAGAGGTTACGGATGGATACAATCTCTTCTAATATTTCTAATGCTGAGACAACTAGAGATGAAGACGGTAATACATATCGAAGAAAAACACCTGTTTTTAGACAAAAATTCGATAAACAAATGAGAACAGGTTCTGCAGGCAGTTCAGCTTCCAATTCAACCGGAGTTGAGGTTGACGAAATTGCAGAGGATCAGTCTCCTTTTCGTCTGGAATATCAACCTGAGCATCCTGATGCAAATGAAGAAGGATATGTGGAGCTGCCAAATGTTAGCGTGATGACTGAAATGGTAAATATGATAGATGCCAGTCGTGCTTATGAGGCAAACATTCAGGCTATTACAAATTATAAAAGCATGGCTAATAGTGCTTTAAATATCAGCACTTAATTAAGGAGTGGAAAAAATGGAAATAAATCCAGTTAAATTCCAGAGTGGATTTGAAAATTTTTCAATTGATAAAGAAAATAATAATCAGGCTGAGGCTTTCTCTGATTTATTTAGAGAGCAGCTTAATCAGGTAAATGAGATGCAAAAAGATTCTCAGGCGATGACAGCCAGTTTTGCTGCCGGTGAAACTGATAATGTACATGATGTAATGATTGCAGCAGAAAAAGCTAAGGTAGCTGTTAATTTAACAACAGCTGTACAGACAAAGGTGATTGATGCTTATAATGAAGTTATGCGTTTACAGGTATAGTAATATCAAAATTACTAACATAGATCATAGAGTATCTACGGAAGAGGTATAGTGATGGCCGAATTTTTCGAAAAATACAAAGAAGAATTGCAGAATACATGGCAAAAATTAAATAAGAGTGTACAAATTTTAATTATTATTCTCACAGTAATTATGGCTGGTGTTTTCGGCTATCTTATTTTCAGGGGAACTTCTAATAATTATCAACCTCTTTTTACTAATTTAACAACAGAGGATACAGCAGCGATTGTAGATAGATTGGATGAAAATAATGTTGATTATCAGCTGGGAGGTAATGGTAATACAGTTTTAGTTCCGGAAAGTGAGATTTATAGACTCAGGCTGGATATGGCTTCAGCCGGACTCCCTGATCAGGGAGTAGTTGGCTTTGAAATTTTTAACAGCAGTGACTTTGGTACAACTGAGTTCGAAAGACGGGTCAATTATTATAGGGCACTCGGTGGTGAACTTAGCCGCTCGATTCAATCAATTTCTGGAATTGAATTTGCAAGAGTTCAGATTACACCTCCAGAGGAAAGTTTATTTTTAGCAGAAGAAAAGTCCGCTACTGCTTCAGTAATGGTAAAACTGGCCCCTACATACAATATGAGTCAAGAACAGGTTAGTGCTGTGCAGAATTTAGTCGCCAGTGGAGTTCAGGATTTACCATTAGATGAGGTTACCATTGTTGATACCAGCGGTAATCTTTTATCTCAGGCCTCTAATGGGAATGATAATAATTCGTCTAACCCTCAAAATTTTGCTATGCAGCAGGAATTTGAGTCTTCTTTAAAAAATGATTTGACTGCACTTTTGACAAAAGTTTTAGGACCAAATAATTTTGCTGTTCAGGTCAATGCTAATCTTAATTTTGATCAGAGACAGGCTGAAAGCAAAACTTATACTCCGGTTGTTGATGAGAGTGGTATTGTCCGCAGTGAAGAGATGAATTCTGAAACTCAGGAAAACGGAGTAAGTGGAGGAGCACCTGGTACTGATACTAATATTCCGCAATATCAGGGAGAAGCTGCTGGAGAAGAAAGTAGCTATGAACGAGAAAATACTGTTACAAATTATGAAATAAACGAAAGAATAGAACAGCATGTTTATGCACCGGGAGAGGTAGAGCGCTTATCTGTTTCAGTGATGATTGATCAAAATACGGATGAAGAAACAGTTGAACAGATTAGAAATGCTGTCGGAGCAGCAATTGGTTATAATGAACAAAGAGGCGATGTTTTAAATATCTCAGCAATTGCTTTTGATGATTCTTTAGAAAACGCCGCTCAGGAGGCTATGCAGGATCAGGCAGCTGCAGAAAGACGTCAGATGTATATTTATGGCGGACTAATCTTATTAGTTTTACTTTTAACTTCAGCTTTGATTATTTATTTATATCGCAAAAAACCTGCAGCAGATAGAGGTAGTAAAGTTGATGTAGAAGTTGAAGAAGATGATGAAGAAATTGATTTATTTGAACCAGATGCAGCTCAGAGAAAAAGTGCTAAAGTTAAAAATGAACTAGAAAATATGATTCATTCAGATCCAGAAAATGCAGCTAAGTTAATTCGCAGCTGGTTAGTTGATGAATAAATGTTGAAGGGGTTTTTGTTATGAAAGAAGAATTAACCGGTAAAGAAAAAGCAGCAATATTGTTAATTTCACTGGGGCCTGATGTGTCTTCAGATGTTTTTAAGCATTTAGATGATGAAGAAGTTGAGAAATTAACACTGGAAATTGCCAACCAGAATAAAATTGATCCTGACATTAAAAAGAAGATTCAGGAAGAGTTTCTGCAGCTGCAGAAAGCCAATGATTATATCAATTCTGGGGGGATTAACTATGCCAAAAAAATCCTGGAAAAATCATTTGGTAAGGATAAAACACGCAACATTATCAATCGCTTAACAGCCACTCTACAGGTTCGACCCTTTGATTCAATTAGAAATTCAGACCCGGCTCAATTGCTGAATTTTATTCAGGGAGAACAGCCCCAGACAATCGCTCTGATTCTTTCATATCTCAATCCAACTCAAGCTTCTCAAGTTATTTCATCACTTGCACCAGATATCCAGAGTCAAGTAGCTAAAAGAATAGCTATGATGGATAGAACATCTCCCGAAATAATTAAAGAAGTGGAATCTGTACTGGAAAAGAAACTTTCTTCAGTTGCCGCCAATGAATATGCCAGTGCTGGTGGTATTGAATCGATTGTTGATGTTTTAAATCAGGTAGACCGAGGTACAGAAAAAAATATTTTAGATAAATTAGAAGAAGAAGATCCAGAATTAGTTGAAGAAATCAAAAAGAGGATGTTTGTCTTCGAAGATGTTGTTCTCTTATCTGATAGAGCTGTACAGCTTGTACTGCGTCAGGTTGAAACTCACGATCTTGCTTTAGCATTAAAAACTGCCAGTGATGAGGTTGAAAATATTATCACAGGTAATATGTCTCAGAGAGCGGCAGAAATGCTGGAAGAAGATATGGAATTCATGGGACCTGTTAGAATTAGAGAAGTAGAAGATGCACAGCAGAGGATTGTAAATGTGATCCGTGAATTAGAAGAAAGTGGAGAAATTGTGATTGCCAGAGGTGGGGAGAGTGAAGTAATTGTCTAAAGTTATCAAAGCATCTCAGGTTACTGGAGAATACAAAGTTAATCAAAATCCTAAAATTCTTTCTTTTAAAGATAATAATCTGGAAAAATCTGATTCAAAAAAAAATAATAGCAGTACTAAAACTCTAAAAAAACAGAAAAAAGTTCTTTCACAGGCAGAAAAAGAAGCTGAAAAAATAATTGATGAGGCAGAAACAGAAGCAGCAAAAATAATTGAAAAAGCAAAAAAAGAAAAAGCAGAGATTTTAGATAATAAGGATCAAATCTATAATGAAATAAAAGATGAAGCTCAGGCTGAAGGAATGCAGGAAGCTCAGACTGAAATCGATCGTTCTCAAAAGGAACTAGCTTTATTAATTTCCAGCTTTGAAGAAGAATTTAATCGAGAAAAAAGCAGGATTAGAAAAGATATCATTGAACTTGCAGTTAAAATTGCAAGTATAGTAATCGATGTTAAATTGGAAACCGAACATGATATGATCAATAATATTATTTCTGATATGTTAAGTAAGATAGATGACAACCACCGTGATATTGTGGTTAGAGTTAATCCTCAGCTGCTCCCCTATATTGAAGAAAACCGTTTTTATGAACATATAAATCAAAAAAATATTGAATTTGTGTCAGATCCTGAACTAAAAAAAGGTGATTGTGTAGTGGAAACCAATCTTGGTGGTAAAGAAGGAAGTCTGGAACATAAGCTTGATTTAATCAAAACTGAGCTATTAAAAGAGGTAGAACAGCATGATTAATTTAGATATGTCAAAACTAGAAGACAGACTCAATGATATGAATATGACACGTAATTTTGGCCATATTAATCGTGTTATTGGGCTTGTGATCGAGTCTATTGGACCTCAGGCTTCAATTGGAGAACTCTGCCTGATTAAAGGTGAGCATGGAGATATTAAAGCCGAAGTAGTGGGCTTTGATGATAATAAAGTTTTAATGATGCCAATTGGCGAAATGGAAGGGATTAAGCCAGGAGCCAGAGTTGTAGCAACTGATCAGAAATTAAAGGTTAAAGTAGGTAAAGAACTGCTGGGAGAAATAATTGACGGCAGCGGTAATGTGATCAGTGAGGCGGAGCTCAGCGGTTTAAATGAAGTCCCGGTAAATAGAAAGCCCCCCAATCCATTAACCAGAGAAAGAATCAAAGAGCCTTTATCACTGGGAGTTCGCTGTATTGATGGGTTTTTAACCTGTGGTAAGGGACAGCGACTGGGTATTTTTGCCGGTAGTGGTGTTGGTAAATCAACCCTACTTGGGATGGCTGCCCGGAATACAAATGCTGATATTAATGTAATTGGTCTGGTCGGTGAGCGTGGACGAGAGGTGCGCGATTTTATAGAAAAAGATCTGGGCGAAGAGGGTTTAGAACGCTCAATAGTAGTAGTTGCAACTTCTGATCAGCCCGCTCTTTTAAGAGTTAAGGCCGCTAATATTGCAACAGCAATTGCTGAATACTTTAGAGATCAGGGAGAAGATGTGCTACTGATGATGGATTCGGTGACCAGAGTTGCCATGGCTTTAAGAGAGGTGGGGCTTGCAATCGGTGAGCCGCCAGCTACAAGAGGTTATCCCCCCTCTGTCTTTGCTGAATTACCTAAATTACTGGAGAGGACTGGAACCAATGATATTGGTTCAATCACTGCTCTTTATACAGTGCTTGTTGAAGGTGATGATTTTAATGAACCGGTTTCTGATACAGTGAGAGGTATTTTAGATGGACATATTTCTTTATCCAGAGAACTTGCCGAAGCCAGTCATTATCCTGCTGTTGATGTCTTGAGTAGTGTCAGCAGAATAATGGAAGATATAGTCAGTGAAGAACACGAAGAGGCTGCAGCGAAATTACAGAAATTAATTGCAACTTACAACCAATCTGAAGATCTAATAAATATTGGTGCTTACGAAAAGGGTTCGAATCCAGAAGTTGATAAGGCTATAGATAAGATTGATGAGATTAATGATTTTCTAACTCAGGGAGTTAATGAAGAGGCCAATTATCAGGATACTGTAAAACAGTTAATTAAAATAGCTAAAAATTAGTCATAATACATAAAGGTGGCTGAAATATGAATGGATATAAATTTAAGTTTGAAAAAATCTTAAATTTAAGAATCAGGCAGGAAGAACAGGAAGAAGATAAATATTTGCTTCTAAAAAAAGAGTTAAATGATATTAAAAATAAGATTAAATCTATAAAATCAGAAAAAGAAAATGTTTTTGAACATTTGCGGGATCAAGAAAGTGATCTTGCCTTAAATATCAGTCTGAGAAGATATTTAAAAAAGTTAAAGACGAAAAAAGAAACTGCTCAGAAAAAAAAGGCAGAAAAAAAAGAAGAAATTGAGAAGCAGCTGGAAGTACTAATGGAAAAGAAAAAAGAAAGAAAAACTATGGAAAAATTAAAAGAAAAAGAAAGCGAAAAATTCATTAAAGAATTTTTAGAAGATGAGCAAAAAGAGCTCGACGAACTGGGCAGACACTATTCTATGGGTGGGCGATTAAATTGATAAAAAAGATTTTATTTTTTTTAGTATTATTTTTAGTATTATTTGCAATGTTATCCTGGTCATTTGATGCACTGGGAATAATCGATATTAAGGCAACCGTGATTACTACAGCTAATAGAACTCCGGTTGTAAAAGATTATATAATTACACAGGCAGAGCTTGATAGCCTGGAAGAAGAAAACTCTTCTTTAAAAAGTAATGCAGCTGAAAAAGAAAGTCAAATTGAAGACCTGCAGGCTCAAATAGATGACTTAAATGAAGAGCTGGCTGCAAGAGATGATATGATTGCAGATTTAGAATCCGATTATGAAAATTTAAATACAGAAGAAGAAAATCGTGAAGCGCGGTTAGAAAAAATCGCTAATATCTACCGCAGGATGGAGCCGGAAGCTGCAGCAGCAGTTATTCAGGAATTAGAAAGTGATTTAGCGATTGAAGTTTTAGGCAGACTGAAAGAAGAACAGGCTGCCGAAATATTACAGTCTATGCCCCAGGATCAGGCTGCAGATTTTATCAGCCGACTGGGTTTAGAATAAATAAAAAGGGGAATATTCCCCGGATGTATTTTAAATCTTGACATAAAAAAATGAAAGGAGGTGAATAAATGACAGAGGCGTTATTAAATAATATTCTTCAGGCCGGCAGTAGTAATTTTTCGCAGGCTAAAAGAAAACAATCTCCAAATAACAGCGATAAGAGTTTTTCGGAGACGATACAGGAGATTAATCACCAGAGACAACAAACTCAAAGAAACAGCAAAAAAGGAAGTGCTGCTATCAAAGAACAGACTTCTAAAATGGATAATCAGGAGTTTCTAAAAAAATTGAAGGAAATTTTGGCTAAAAACAATAAAGAAGTTCCTTCAGAATTGCTTTCGCTGCTGCAGGGTGGTAGTTTAAGCAAACAGCAGGAAGCTATGCTGGGACAGTTGATGCTGAATTTAGAAAATAATAATTTAGATATTTCAGAACTCAAATCTCTACTAGAAAAAAATAGTAATGATTTAAGTGCAGAAAATTCTGAGCTGCTGCAGCTTTTAGCTGGAGATCAGGATAATCAAAAATCAGAAATTCAGTCTTTAGATGCTGATGATCTGGAAGAAATAGCTGCCAGACTGGAAGCGGGAGAACTTAATTTGAGCGAAAAAGATAGTTCAGAGCTCAAAAAAGAAATCGACAGACTGGCAAAAGCACTTTTAACTCTTAAATCTGATGATAAAAAATCAAAACAGAGTTTAGAGCAGATAACGGGAACTGAAAAGATCGATAATAAATTAACTGAGTTAATTTCTGCTTTAAAAGAAAGTGATTTTCAGGCTGAAGATCTAGCAGCATTAACCGAACAGGAAGAAGTAAAAACTCCCTTATTAGGAAAACTGCTGAACTCTGATAACCCTGATTTTGCTGAATTCAGTCAAACTTTGAATTCTGAAAATGCTGATTCCTTATTC
>JBHEOV010000001.1:0-72199 GCA_046260625.1 Halanaerobium sp. | reverse complement strand
ATTCCGGTGTATCACTAATATGCATTATTTTTAATTCATTTGAGCTGTGGAAATCTTCGGGTAATCGATAGCGATTTTTAAAATCTGAAATTCCACTGCTGAAATTATCGAATACTTTTTTTAAGACTGAAGTCATATGATCACTCCTCTACTGCTCTACTGATTGACTTCATATTTTATTATTTGATTAACTTTAATTATAATACTTTTCTTGCTGGAATTCAAGCAGTAATTTTAATATATTTCTGCCGGCTGAATTTTAAGCTGCAGGATAGTGTTTTTACTCTTTTAATAAGCTGAACCTTCAACAACATCCTCGCGGTCATCACCGGGTAAATTTAAAATCAGATGTGCTCCCACTTCAACCTCAAAGCGCTTTGCTGTTAGAACAGCATCAATAAATTCTGCCAGACCGTGCTGTCTATTAACTTTTTTTAAGGTTTTGTAATTAACTGTCTGCAGTCCAAATTCAAAGGCCAGTTCAATATCCGAATCAGATTCCAGCAGGGTATTTTTTAAAGCTGAAATATAACTGCCATTAATCGCATCCGGTCTGGTTGAAAAATATACTGCAGTGATTCCTTCGATCTCTGCTGCCTCTTTTGTATACTGCTTTAGTTGAGCCAGAGGCAGATAAGTATTGGTGTAATTTTGAAAATAAGCAATAAATTGATCTACACCATAACGCTCTCCAATATATTCTCTATTTTCTAAGAGCTGATTTTTAACAGACATCTCATCAGAGAGCATTTCAAAATCTGCTCCCTCTTCCCCGCAAAAATAACAGCCCGCCTCAGCAAAGCTGCCATCTCGATTGGGACAGGTTGTCGGTAAATTAACAGGCAATTTGTATGTTTTCTTGCCGTATTTATCTTTTAAAAACTGTGAGTACTTATAATAAGGTTCTTCCATCTTTACACTCCTTAATCTATTTTTAATCCTTAAACTGTTTTCTTCAATTTAGCCAGCCGTTTTTCTCTCTGTTTTAAATAATTAAGCATAGTTTCCAGACTGCGATTTATTATCAGATTTTTATCGAAATCATCACTTTCAAAAATGAAATTAAGGCTTGAATACTCTCCTATTTCATCATGAAAATGAGCATCACTGTTTACTGCCAGTTTAAAACCATATTTATGGGCCAGTTTTAATAATCTCAGCGACTGACTCTTTATTCCCCGAGTGTGATCTTTTTTGGGACTGTAAGAACTTGCATTCAGCTCTAAAATAACATTGTTTTCGGCAGCAGCTCTGGCTACTTTTTCCAGCTCCAGTGGATATTCTTTCTGAACTGGATGAGTTATCATATCTAAATAAGGATTTTCCATGGCCTTAATTGTGGCCTCAGTATAATCTTCTTTATTTTTTAAGTTATGACCTGTTAAGCGGTGAATACCGGCAGCAGCAAATTCAAGCCGCTCTAAATATTCAGCATTTAAATCAAGCTTCCCCTCATCTGAAATATTTGCTTCTACCCCTTTGATAATTCTTACACCATATAATTTATCAGGTACAATCGAGATATTACCAAAGTGATAAAGATGAGGGCCTCCGGGCATCTGAGGACCGTGATCAGTAATCGCAATTAATTTTATTCCTTTAGTAAAAGCACCTTTGGCCATTTCATCAAATGTAGAATAGGCGTGGCCGCTTGCAACTGTATGAGTGTGTAGATCAGTATTTATTTTTAACATTTTAGCACTTCCCTTCTTCTCTTATTAGCTTATAGAAGTCAGATTAACAATATATTAATTTAAGATTAATTATCTGTAAACATTTTAACAGGCCTGATTAATAAAAGCAAATTGCAGAGGAAAAGCCTGACATTGCTGTCAGGCTTTAAAATAATAATTATTATCTTTTTGAAAATCAGCTTCAGCTTAATCAGCTGATTGAAGCATTGTAGATTTTAACTATTGCATCTTTCAGCACCTGATCGAATTCTTCATCAGACTGATCAACATTTAGATCCTGCAGTAGTGCTCTTGAGAAACTGGCTGTCATACCATTATTTTCTGCAAGTTTATCTACAGCTTCTTTTTGACTGTAACCGCCAGACAGTGCCACTACCCTCACAACATTTGGATGTTCTATCAGCTCTTTATAAAAATTGGGCTGACTTGGTAGAGTAAGTTTAAATATTATTAGATGCTCATCATCTAGATCTTTCATATTTTTCATAATTTCTTTTTTCATTATTTTTTCACATTCTGCTTTATCCTGACTGTTAATATTTACTTCCGGCTCTAAAATAGGAACAAAACCGGCTTCTGATATTCTCTTACCATATTCAAATTGCTGAGCAACTATCTCTTTGATCCCTTCAGCATCTGCGCTGTGAATAACCGAGCGCATCTTTGTTGCAAAAATATTATATTTTTTTGCTTTTTTAAGCAGATCATCCAGTTCTTTCATTTCTTTCATTAATTGAACACCATTTTTTTTATCTTCTTTACCCTCATCAACTTTGAGAATTGGAACTACACCTTTTTCCTCCCACAAATAATCAGCAGTATATTTGCCATTTACTTTCCGCTCCATAGTCTGCTTAAATAAAATAGCTCCCAGAATATGCTCTGAACTAAAAGCCGGACTTGTGATCACTCTGGTCCGCATTTGATGAATTAAATCAAACATTTCTGCTGTACCATCATATTCTGCTTCCGAAATCCCGTACCCTTCTAAAGCACCTGGAGTACTACCACCACTTTGATCAAGAGCTGCAATAAATCCCTTCTTATTTTTCATTACATCATACTGTTTTTTGTTCATTAATATACCCCCCGTTTCTAAATAATAATTATGATACACATCATCAAACCTTAAAATATAAGTGACCCATAATTAAAAATTGAAATCATCCAGTCCTAGTCAACAGTTTCTAATTTAGCAAATTGAGGTAAGGAATTTATATATTTCATCTCAATTTCACCCTGAATTAATGGCAGTACATAATCTTTAAATTCTTTATTGACTCCATTCTGCTCTTGATTAATATATTTTTCAGGCAGCAGTTTGACCTTATTAGCAATTTTTTCTGCAGGAACTTTAATTACTTCAACCTGGTAAGGATTATTCGAAACTCTATCTAAGGCCATTGCTAAACCAGATTCTCCAGCTAAAGCAGTTTCTACTGCTTTAACTCCCACCAGATAAGCTTCATTTCTATCTACTCCGGAGGCACAGTGAGCTGCTGCTCTCTGCATTACATCAAACTTAATCGACTTGACCCGCTTACAGAGATTATCTCTAATAAATGGAACAAGTGTTTCTGCCACCCCACCCAGTCTTTTGTGTTTAAAATGATCATGAGCTGTACTATTGGCAGCAGTTATATAATTCCCATTTTTATCTTTTAAACCTTCTGAGACCACTACATTTATTGCTTTTTGTTCTTTCATCTTTTCTTCTATATCTTTAACAAAATTACTGATGCTGAACTTTGATTCAGGAAGATAAATAAAATCAGGTGCCACCAATTTATCATTAGAAGCTAAAACACTTGCAGCGGCAAGCCAGCCAGTGCTGCGGCCCATTGTCTCAATGATATGAACATTTTTTACATCATAAACTCTACTGTCTCTGGCAATTTCCATAACTGAAGTGGCAATATATTTGGCAGCACTTCCATAACCCGGACAGTGATCTGTAATTACCATATCATTATCAATAGTTTTAGGAACTCCTAATATCTTAACATCAATTCCTTTTTCACGCGCATAACTGTCCAATTTAGCTACTGTATCCATCGAATCATTGCCACCTACATAAAATACATAACCAATATTTAATTTTTCCACCAGCTCAAAAAATTTAAGATAATCTTCTTCATCTTTATTGTAATCTTTAATTTTGTATCTACAGGTACCAATTATTGTGGAAGGAGTATTACTTAGTAACTTTAATTCATTTTTGTTTTTAGCAGTTAAATCAATAAACTCCTCTCTTAAAAAGCCCTGAATACCAAATCTCATAGCATAAATTTTATCTATATTTTTTTCTTCTTCTACTGCATCAATTATTCCTTTATAACTGCTGTTAATTACTGCTGTCGGCCCGCCGGATTGCCCAATCAAACAATTAGTTTTATTCATTTTCAATCCTCCTCATAATTATATTAAGCTAAAGATCACTTGAGAAAAGCCGCAGCATATCTGTTTTAAAACAAATATACATTCACAGCAAATTTAAAAAATAGAAAATCTCTATTCAATTTTTGACACCTTATTACTATAATTAAATATTTTTCAGAAAATTCCTTCTTAAAAATAAAAATTTTTTTAGATAAAAAAAGCTCCCTACTGGGAGCTGTTGTTTTGACTCAATATTTTTGTTAAAAAGTTTTGTACTCTTTCGGATTCAGGATTAACAAATATTTTTTCTGGAAGAGTATCACTAACAATTTTACCGTGATCCATAAAGATTACTCGATCAGATACATCTCTAGAAAATCCCATTTCGTGAGTTACAATCAACATTGTAATGTTTTCATCAGCTAAATCTCTGATAACTGTTAAAACTTCTCCAACTAATTCAGGATCTAAAGAGGAGGTTGGCTCATCAAAAAGCATAATATCGGGCTCCATTGCCAGAGCTCTTGCAATAGCAACTCTCTGCTTTTGACCACCGGATAACTGAGCCGGGTAGCTATCTTTTTTATCAGAGAGACCAACTTTTTTAAGTAGTTCTGCTGCTCTTTTTTTGACTGCCGCCTTCTTTTCTCCTTTAACAACTATTGGAGCTTCAATTAAATTACCCATTACAGTTTTATGAGGAAAAAGATTAAATCCCTGGAAAACCATCCCCATTTTTTCGTAGGCTTTTTTACCAGATTCTCTAACTGAAATCCCTTCTATATATAATTCTCCCGAATCTATTACTTCTAAACCAATTAATGAACGCAAAAGAGTACTTTTACCAGAACCTGAAGGTCCAATTATAGAGATAACTTCTCCCTGCTTGACTGTAAAAGATACATCAGAGAGCACCTCAAGTTCACCAAAACTTTTATATATTTCTTTTGCCTTAATCATTTCCAAAATCATCACCTATTCGTATACAGAATATTTTTCTTCTAATTTGCGGAAAACTGTAACAATCACTGAGCTAATTATTAAATAAAAAACTGCAGCTATTATAAATGGTATAATAGAAAAATCTCTTGTTACAGCAACTTTGGCAGCCCTGAGTAAATCTCCAAGACCAATTACAGCTACTAAGGCACTGTCTTTAACCAGATTTATTGCCTCATTACTGGTTGCAGGCAGTACTCTTTTTACAGTCTGAGGAATAACAATTCTACTCATTGTCTGTCTGTAGTTCATCCCTAAAACTTTAGCAGCCTCATACTGACCCTCATTAATAGATTCGATTCCACCTCTAAATATCTCAGTAAAATAGGCACCATAGTTAAGGATAAAAGTCAGTACTGCAGCAGGAAAGGGATTTAAGGTTATCCCAAGAACTGGCAGACCATAATAGGCAAAGAAAAGCTGCAGTAAAAGTGGAGTCCCTCTAAAAACCCAGGTATAAAATGATAGTAGTGCTTCTAAAAGAGGAATTTTTGAGAGCTTCCCCAGTGCTCCAGCTATACCTACCAGTACTGAAAATAAAGCTGTGGCCAAATAAAGCTGGAAGGTAACCAAACTACCTTCCAGTATATATCCTGATACGTTTATTATATAATCAAACAAGTAAATGCCTCCTACTTAAGAACAATATCTTCTCCAAACCATTCATTAGAAATTTCTGCTGCTGTTCCGTCTGCAATCATTTCATCTAAAGCATCATTAAGTGCTTCTCTGAATGAATCTGCACCATCACGCACTCCAACTCCATACTCTTCGCCACCAAAATCATCTTTTAGAACTTTAAACTGTCCCGGACGCTGACTGATATAATAACGACCCACAATTACATCTAATACAACTGCCTGAACTCTGCCGGTCTGCAGATCCATTAAAGCTTCAGTATTATTGGAAAACTGACGCAGTTCTTTAAAAGATTCCATTACTTCTGGCTCAGATTCTACAGCACTTACTGCACTACTTCCCAGCTGAATTCCAACAACCTTATCAGCTAAATCTGCCTTAGACTCGATATCACTATCTGCCTCAACTACAATACTCTGTGAATTTTCTAAATAAGGCTGTGTAAAATCGATGCTCTCATCTCGTTCTGGAGTAATTGTAAGACCATTCCAAATTACATCAATCATACCATTTTTAAGACTCAAAATTACACCATCCCAGTCAACAGCCTTAAATTCTACTTCAACACCAAGTCTTTTTGCTGCTTCTTTAGCTAAATCTATATCAAAACCAACAATCTCTCCACTATCATCTCTAAAACCCATTGGTGGAAAACTGTCATCAAGACCTACCACCATTTTACCCTTTTCCTGAATTTCCGCCAGAGAATCCTCAGCCATTACATTACCACCAATAAGTAAAATCGCTAAAACTAATACTACAAAAATATTTAATAAATTATTTTTCATTCTTTTTCCTCCTTGATTTCTTTTCTTCTATTATACTTTATTACTTTATTGTTGTAAAGTGTTAAGTCAAAAAAACAATAAATAGATCCGAATTTAACTCTTTTAAATTCTAAATGTATTTAAACTAAAGCTTTTCAGACAAAAATAAGAGGGCGAAGATTTTATCCGCCCTCAAATTAATTTATCTAATTTTACTTTGATTTATTACTTTAATTTACTTAAGATGTGCCTGACCTCTGTAAACTAAGCCTCTAACACCATCTACAGTAATTGTTTCACCATCTTTAAAGTCATCACTAATATCACCAGTATTAACTACTACAGGAATACCAATATTGAGACCAACAATTGCTGGATGTGAGGTTAATCCTCCACTGAAGGTAACTACTGCAGCTGCTTTCTTCATTGCAGGCACAAAGTCGCGATCAGTCATCGGAGCAATCATAATATCTCCTTCTTCAATTTTTTCCATCGCTTCTTCTGCAGTTTTAACAATCTTAGCAGGTCCGACTGCTATACTCTTACCGATTCCCTGACCATCAGCAACTGGTTTACCAACAACATCTATCTTGATTAAGTTAGTTGTACCAGAAATACCTACAGGAGTACCGGCTGTAATTGTTACCAGATCTCCTTCTTCTATAAGATTATAATCAACAGCTGTAGAAATAGCATTGTCCATCATTTCATCAGTTGTAGTACTTCTAGCTGCAAGTAATGGAGAAACTCCCCAGGTCATTGCCAGCTGATGTAATAC
The DNA here is from genome assembly GCA_046260625.1 of Halanaerobium sp. Taxonomy (GTDB): domain Bacteria; phylum Bacillota; class Halanaerobiia; order Halanaerobiales; family Halanaerobiaceae; genus Halanaerobium. Next base: position 64,943 of record JBHEOV010000001.1, on the reverse strand, counting down.
TCTTTTATTTGGAGTAACAGCGATAATCGGAGTCTGTGGTCTATATTTAGAAACTGTTCTCGCTGTTAGACCGGAACCAGTTGAGGTGATAATTGCTTCTGCTCCCAGTTCTTCCGAAGTCTGACAGGTAGCAAGTGAGATTGCAGCAGTTACAGAATCTGCTTCAAATTCATATTTACCTGCAAATTTATCTTTGTAGCTTTCGGAGTTTTCAACTTCTTTAGCAATCTGGGCCATAGTGTTTACTGACTCTACTGGATATTTACCGGCTGCAGATTCTCCAGATAACATAGTTGCATCTGTTCCATCATAAATTGCATTAGCAACATCAGAAGCCTCAGCTCTAGTTGGGCGTGGATTTCTGATCATTGAATCCAGCATCTGAGTTGCAGTAATAACAGGTTTTGATGCTTCATTACATTTTTTGATCATTATCTTCTGTACAATTGGTACCTTTTCTGCAGGTATTTCTACCCCAAGGTCACCACGAGCAACCATAATTCCATCTGCTACTTCTAAAATAGAATCAAGATTTTCTACACCTTCCTGATTTTCTATTTTAGCTATAATAAAGACATCTTCATCTCCGCTTTCTTCTAAAATCTTGCGGATTTCAATCACATCATTGGCCTTCCGCACAAAAGAAGCTGCAATAAAATGCATTCCCTGACTTACACCAAAGCGAATATCAGAAATATCTTTTTCAGTTAGAGCTGGTAAGCTCACCTTAACACCTGGTAAGTTAACACCCTTGCGAGAACCAAGTTCTCCACCATTAACAACTCTGGTTACTACATCATCACCATTAATTTCTGTAACTTCAAGTTCGATTAAACCATCATCAATCAAAATTCTGTGGCCTGGCTCCATATCCTGTGCTAAATCTTTATAGGATACAGAAATCTTTTCAGTTGTACCTTCAACATCTTCTTTGCTGATTACTAATTCAGTCTCTGCCTGCAGCTGAATCTTGTCACCCTTCATTTCTCCAGTTCTAATTTCAGGGCCCTTGGTATCAAGCATTAAACCAATATTTTTACTTGTTTCTTTTTCAACTTCCTTAACCAGATCAATTCTCTGCTTATGTTCCTCATGATCTCCATGAGAGAAGTTCATGCGGGCAACATTCATCCCGGCATTAACAACTTTTTTAATCGTTTCTTTGTCATTTGTTGCTGGTCCTAAAGTACATACTATCTTCGTTTTTCTCATATTAACCTCCCAGTTATTTTACTTACATTGATAAAATTTTAGCTAATTTAAAGATATCCATATTCAGTGACTCTTTTTCGACAATTGCGTCTTCAACATCACAAGAGCCAATAGTGTTATTCTTAAAATTCACCATTTTATCCCGTTTTCCATCCATTAATAACTCAACGGCTTTATATCCCATCCGACTGGCAACAATTCGATCAGTTGCAGTTGGACTTCCACCCCGCTGCAGATGACCTAAAATGGTTACTCTGGTTTCCATATCTGTTCTTTCTCTAATTAAATCTCCCATAGCCAGACCGGGACTACCGTTATATTCTTTTAAATCAGCAAATTGAGCTTTAACTCCTTCTGCAATCAAAATTAAACTGTGTAGTTTACCTCTTTCAAATCCTTGTGTAATTTTATCACAAACTTCTTGAGGAGTAAAATCGATTTCGGGAACTAAAATATATTCCGCTCCTCCGGCTAAACCTGCCATTAAAGCTAAATAGCCGGAATCACGGCCCATACACTCAATCACAAATGTTCTTTCATGAGAGGTGGCTGTATCTCTAATTTTATTAATTGCATCTAAAATTGTATTCATTGCTGTGTCAACACCAATTGTATAATCAGTACAGGAGAGGTCATTATCGATAGTTCCAGGAATACCCACTGCCTTGATTTCACTTTCGGCATTAATTTTTTGTACTCCTCGGAGTGAACCGTCACCACCAATAACAACTAGAGCATCTATACTCGCTTCCCTCATATTATCATAAGCTTTTTTTCTGCCTGCTTCAGTTTTGAATTCTTCACAGCGGGCCGAAAGCAGAATAGTTCCACCACGCTGAATAATATCTCCAACTGAACCTCTATCCATCGGGAAAAAGTCCTTTTCAATAAGACCCTGATATCCATGTCTTACTCCAACTACCTCCAGATTGTTATAAATAGCTGTCCTAACTACTGATCTAATAGCTGGATTCATACCTGGAGCGTCGCCTCCACTTGTAAGTACTGCTATTTTTTTCATTAATATATTACCTCCAATTAAAAATTTCTATGTAAACAGGAATAGGCTTCTTCGGCTTCACTTGCCGGAACTTTGACCTGATAACTTCCAGAACCGGCAGCATCAATCTGAACCATAAAGCCTTCTTTTTCCATAATTTTTAAAATATTATCAGCTTCCTCTTTCGAAGAAGCTATATAGACTACCTGCCACATTTATAAGCTCCTTTCAATTTCCAGCTTTTTATATAATATACTGGAAAACAAAGCTATTATTTACCTTGCTCTTATTTGCCTTCAGAATTAACTTTTCCGTGTTTGCTCATAATCTCTGCCTTACCTCTAATTTTCATTGCAGAAACGTTTTCGGTAAACTGAGCAGCCAGGATTTCTCCCTTGTCCAATTTTTCTGTATGATTAAATTTTGTATCCTTACCTCTGGTTAAACCAATAATTGTAACTCCATCTTCCAGGGCCTTAATTAAAATATAATCAGCATTAACATCCATCATTTTTCCTCCTTTATCCATTTAATAATATAATAAGCAAAAAAGAATTGTCAAGAAATTTTAACATTTTTAAGACAAAATTTAGCTGCTTTTCTATTTTTATCGACTTTTAGTCAAAATATAAGGAATAAATTCCAAAATTAAATAAACTTATACTCTGACTTCTTTAGAGCTCGTGCCAGCTCAGCTTTGGTCTGCTGACTGCTGTTAATATTATACTTATCAGCAGTTATTATCAACCTATTATTCTTTTTCAACAGAACCGAAACATTACCTCCTTTTTTGAGTAAATAACTTTTTAATTTAACTATTCTATTTTTAGGCAGCTCAGAAATATTGATTAATAATAATTCATCTTTTAAAGAAATAATTTTTTTGGCAATAATCTGATCTTCACTTTTTTCTCCATAAATTAAAAGTCCTCTGTTTTCTAAGATATCAAAGTTGAGCTTTTTAAATAGATCTGAAAAAACTATTACTTCGATTTTTTCCTCGCGGTCACTGACGGTTAAAAAAGCCATTTTATTGTTGCGTTTTGTTATATGCTCTTTATAATTTGTCAGATAAACTGCTGTTAATACTTTCTGACCTGCCGGAACTTCTATAATTCTTTTTATAGAATAAGTATTCAGCTGCTCCAGTTTATCCTGATACTGATCTAGGGGATGAGCAGAAAGATAAATACCCAGAAATTCTTTTTCCTGTTCTAAAATAGTTTCGGTTTTTAATTCTTCAACCTCAGTATAATTTAAATCTTCTTCCATAAAGTCATTTTGATCCTCAAATAACTCGGCAAAAGACTGCTGACCCTGGGCTCTATTTTTTGATAAATTATTATACTTATTATATAATTCCTCATAATTTAAAAGCAGTGAGGCCCTGCTGACTGCAATCTGATCAAAAGCCCCGGCTTTAATAAAGGCCTCCAGACTCTGAACATTGATTGCAGAAATATCAACTCGCTTTAAAAAATCAATCAGCGAAGTAAATTTCTTTTCCTGTCTTGCTTTTACTAAAGCTTTAATTGAAGCAGAGCCAACATTTTTAATCGCCTTTAGACCATAGCGAATCTGACCTTCATTGGCAGCAGTAAAATCATGATAACTCTGATTAATATCAGGTGGCAGAATCTCCAGCTTGATTTCGCGAGAAGCCTTAATATAGTCTGCAATTTTATCCTGATTTCCCATGACTGAAGAAAATAAGGCGGCCATAAATTCAGCTGGATAATGATATTTTAGATAAGCTGTCTGATAGGCTAAAAAAGCATAAGCAGTTGAATGTGACTTATTAAAACCATAGCCGGCAAAATACTCCATCTGATCAAAGATTTCCTGAGCAGTATCCTCTTCTAAGCCCCGCTCTAGAGCTCCTTTAACAAACTTTTCTCTTTCCGAAGCCACCAGTTCTAATTTCTTTTTACCCATTCCCCGGCGCAGAAGATCAGCTTCTCCCATGCTGTACCCGGCCAGGCTGCTGGCAATTTCCATTACCTGTTCCTGATATAAGATCATCCCAAAAGTTTCTTCCAAAATAGGTTTTAATTTAGGATGTAAATATTCTGCTTCTTTTTTGCCGTGTCTGATCTCAATAAAGTCATCAACAATATTGCTGCCCAGAGGACCCGGCCGACCCAGAGCCAGCATCGCAATTAAATCATTAAATCGCTCCGGCTTCATTTTTTTATTTAAAGACTGAAATAAATATGATTCCATCTGAAAAACACCGGCTGTTTTACCTGTACCTAGAAATTGATATACTTCCTGATCGTCAAGTGGAATATTATCAATATCTATTTTTATGCCTCGATGTTCTTCTACAAGTTTTAATGTATTTTTAATCACAGTTAAATTTCTTAAACCTAAAAAATCCATCTTTAAAAGTCCCAGTGCCTCTAAATCTCCCATCGGCAGCTGAGTAATTACACTCTCGTCCTGTTTTTGGAGGGGAACAATCTGGGCCAGCGGTTCTGCCCCGATGATCACTCCCGCTGCATGAGTTGAAATATGCCGGGGTAGCCCTTCGACTCCTCTGGCATAGTCGAGCAGTTCTTTGATTTCTCCATCATTCCGGTAGAGCTCCTGCAGTTTATTTTGATCTTTTATAGACTCATCTATCCCCTTGCGGGAAGAAATTAATTTTGCTACCTTGTCAACTTTACCGTAGGGAATAGCCAGCACTCTGCCGACATCTCTAACTGCCGCCCGGGCTGCCATAGTCCCAAAGGTCCCGATCTGAGCCACCCGCTCTGTCCCATATCTTTTTTTAACATATTCAATAATCTGGTCCCGATTTTCATCAAAATCAATATCAATATCAGGCATTGTTACCCGCTCCGGGTTTAAAAAGCGCTCAAAAATCAGACCGTATTTTAACGGATTAACCTTGGTGATTTTTAATAGATAAGCCACCAGACTCCCGGCAGCTGAGCCACGACCCGGCCCCACCATAATGCCGTTATCTTCTGCATATTTTACAAAATCATAGACAATTAAAAAATAAGCTGCATAACCCATCTCAAAAATAATTTCAAGCTCATATTTAAGCCTCTCCACAGCCTTTTGATCTGAATCCATTTCTTTTGCCTTTAAACCCTGCCAACATAATTTTCGCAGAAGCTCTTCCGGTGATTTTTCTGCTCCTAAATCTGGATATTCAGGCAGGTAAAAATGATTAAAATCTAAATCAAGATCAACTCGATCTGCAATCTTAAGCGTATTTTGATAAGCAGACTCAAGGTCGGGAAAAAGTTTTTTCATCTCAGCTGGTGATTTATAATAAAATTCCTCTCCTGTAAAAGTCATTCGATTTTGATCATCAACAGTAGTTCCAGTCTGTAAGGCAAGTAAAATATCCTGCAGCTCAGCATCTTCTTTATTTAAATAGTGGCTGTCATTTGTAACAACCATCGGAATATTTTCTTGCCGACTTAATTTAAGTAATCCCTGTGCTGCTTCTTTTTCCTGCTGCAGATTGTGGTCCTGCAGCTCCAAAAAGAAATTTTCTTTACCAAAAATAGCCCGATAATCAGAGGCTGCTTTTTGGGCCAGATCATAATTACCATTGATTAAAAGCTGAGGGATTTCTCCCTGCAGACAGGCCGAAAGACAGATTAATCCCTGACTGTATTCTGCCAGCAGCTCCTTATCAACCCGAGGCTTATAATAAAAACCCTCCAGCCAGGCCTTAGAAACCAGCTGAATCAAGTTGTGGTAACCCTGCTTGTTCTGAGCCAGCAAAACTAAATGATAGCATTTACGGCTCTTTTCAAAGCGGCTGCCGGGCGCCAGATAAAGTTCTGCTCCAATTATCGGCTTAATAGCTTCTTTTTTGGCCTTCCTATAAAAATCAATCATTCCATAAAGCACTCCGTGATCGGTGATGGCAGCTGCCGGCATCTCATATTCTTTTGTCTTTTCAATTAACGAATCCACTCTGATTGCTCCATCCAGTAAACTAAAAGCTGAGTGGTTGTGGAGGTGGACAAAATCAGCCATTTAAATCATTCCTTTAAATTTAAACTTGTAAAATCTTGAGTTTTTTTGTATAATATAATCAAATGTTAATTTAGGAGGTGCAAGAATGAAAGAAGAAGTACAAAAATATATTGATAAAATTAGACCAAGTCTTCAGGCTGACGGTGGAGATGTCGAATTAGTAGAAGTTACTGAAGATGGAGTTGTTAAAGTTAAACTTTTAGGAGCCTGCAGTGGTTGCCCAATGTCAACCCTAACCATAAAAAATGGTATCGAAAGAACTTTAAAAGAAAATGTTGACGGTGTTAAAGAAGTAGTACCTGTATAATTTCTTTAACAAATTATACTTTCCATCATCCAAATAAAAAAGATTTTAAAAGCATCCTCAAAAGGGGATGCTTTTTTTATTTATTTTTCGCTGTCTTTAAAGGCTTCTCTTTCAGACTCTGCGGCAGCTTCAGTCTCTGCTTCTGACTCAGATTTTTCTGGTTTTAATTCTGATTCTGGAATTCCAACTTCAATATCCGAAAATATAGTTTTTTGAATGTCATTGATCATTTGACTGACAGCATATTCTGCCTCTAAATATTTTTTTACAGTATTGTTGATTTCAATAAAGTTCTGCAGATTCTGCAGTCTCTCTTTATCTTCTTCACTCAATTCTTCTCCTGACATTCTTTTAGTCTGCATTTCCATCATCAGATTCTGATAATCAAGGAGCATCTTTTTTGAACCATCTTTTTGCATCACCTTTTTACGTAATTCCAGATAATTTTGATACTCATCAGAATTCTCCAGTTTCCTCTTTAATCTTCTTGCTGTATCATGTACTGACATTAAGATTCCTCCTTCAAAATTTTAATTTCAGCTTTTATTTCATCTTCAATTTCTATTATACCAAATGTAAAGTTTTTTTCCAGACGTTTATCTGTAGGTGAGCCTGGATTAAAAAACAATTTATCACTTAAGCGTTCATTAAAGGGGCGGTGTGTGTGGCCAAAAACTATTATGTCACTGTCATTAAAACTGTAATTTAAGCCCTGTAGAATATTTTTGCCTCTAAACTGATGGCCGTGAATAACAGAAATCTTCTTCCCGGCAGCCTCAAAAGTTATTTTATCCTTTAATTTTTTTTGTAAAGGATAACTATCTCTGTTGCCGGCAATTGTTCTCACTTCCGCAAGCGACTTTAATTTATTTAAAAATCTTTCTTCACAGTGATCACCAGCATGGATTATTAGATCAACTTTTTTTAATTCTATTATTAATTCTGCCGGAAAATCTTGATCTGCATTCGGCAGATGTGTATCTGAAATAACTCCAATCTTCATTATCTCTTAAACCTCCATTAATTTGAAAAAAACAACTTAGCCAGTAGTGGATATTTAATTTCTACTGCATCATAGGGACATAATTCCTGACAGCAGAAACAGCGAATACAGGTTTCTAACTCCACTTCTGGAAAATTATCAACCATTGTAATTGCTTCCGGGGGACAGTTTTCGGCACAGGTCCTGCAGCCTACACATTTATCTTTTTTAAATACCGGTTTTGGCCGCAGAAATTTTTCTAAAATATCTGATAAAAAATCCGGCAGTTTAGCATCAAGTAGATTATTTTCTTTTTCAATATTAGGTATCTCAACATTATTTAAAGGCTTTATCTGATCTCCTCTAATCTCTAAATTTTCCTTTTTGAGCATCCCATCTGTTAGTGCAGCTTTAATCGAAGGAACTTTCTCCTCCGGCTTAATCCCCATCAATCTGACAGCTGCTAAATCTAAATAATAAGGAGAAGTAGAAGCCAGTAGATAATTGAATTCTTTAGGCCGACCGTTAGAAGGTCCTTCTCCTTCCATCCCCACAACTGCATCCATAATTGTTAATTCTGGAGCGACCAGTCCTGCTAAATCATTTAACATCCTTGAAAAATCATAGACCGACTGCATCCTGAGATGATATTCCGCTTTTAAAACCCCAGGGATACAGCCAAAAAGATTTTTAACAGCTCCTGTATACATTGTTAAACCGTGAGTTTTTAGTTTTGGTAGATTAATCACTAAATCAGCAGCTTCTAAATAATCAGCAAGCTGAAATGACTTATTGATCTTCCCAGCTCTATACTCATGTTTTTTTGATTCAGTATTGTAATTCAATTCTAAGTCTTCTTCAGCAGCCAGCTGATAAAGACCAGATTTTTGATAGGCTCTTTTTAGCAGCTTTTCATTAAAGGGACCGCCAGGACTATCAGCGATTATCACCTCTGCTCCTAAAGCTTTTATTTTTTTAGCCAGAGCTCTTATAAATTCAGGGTTGGTAGTAACAGCTGCCTCAGGTGCTTTACCCATTAAGAGATTCGTTTTCAAAAGCACCCTATCACCTGCACTGATGAAATTCTCCAGCCCACCAATTTCTGCCAGTAAAGAATCCAGCTTCTCTGATAATTCATCTGCCTGATAACTATAACATTCTTTTACAGCTACAACAGTCATTTGTTTACCTTCTTTCTTTTGCAGAGCAGAAAAAAATTAAAACCGGCACTAAGGCCGGCTTATTTGCATAATTTCTAGCTCATTTAGATCCTGCTCTTTAAGCAGTAGGGATAAATATTTTTAAGAAACTTTTTCACTCTTCTTATCTTTACCCTTAGCTGAGTCTTTTTTAGCTTGATTTACATAAAAATTAGATCCCTTAAAAATTACTCCAGGTGAACCAATAATCCTTTTAACCTCACCACTACATTCCGGACATTCTTCTAAAGCATCATCACTAATATTTTGAAATTCTTCAAATCTTCCACAATTTTCACACTCATATAAATATGTCGGCATTTTTATTCCTCCTTCATATCCTCTTTTAAGATTTAATTTTATTCGTTAACTATATTTAAATAACCCCAGTAATTATAAAGCTGAATAAAGACAAATAAGGCCGCAATTAACCACTTTGAATGATAAATAAAATAGCCAAGACCGGCAGTTGAACTAATAATTATTGAAGTTAAAACATATTTTCTTTTTAGTTTTATCTTTAATATCTGCCAGGGAATTAAACCCAGACCAATAAAGACTCCAGAATCAACATTATAAATAAGCCCGGCAGCTCCAACAAGCACAAATATAATCAGTAAAAATAGGTTCATAATTTAACCTCCAGTTATGGAGTTTTTTATTCCTTTAAACTAAAATCCAACTTTATAATAATATATCATAAATCAAAGTCATTTAGCAAGTTATTAATTTACAATCTGAACTTAAAAAATAGAGCTTAGAGTTAATTCGAGCAGTTATAATGTTCTAATTTTAATTTTTTAACTCTAATAAAGCTACAGACTCTATATGATAGGTCTGCGGAAAAAGATCAACCGGTTGAATTTCAAGCAGCCTGTATTTTTCTTTTAAACTTTTTAAATCTCTGGCCTGTGTAGCTGGATTACAGGAAATATAGATTATTTTTTCAATCTCTTTTGCAAGCAGCAGTTGGACAGTTTTTTCATCAAGTCCCTTCCGCGGCGGATCAAAAATAATTGCATCAATCAGATCTTTTTCTAATATTTCCGGCAGCTTATCTTCCACCAGCCCCAGCTCAAAATCAACATTTTTTATATTATTTGACTCAGCATTGGCTTTAGCATCTTTAACTGCAGATTTTAAAGATTCAACTGCATATATTTTTTCTGCCTGATCTGCCAGATAAAGCGCAATACTGCCTGTGCCAGAAAAAGCATCGATTATTCTGGCGCTGCTGTCATTCCCCAGATAATCTGCTGCAGTATCATATAATTTTTGAGCCTGCATAGTATTCACCTGAAAAAATGATCTGGCAGAAATTAAATAAGCGGTTTTTCCAATATATTCGGTAATTTTATTTTCTCCTGCTAAAAGTATATCTTTTTTACCAAAAATAACATTTGTATTTTCAGAATTAATATTTTGTACCACACCCTTTAGCTCTGGAATTTTACGCATCAGAGTTCGGGCAATTAAATTTTTATCAATAAAATCATCACCATTTGTGACCATTACCAGTAGAGCCTGATTGGTACAGCTGCCAACTCTAATCACCAGGTGCCGCAGTAATCCCTGCAGAGTCTTTTCATTATAGACGCTCAGCTGAAATTTATTTAATTCTTCCAGAGTGATTCTTAAAATCCTGTTGATTAAAGGATGCTGAATCAGACAGTTATGGTTGGGAACAATATCATGGCTTCCCCTTTTATAAAAGCCGGCAGTTATCTGAGCATCCTCATCTAATTTCAGCGGGAATTGAGCTTTATTGCGGTAGCGAAAATCATCATCTGCAGCCAGTACATCTTTTAATTTAAAATCTTCAATATCTGCTATCCGATTGAGCAGCTGTTTAATATTATTCTGTTTAAATTGCAGTTCCTTTTGATAATTTATATGCTGCAGCTGACAGCCACCACATTCATTATATACCGGACAGGGGGCTTTTATTCTGCCATCTCCTGCTTCTATGACTTCTATCAACTCAGCAAAGGCATAATCTTTTTTAATTTTAGTGATTTTTGCTTTTACCAGATCCCCAGGTAAGGTCAGAGAAATAAAAACAGCCATTCCGTTTTCGGCTCTGGCCACTCCATCCCCACCATGGGCTAAATCCTCTATTTTAAAAGTTTTAATCTCACCTTTTTTCAAAATTGGCACTCCTCTATAATTATTATAATTCTTAAATTGCAATCTCATACATATCAAGTCTATCACAAAAAACTGCCGCTTATCAAGCCAGCTTTACAGGCTGGAGCTTCTGTGGTAGAATTATTTGATAGAATACTTATAATTTATAAATATATTTTACTCTGCTTTAAAATGATTTTCTGAATCAAATCTGCTAGCTAAGGAGGCAGTTCTTTGAATTTTCAAATTGTAATAACTCAAATCATATCATTATTTCTACTAATTGCTGTCGGTTATTTTCTCAGGCGCAGCAAACATTTAGATAAAAAAGAAACCGGTGCTATTTCAAAGATTCTTTTAGATTTAATCCTCCCTGCTATGCTAATTTCTTCTTTACAGATTAATATAACTGCTAAAATTCTGGGGGATTTTACAGATTTATTTTTATACTGGATTGCCTTTTATCTGATTCTGATAATCCTGGCTGCATTAGTTTCTAAGTTATTTCCAATTTCAAAAGATAAAAAAATTATACTTCAATTTTTCCTTATTTTTGGTAATGTTGGTTATATGGGACTGCCGGTTATCGATGTTCTCTTTCCTGAAAACGGTATTTTCTTTGGTTCGATTGGAGTTGTTGTTTTTCATATTTTTCTATGGACTTATGGAATCAACCTCTTTTTACAAAATAATATGAATAAAAAAGTCAACTTGCGAAACATCTTTAATAATGGAGTAATTGCAATAATTATTGGTCTATTCTTAATGTTAACAGGTATCAAACTCCCAACTTCAATTATGACTGCTCTAAATATGCTGGCAGAAGCAACTTTCCCTCTATCAATGCTGGTTATCGGTAGTGGCCTGGCTCAAATTAAGATTTCTGGAATTTTTAAGGACTTAAATATTATTACCTATTCTACTTTGAAACTCCTAATAATTCCTGCTGCTGCCTTAATAGTCTTAAACAATTTTAATATCAGTGATCCGATTAGAACTATTCTAGTTTTACAGATAGCAATGCCGGCAGCTGCCAATGGAGTTATCTTTGCTGAAAGATATGAGGGTAATTATGTTTTTGCAGCTGAGAGTCTTTTTCTATCTACGCTGATGGCTGCCCTCAGCATACCGTTAATTTCTTATTTAACAACTTATTTTAAATAATTTTTTGATTTACAAAATTAACTCTAAATGAAACTGGGGGATCTTAATAAATGAAAAACAGTTCTGAACGATTGGGTACAGAAGCAATAATTCCACTTTTAATGAGGCTCTCTGTACCATCAATTATTGCGATGGCGATTCAGGCTTTATATAATGTGGTTGACAGCATCTATGTTGGGAGAATCAGCACTGATGCTCTTTCAGCTTTATCTCTGGCTTTTCCGATCCAGATTATTTTGATTGGAATCGGAGTCGGAACAGGAGTTGGAGCCAGCTCTCTGATTTCCAGACGACTCGGAGAAAATAATAATCCGGCTGCAGTTAATGCTGCCGAACACAGTATCATACTCTCCATCTTTTATGGAGTTATAGTTGCTATTTTCGGATTTTTCTTTTCTGATCAGATACTTAAGTTATTTACCAGTGAAACAAATTTAATAAAAATGGGAAGTGAATATATCAGAATTATTCTGATTGGTTCAATTGCCATGTTTTTCCCAATGATCAGCAATAATATACTGCGGGGAGAAGGTAATACCTTTACCCCAATGGTGGCCATGCTGATTGGATCAATTTTAAATATCATTCTCGATCCTTTTTTAATATTTGGTCTCTGGATTTTTCCTGAAATGGGAATCGCTGGAGCTGCAGTGGCAACAGTTGCAGCCAGAATTATTAGTGGCGGCTTTTTAGTTTATATTCTGCTTTTCAGCAAAAAAAATGAACTGCAGATTTCTTTAAAAGACTTTTCTTTTAACTTCCAAATAATTAGAGATATTTATGTGGTAGGTTTTCCAGCAATGGTAATGCAGTTTCTGGCAAGTTTTATGCTGGGCGGGATGAATATAATTCTTGCCGGTTTTGGCAGTACTGCAATTGCGGCTGCTGGTATTTATTTTAGGCTGCAGTCTTTTATTTTTATGCCTGTTTTTGGTCTCAATCAGGGATATATGCCGATCATGGGTTATAATTACGGCCATAATAATCCTGACCGGATGAAAAAAACCTTTAAATCAGCACTTTTAGTTGCTATTATTTTTACAACTACAGGTTTTATTATTTTTCAGACTGTACCAGAATTATTAATTAAAATGTTTAACAGTGATCCAGAACTGCTAAAAATTGGAACAGACGCTCTTAAAAAAATAAGTATTGCCTTTCCTGTTATCGGGCCAGCAATAATTATTTCAACTACTTTTCAGGCACTTGGTAATGGTTTTCCCAGTCTTATTTTCTCGTTTTTAAGGCAGATTGTAGTACTGCTGCCGGTTATGTATTTACTGGGAAAATACTTTGGTCTGGAATACCTCTGGTTTGCTTTCCCAATCTCAGAAGCAGCCAGTATTTTACCTGCTTCTATCTGGCTGCGGCTTAAGTTTAAAAGAATATTTGAAAAAATGGCAGAATCAAAAAGATCCGAAGGCTAAAATCAAAGGAGCCCCAAATTGGGGCTCCTTTTTAAGTACATTTTATGTATTTAATTTTAAATCACTAAGAACTTTGATAATCTTTTTTGCCTGCTCAGCAACAACATAATAATTTCTTTCCAGACCATTACGCTCACTACTTAAAATATCTGCCTCTCTTAACTTAGCTAAATGCTGAGAAAGTGTAGACTGCGGTATTTTTAAGCAGTTCTGCATCTCAGAGACATTGCACCCTTCTTCATTCATCAACCCTTTAACAATTGCTAAGCGAATAGGATGAGCAAGTGCCTTTAGGAGAGAAGCTTCGGCCTCTAAAATTTTTGAATTTTCTTCTAATACTTCTGATGCTTTTTCATTTGTAAAAAAAGGCATTTTCTTACCCCCATTTATCTGACCTTATCTAAATAATACGATATAGTTAGTAAAAAGTCAAGTTATTTAAGAAATTTTTAACAAAGTTTTTGATAAATATGCTCAGATTTAAGTTTAAAGGTGGCCCAAAAAGCCACCTTTTTTTGATAATTTCTTTATTAAACAATAGGACAGCTGGTTGAATTCCAGGCGATTAAACCACCTAAAACTACCCTCTGATTAGTAAAACCTTCATTTTCTAGTAAACTTGCTGCAGTCATCGATCTCAAACCACTACCACAGAAGATATATAAAGGTTTATCTTGAGGCAGCTCTGCATAATGTTCAGGCAGTTGAGTTAAATGGATAGCCTCTGCCTCCTGAATCTCACCTTCCTCTTCTCGCTCAGCTTCTGGACGAATATCAAGAATAAAGCGATCCTCCGGCTCAGTATCCAGCATTGTACAGAGCTGATCAACAGTAACTGTTTCAATTGCCTCACTTTTTTTACCAGCCATGTGCCAGTTAATAAGACCACCTTTTAAATAACCAAGAATATTATCATAACCAGTTCTGTATAAATGCTTGATTGCTTCGGCAGGATACTCACCTTCAGTTACCAGCAGAATTTTAGCCCCAACTGGAATAAACCAGCCAACATAGCTTGGCAGATTCTGCAGGGGTATAGAAATTGATCCCGGCAGATGAGCAGATGCATAACTAACTTCCATTCTCAGATCTATTATATAAGTATCTTCAGCTTCCATAGCCTCAGCAAATTCAGCAGCTGAAAGAGCAGCAGGCTGCTGATAATGAGCCAAAAGTTCTGAACCAGTTAAATTTGATTCTTCCATATTTTTAAAATAGGGAGGATATTCCAGCATCTCAGCCACCAGTTCAATAAATTCTTCCTTGTTTTCAACCTGCAGTTTAGGATTCAACTTCCTTTCGATACCAACAGTTGTCCATTCTCTTTCAGCAATAGCTGAAGCACAGACTGAGCCCGCACCATGAGCAGGACAGAGAATTACCTCATCACCAAGGGGCAGAATCTTATTGAAAATGGAATCATAGAGCCAGCTTCCGGTCTTTTCTAAATTTTCCTCACCCAAAAAGTCTATTCGACCTACATCACCAGCAAAAATGGCATCTCCGGTAAAGACCATCCAGGGCTCTCCTTCATAACCATAAAGAACATAGCTCATCGAGCCCGGTGTATGACCAGGAGTCTGCATCGCTTCAATTTTTAAATTTCCAACTTTAAATACCTGTCCATCCTGCACAGGCTCTCCATACTGATAATCGAGCATCTGATCTGCATGCCAGATTTGAGCCCCGGTTTTGGCTTTCAACTCAGTTGACCCAATGATATAATCTTCATTCCGGTGGGTTTCAAAAATCTTAGTAATTTTATAACCTGCTTCAACAGCTTTTTCTAAATAAATATCGATATCTCTCCTGGGATCAATCACCACAGCCTCATTTTTATCACCTATCAGATATGAAATATGAGCAAGTCCAGCTGACTTTATTTTTTCAAATAACATTAGTTATCACTCCAATTTAGTAGTTTGAATATCAATTAGCTTTAAATATAAAATAGATAAACCATTAAACTTGCAATAAAAATATAAAACAATGATAAAAAGCCTCCAGCTTTCAGATAATCTCTGCTCTTGTAATCTCCAGCTGACATAAAGAAAGCATTAACCTGATGAGTCGGCAGGATAAATGAATTAGAAGCTGAAACTGCAGCCAGCAGAGCAAGTCCGCGCGCTGAAACTCCAATCTGATTGCCAATTATCATTACCAGGGGAACCAGCACAACTGTAGCCGCAACATTTGACATAAATAAAGTAAAAATACTTGCTAGCAGTGAAACCACTAAAAGTATTAAAAAGACCGGACCATCCTTTAAAGGCATAATCATTAAATCAGCCAGATACTGAGCTGCACCTGTATTTTCCATCGCAATCCCCAGAGGAATTAAACCTGTCAGCAGAAAGACAGTCTTCCAATCAACTGCCTGATAAATCTGATTCGGTTTTACGATTCCAGATAAAACTATAAAAAATGCCCCAGTGAAAAAAGCCAGTCCTAAATTAAAGCCTAAAATTATCAATAAAATTGATAGTAAAAATGATCCAATTGCAAAAAATGGTTTATTGTTCTCAGCATCTTCACTTGGAAGATGAGTCAGCAAAACAAGTTCATTTGCAGCCTTTAAATGTCTTATATTCTGATTGGTTCCATAGACGACCAGTATATCCCCCGGTCTTAAAGTAACATCAGAAAAATCATCTCCAATTTCTTTTTCTCCTCTAACTAAATAAATAGGATTAACAAAATAATTTTTTCTGACTGCAATTTCTCTAATAGATTTTCCATCCAGATCTGAACGAGGTGGAATCATTAACTCAGCAAAAGCAGCATCTTCCAATTCGCGATGATTTAAGCAGTAATCGCATTCTTCTTCCGGGATTAAATCATAATCTTCTGCAAAACTATGCAGATCAGCTTCTTGTCCCATAATAATCATTTCCTGACCGGCAGCAAATCTGCTAAAGCGCCAGGGAGCATATGAGATATCATTATTTTCTTTTAAGGCAAGAAGGTAAAGGTGATAATCTGACCATAAATTTGATTCTTCGAGAGTTTTATTTAAAAGCTCAGACTCTTCGGATATTATATAATTATGAGTTTTAGTTGACAGATCCCAATTTTCAATCAATCTCTTTTGTCTTTCAAAAAAACCTTCTTCCTTTTTTTCAGTTGAAGGCAGCAGCCTGCTGCCAAAAAAGTAAAAATAGCCAATTCCAATTAATAAAACTGCAAGACCAATTGGAAATACAGCAAAAAGATTAAATGGCTCTGCATTCTGCTGAATTAAAAGATCATTAAGAATAATTAGGTTACCAGCTCCAACCATAGTCAGATTCCCGCCAAGTATTACAGCAAAACCAACCGGCATCAATACTTTTCTTAAAGATAAATTCAACTTACCAGTCATTTTCCTGACAACAGGTAAAAATAAGGCTATTACACCAATATTCTGCATCAAGCCAGAAATAGCCCCGGCAGCAAGAGAAAGAATAACAATCAGTCTTTTTTCTTCTTTACCGGCAACTACCAAGAGTGGCTTTGTTAGCTTCTGCATCACTCCAGACTGCTCCATTCCATAACCTATAATCATAATTGCAATTATAGCAATCACAGCATTACTGGAAAGACCTGAAAAAGCCTCAGCCGGACTAATAAGTCCAGTCCAGCCCAGAGTTAACATGACAAGTATTGCAGTGATATCTACCCGAAAGGCCTCAGTTATAAATAATATTATTGTAGTTAGCAGAATTATTAAGGTTAAGGCAATATCAAAATTCATTTTAAAAACCTATGCTTTCCACTAAGAGCAAAAATAAAATTATCCCCACTGATACAGGAAGAATAACCAGCCAGTGATTGACCTTAAAAAGCTCAGGCAGTGTTTTAAACTTAAATTCTTTCTTATCTATTGAATCACTATATTTCTCATAAAAAGCAGCAAAGAAAAATGAGCCGCTAAAAATTCCTAAAAGTCCAGGCAGCAGAGCATCTACACTTCCCCGACCGATAGCTCCAGCAATAGTTCCCGGACAATAACCAAGGAGAGCAAAACCCACACCAAAAATCAATCCCCCTGTAAGCGTCCGCCGCAGGGAACCGGATTTTGGGTTAAGCTCAATAATATTTCTATCACTTAAAAAATGAACACCGAACATCCCTACAACTATCGCTGTTAAAATTATCTTAGCCACAGTAAAATCCTCTAAAAGAAGCTGACCAACCAGCACATTATAATCTGTCACTCCACCGCGGTGGAGCAGAAATCCAAAAATAATTCCAGTGCTCAGACCCTTGAGTAATCTAGCTTTATTTTCCATTTATATTCACCTGCCCCAATTAAAGAATTAGAAATGCAGTTACAGCTCCACCAACAAAAAAGGAGATCAGACTAATCCAGCTGGCAATACTCAGCTGAAAAGCTCCACTTATACCATGACCACTTGTACAGCCACCTGCCAGTCGAGCTCCAAAACCGAGCAAAATTCCACCAGTAAAAGCAGAAAATATCCTGCCGATTACATTTTGATTTAAAATTGATTCAAATTCAGTCAGAGGTAGAAAAGAGAGCTGAAACTGTCCGGAAAGAACTGCTGAAATAAAACTTCCGATCACAATTCCAATTACCAGCATCGACTGCCATTCAAGTTCAGGCTTATACTTCTGATAATATTTCCAATCATAAATAGAATCACCAACAAAGATAGCTCCCAATCTAGCAGAAGCCCGGGCATAGGAAGTGGAAGTCCCTAAGGGCTTTTTCGAAATTATAAAAGAAAGCCAGCTCAAAACACCTATTAAGCTGCCAACAAGATATGGTGACCAGCTGCCTGCAAAAATTAACTGATTCATTTTATCCAACCCCTTTATCTCTAATAATATTAATTACCACTTAAGTATATTATTCAAGACAGCTCACTTTATTCCTGCAATACATAAAATAAACTAATGTTTTAAAATATCAATAAAAGCTTTAGTGATTTCCGCTGTAATTCCCCAGATAACTCGGCCCTGATAGCGGTAAAAATAAATTTGATAATCTCCCTGGCGTGGATTATATTTCTCACCCTGTGGTAATAGATGGTAGGGAAAATCCTGATCAAATTCACTTTTTAAAACAGCTGCATATTTTTCAACTTGATGCTTTAAAAAAAATTCCAGTGGAACTGTAAAGATTTCTTCAACTTCATAATTATTAACTTTGATTTCCTCAATTGACTTAACCTTGATTTTACCGACAAAAGCATAAATAATAAAGTTAAAGGGAGTGATTAAATAATCAGCTTCTCCTAAAAGTTCAATTTTTTGCTCTGGAATTAATAATTCTTCACTGCATTCTCTAACTGCAGCCTGTGAAAATTCTTCTCCCCGCTCAATTCTGCCTCCCGGAAAAGATACCTCTCCTGGCTGAGTAGAAAGATCTTTTGAACGCAGCTCATAGATCAAATGTGTTTTCCCTTCTATTTCTATTAGAGGAATTAAAACTGAAAAATAATGCTGAATTCTGGTCGGACCGGGTATTCTATTCTGTATTTTATCTTTTATAGTTTTAATTTTCAAAAAAATCACCCTTTAAAGTGGTTTTAATTCAGCTTCTAATAATTTTGCTGGCTGTCAGAGTTTTAAAGCCCCGGCAGCCAGCTCTTTGAAAATATAAATCCTGACTAAATTCTAGTTAGTCCATTAATTTATCTCTGAGCATTTGATTTACCAGCCCAGGATTGGCTTTTCCTCTTGTTTCTTTCATTACCTGACCTACTAAAAATCCAATTGCTCTATCTTTACCATTCTGTACATCTTCTACTGCATCAGGATTGTCTTCAATGATTCCATCCACAATGTTTTCTAATTGGTCTTCATCACTGATCTGCTTTAAGCCTTCTTCTTCAACAATAGTTTCTGGATCATTACCACTATTGTACATTTTTTCAAAGACTTCTTTAGCAATTTTACCACTGATGATATCCTGGTCAATCATTTTCAGCATTTTCGCCAGATTGATCGGACTGACTCCAGATTCAAAGGGAGCCTGATTATTTTCATTTAATAATCTCAAAAATTCCCCCATCATCCAGTTACTTAAATTTTTAGGATCATCATAATCTGAAAGTACTTCTTCGAAGAAAACTGCCAGATCTTTATCACCAGTTAAAACTCCTGCATCATATTCTGGCAGACCTAACTCAGCTATAAAGCGCTTATATTTTTCTCTTGGCAGCTCCGGAATTTCCTGGCGTATTTCTTCCCTCCAGGCTTCATCTATTTCTAAGGGAACTAAATCAGGTTCTGGAAAATAGCGGTAATCATGAGCCGCTTCTTTACCGCGCATGGAAATTGTCTTATTTAAAGATTCATCCCAGGTTCTGGTTTCCTGAACAACCTCTCCTCCTTCTTCGAGGATTTGACGCTGTCTTTTAACCTCATATTCTAAACCTTTTTCTACTGCACTAAAAGAGTTCATATTTTTAAGTTCTGCTCTGGTACCAAATTCTTCCTGGCCCACAGGACGTAAAGAAACATTAGCATCACAGCGGAGTGAACCTTCTTCCATGTTGCAGTCAGAAATATCAAGATATTCCATGATCAGCTTCAGCTCAGTTAAATATGCTTTTGCCTGAGCTGGTGTCCTCATATCAGGTTCACTGACAATTTCAATTAGAGGTACTCCCGTCCGATTATAATCTACCAGACTACCCTCAGATTTATCAATACTACCTTCGTGAATTAATTTACCCGCATCTTCTTCTAAGTGAACTCTGGTCACTCCAATATTAAAGATCCCCTCGTCAGTTTCAATTTCAATCTTGCCGTGTTCTGCTACAGGCAGATCAAACTGAGAAATCTGATAGGCTTTGGGTAAATCAGGATAAAAATAATTTTTGCGGTCAAATTTAGAGTATTCAGCGATATCACAGTTTAAAGCCAGTCCTGCCATAATCGCATAATCAACTACTTTTTTATTTAAAACCGGTAAAGTTCCGGGTAATCCCAGACAGACCGGACAGGTATTTTCATTTGGCTCTTTTCCAAATTCTGTACTACAGCCACAGAAAATTTTAGACTCTGTGTTAAGCTGTACATGGACTTCAAGTCCAATTACTGTTTCGTATTTAGTGGACATTTTCTCACCTCTCTCAAATATTTATAATTCTGCTCTCTGATCTTTGATATTTAATATTTTTTCTAAAGTATAAGCTGCCTGAATAATCTTGCCTTCACCAAAATGAGGTCCGATTAACTGCAGACCAATTGGCATCTGATTACTGTCAAAACCACAGGGTACAGACATTGCTGGTACACCGGCGATATTTATTGGTACTGTAAAAATATCAGTATAATACATTTCTAAAGGATCACTTTTTGATCCCAGCTCAATTGCCGTTGTGGGAGCTGTTGGAGTTATAATCAGATCAAAATCATTAAAAATCCGATCAAAATCATCTTTAATTAGAGTTCTAACCTTCTGTGCTTTAAGATAATAGGCATCATAATAACCTGAGCTTAAAGCATAGGTACCAATCATAATTCTTCTTTTAACCTCATCCCCAAAACCCTCATGCCGGGTATTGGTAAACATCTCACTGATATCAGAAGCGTGCTCACTGCGCAGTCCATAACGAACCCCATCATAACGGGCCAGATTGGAGCTTGCTTCTGCAGGAGCAATTACATAATAGGCTGCTAAAGCATAAGAGGCATCAGTCATATGTACTGTTTCTACTTCAGCTCCCGCTTCTTTGAGCTTATCTACTGCCGCCAGTACACTTTCTTTAACTTCTTTGTCAAAATCTAAGTTAAAATATTCTTCAGGAATACCAATCTTCATCCCGCTGACATCTTCTTTTAGATAATCAGTGTAATCTTCCTTTTTACCCTCAATAGAAGTTGAATCTTTGGGATCATGACCGGCTATTACATTCATCATCAGTGCACTGTCTTCTACATCTTTAGTAATCGGACCAATCTGATCTAAAGAAGATGCAAAGGCTACCAGACCATAACGAGAAACCATTCCATAAGTAGGTTTTAAACCAACTACACCAGAATAAGATGCAGGCTGTCTGATTGAACCACCTGTATCAGAACCAAGAGCTGCTGCACACTCTCCTGCTGCAACTGCTGCGGCTGAACCACCACTGGAGCCACCGGGAGCATGGTTTAAATTCCAGGGATTGTGAGTGTTAAAAAAGGCGGAGTTTTCTGTGGAAGAACCCATAGCAAACTCATCCATATTGGTTTTACCCATAATAACTGCCCCGGCTTCATTTAACTTTTCAACTACTGTCGCATTATAGGGCGGCTTGTAATTTTCCAGCATCTTAGAACCACAGCTGGTTTTAATTCCATCTGTTGACATATTATCTTTGACTGCAATTGGAATTCCAGCCAGCAGTCCATCTTTTTTATTTTCATATTCTTTAAGCTCTTCATCTGCCAGCTCATCAGTTAGTGTAATATAAGCTCTAACTTTATCATCTACCTCATTGATTCGAGCTTTATAAGCTTTTTGAATTTCTGCAGGAGTCAATTCTCCGACAGCAATTTTCTCTTTTAATTCATGTATTGTTAGATCAAAAATATTCATTTTATTATCTTACCTCCTTAGCTGCTTAGTCAGACATAATTTTTGGTGCTCTAAACTGTCCATCTTTTTCATCAGGTGCATTTGCCAGTGATTTTTCGCGTGCTAAAGATTCTTTAACCTCATCTTTACGCAGAACATTTTTCATGGGCACAGTATATGCTGTTGGTACAACATCATCTGTATCCAGTTCACTCAGCTTATCGACATAATCTAAAATTTCACCGATCTGCTCTGTATACTTTTCCTTTTCTTCTTCATCAAGTTTAAGCTGTGCCAGACCAGCTGCATATTCAACATCTTTTTTATCAATCATTTAAATTCCCTCCTCACTTTAGGATAATTTCTTTTGCTCAATCATCTCTTTAAAATCAGCTTCACTTAAAATATCTATTCCCAGCTCCTGAGCTTTATCATATTTAGAACCTGGATTATCTCCAATTACCAGATAATCAGTTTTGGAACTAACAGCAGAAACAGCTCTTCCACCAGCCTTTTCGACCAGATCTTTGACCTCAGAGCGAGTAAAATTATTGAGTGAACCTGTAAAAACAAATTTTAAACCATCTAAAAACTTTTCTGCCTGATTGGCTTCTCTTTCCAGTCTAATCCCCGCCTGTTTTAAGCGGCTTAAAAGATCCCGATTCTGCCTTTCCTTAAAAAAACCAACAATGCTTTCGGCAATCACAGGACCAATTTCGTCAATTACTTCCAATTCTGCAGCTGAAGCATTTTGAATTTCCTCTATCGAAGCAAAATTTGCAGCTAAAATTCTAGCTGCTCCAATCCCAACATGCCTGATTCCGAGAGCATAAAGAACTCTAAAAAATTCTCGCTGCTTACTTGCTTCAATCGCCTCAATTACATTCTGAGAAGACTTTTCACCCATTCTTTCTAAATTTTTAAGATGGCTTTGTTTAAGAAAATATAAGTCAGCATAATCTTCAATTAAATTATTATCCAGCAGCTGTTCAATTAGAGCCGGTCCTATCCCTTCAATATTCATCGCATCTCTGGAAACAAAATGCAGAATAGACTCCTTCCGCTGAGCCGGGCAGCTGATATTAGTACAGCGGCTGACTGCTTCTCCTTCAGCTCTGATTACCTCACCACCACAGACAGGACAGTGATTGGGCATCTTAAATTCTTTTTCGGAGCCATCACGCTCATCTTTAATCACTTTTACAACCTCTGGTATCACATCTCCTGCCTTCTGCACCAGCACAGTATCACCAATCCGGATATCTTTTCTCTTTATTTCATCCTCATTGTGTAGAGTTGCTCTACTGACAGTTGAGCCGGCAAGTTCAACTGGCTCTAAGACAGCAGTTGGGGTCAGTGCTCCTGTACGCCCGAGAGAAATTTCTATATCCTTGATTTTAGTTGTTTTCTGCTGAGCCGGAAATTTATAAGCAATTGCCCAGCGGGGTGATCTGGCTGTTGAGCCCAGTTTTTCTCTTAAAGTTAAATTATTAATTTTTATAACCAGTCCATCAATTTCAAAATCAAGATTTTCTCTTTCCTCCTGCCACTGCTCACAGATTTCAATTACAGCTTCTATATCTGCAGCAGACTGATGCCAGTTAACTTTAAAACCCAGCTCCTTTAAATAGGAAAAAACTTCAAGATGAGTTTCAAAATCTCTGGCTGAATGTGAAATAAGATCATAGATTAAAATAGATAAACTGCGCTCTGCTGCAATTTTGCTGTCTAACTGTCTAACTGATCCAGCAGCTGCATTACGAGGATTCGCAAAAGGAGATTCATCATTTTCCAGTCTTTTTTCATTTAGACGCTGGAATTCACTTTTGGGAAGATAAATCTCTCCTCTAAGCTCCAATTCAGCTTCTTCTTCAATCTTTAAGGGGAGAGAGCGGATAGTTTTCATGTTTTTAGTAATATCCTCGCCAACTTCTCCATTACCCCTGGTAGCTCCCAGTTCAAAACTTCCATTCTGATAACGCATCACTGCCGAAAGACCATCAATTTTATGTTCTACAACATACTGATAATCTTCTCCATCAAGCTTTTTTTGAACTCTTTGATCAAAATCCTTTAAATCTTCGGCGCTAAAAGCGTTATCCAGACTGAGCATTGTAGAAGAATGCTCCACTTTTTTAAATTCATCCAAAACTTCCCCTCCAACTCTCTGAGTAGGGGAATTTTCAGTTATCAGCTCCGGAAAATCAGCTTCTAATTTAATTAATCGCTGCATCAATTGATCAAATTCAGCATCTGATATTGAAGGATCATCCAGTACAAAATATTTATATTCATGTTCTCTTATTTTTTCTTTTAAAGCCTTAATTGTCTTTTCTGCTTTTTCTTTAGTTAATTTTGTCATCCTAACACCTGCCTATACTTTCTGTATTGGAGCATATTCTGCCAGTAAATTCCTTGTCTTTCCTCCCTCAAAGGCGATCTTCAATTCTGGATTATCATCTCCTCTGATAGAAAGAATTGTTCCAATCCCCCAGCGGGGATGAACAATCTTTTGACCAATAGCATAATTAGTTCCAGAATTATCACTGTGAATAAAATCTTCCTCTTTCGCCATTGCAGAACGAGTATCTTCTGCTCCAGCCAGCAGTTCTTTCGGAATCTCTTCTATAAATTGAGAAGGAGGATTCATCTTTCTTTCTCCAAAACGAAGTCTGACCTGCGCTCTACTTAAATATAATCTTTCTTCGGCTCTGGTCATTCCTACATAACAGAGGCGTCTTTCTTCTTCCATCCCTTTCTGCTCAAACATCGAATTAGAATGAGGAAAAATCCCATCTTCCATCCCAACTAAAAAGACTACTGGAAATTCCAGTCCTTTAGCAGAATGAATTGTCATCAGAGTTAAAACACTCTGTTCTTCATCCATTGAATCAATATCTGCCATCAGAGTAACTTCCTCTAAAAACCCGGCCAGCGTATTATTATCACTGTTTTTCATATACTCGTTAATTACAGAAAATAACTCTTCTATATTTTCCAGTCTATTTTCTGCTTCAGCTGTTTTCTCTTCCTCTAAATTATGGCGGTAACCACTTTTATCTAAAAGCTTTTCGGTCAACCTTGCCAGAGCAACCTCTTCCTGCTCAGCTCTCAGTTCTTCAATAATCTCTGTAAAATGAAGTACTCTTTTAGCATAGGTGCCGCTTAGGGCCGGATTGGCTTTAGATTTTAAAGCAGCTTCATATAAATTTAAGCCTTCTGCTTCAGCAAAATCCTGTACTTTCCCCAGTGTACCGGCTCCAATTCCTCTTTTTGGACGATTTATTATCCTTAAAAAACTGATATCATCAGCCGGATTATAAATCAGCCGCAGATAAGCCATAATATCTTTGATTTCTTTCCGCTCATAAAAACGGACTCCCCCAACAATCTGATAGGGAATACCATATTTCATCAGCATATCTTCAAAAGCCCGTGACTGTGAATTCGTCCTGTATAAAACAGCCAGATCATCATAAGTTAATTCAGCTTCTGTTAATTCATTTTTTTCTGTCAGCTCTTTAGCTGTCCGACAGACAAAATCAGCCTCTTCTTTTTCATCCTTTGCTTCATATAATTCAAGTTTAGGACCCTCTCCCTGATCGGTCCAGAGTTCTTTTTCTTTGCGGGAAGTATTATTTTGAATTACTGCCTGAGCCGCTTCTAAAATATTGCCCTTTGAACGATAATTCTGCTCCAGGCGAATTGTCTTCACATCAGGATAATCATCTTCAAAATTTAAGATATTGCGAATATCTGCACCTCTAAAACCATAAATTCCCTGATCCGGGTCACCGACAACACAGACATTACGGTAGCGCTCTGCCAGTAAGTTTACCAGCTGATACTGAGCGTGATTGACATCCTGATACTCATCTACCAGAATATATTTAAAACGCTCCTGATAGTGTTCTAAAACCAGTGGGAATTCTTCAAAAAGTATTACAGTCTGCTGAATTAAATCATCAAAATCCATTGCATTATTTTCCTTAAGTCTTTTTTGATATTCCTCATAAATCTCAGCAGCAGTCTGATCAAAGAAGCTGCCAGAAATTGCACTCATCTGCTCCGGAGTTTTTAATTCATTTTTAGCATTCGAAATTTTATTTAAAACTGATCTCGGTTTTGTTTTTTTGGGGTCAAGATTTTTTGATTTTAAAACTTCCTTTACCAGTTTCCGCTGATCAAGACTGTCAAAAATAACAAAGTTTTTATTATATCCCAATTTTTCCGCTTCTCGACGCAGAATGCGCACACAAAAAGAATGAAAGGTACTGACCCAGAGGCTGCGATTTACTCCTCCAACCATATCTTTAACTCTTTCTTTCATCTCATTTGCCGCTTTATTGGTAAAGGTTACAGCTAAAATATTATAGGGAGAGGCCCCATAATGATTGATTAAATAACCTATTCTTCTGGTCAAAACCCTTGTTTTACCACTACCGGCACCAGCAAGCACCAGTTCCGGACCCTGATGATGTTCAACTGCTTTTTTTTGAGCCGGATTTAAATTTTTCAGAATTTTACTATCTTCCACCAGACCACTTCCTTATTTAAATTAACTTAATTGTATTCTGATTAAATTATTATTCTTTAAAATTACTAAATTCTGCTCTTAAATCTCTAGCATCTATTAAATCTTCTACAATTTTTTCGCCTGTCTTTAAAGGGAAATAGATTAAATGACTGCCACAGCTGCAGTCGCTGGCCCCAAAACCAGCAGCAGGAGTTTTCCCTCCCTGATTTATTAAAGTCTCGGCCAGAAAACACTCTCCCTCACCGGGCAGTTTAAACACAAAATCTTTTTCTAATTCTGCTTCAGCTAAAAAATAATCAATATGCCAGTGAAATTTTTTCTGGCTGCTGTAGTGACGCTTAATTCTGGCTTCAAGATTACGCTGAGCAGTTCCTGCATAAAAATAATAGCCGGGAGCAAAAGCTGTTTTGCCCAGTGCCCCAACTTTAATTTCTTTTTTCTTTTCTAATTTTATTTTTAAAAGATAAACTCCGCCTTCAGGATAATTTTTCATCTAAACCACTCCACTAACTAATCATATTCTAGCTTCAGTTATTAATTTCCTGCATATTTAACAGAAAAATGCCGGTATCCCGGCATTTCAATTATAATACATTTATAAGTTTTTATCAATTTTTAAGCAGATATTTAAGCAGCTTAGAACTTAAAAAGCCCATTAAAATCAGGACAATTGTCCAGGCAAAAATTCTTTCAGTCTGCAGATTATTGCGGGCCCAGTATAGTCCAGCACCTATACCTGTATCCAGACTTAAAAGTTCAGCCATCGCTCCAATTTTCCAGGCTCGCTCACTGGTTATCACCGCTGCTGAGCGGAGATATGGTTTGATTGAATAAAGATAAATTTTCCTAAATATAGTTAAAGGCTTTAATCGATAAACAGCTGCCATTTCCAGATATTCTGCTGGAGTATTTTCTATTCCCTCAGCACTATTGATTATAAAAATCGGTGCTAAAGAAATAAAGATGGTAAAAATAACTATTTTAGAATTAAGACCAAACCAGATAATTGCCAGCAAAATCCAGGAAATATTGGGCACTGTCTGCAGCATTGAAACCACCGGCCGCAGGAGCTTATCTGCTTTTTGATATAAGCCCATTATAATTCCAATTACAGTACCAATGATCATTGCCAGCAGATAACCACTAACAATTCGAAAAAACGAATAACCGAGACTAATCCAGAAAGACTGAGTCAGCATCATCTCATAAATTGTAAAAAAAGCTTTTTCTGGTGCCGGCAGAATAATTGGATTATAGTTTAAAGATATTATTTTCCAGCCAGCAATTATCAAAAAGGCACTAATTAAAGTATAATAAAATGACTCTTTTTTATTTTTAGGATCATTATCTTTATTTTTTTTAATAGCTGAAGTAGAATTCTGCATCAGGTAAGCTCCCACCAATTGTTTCTGGATTATAAGATTTTAAAACCTCTAAATATGCAATAACTTCTTCTTTGACATCAGCAATCTTTTGATAGTCTAAATTTAAAGAAGGATAAGCTTTTAATGTTACTTCTGGTTTTACTTCCAGATACTTTAAGCCAAGTTCAGCAGCTAACTGATTATCCTCTGCCAGTTTTTTTACAGAATTTAAATACTGCTCTTCCAATTTGGCTATCAACTCTTTATTATTTTCTGCAAAATCTTTACGTACCACTAAAGCTGACTGAGCAATTCTAAAATCATATTCTTTTTCCCATTCCTGCTGCAGATCAAAAACAATTCGGCTCTGAGGATTATTTAATAGAGTCTGTGAAACAAAAGGCTCTCTAATTACTGCTGTTTCAGCCATCTCATTAATCATTAGCTGAGCTACCTCTCTCATTTTTCCTCGCTCAACCTGAAGCTCAGTTTTAAAGTCTATCTCTTTTTTTGCAGCCAGTTCCTGAAAAACTATATCGAGTGGGCCACCCTTATCAGGTACATAAATTTTTTCTCCTCTTAAATCTTCCCAACTTTCAATTTCTTCTTTGCTGCTTAACAGATAAAAAAGTCCCCAGTTGTGAATTCCAAGCAGCTGAACTTCTATATCTCGATTATAAAGTTTAGCTGCCTCATTTGTTGATAAAAGTGCAGCGTCAACTTCTCCCTGCATTAACTTTGAAATGACTATATTCCGACTGCGGTGAATAGAAACATCCAGATCGATCGATTCTGTATTATCCTGCAGGTAAAAAGCAGGTAAAGATGATGGGCTGGCAGAAACACTGAGGCGAAGTTCAGCTGCAGCATTTACTATTCCACCACTAACTAAAAGTAAAAAAAGCAGTAAAATAACTGTGCTAAAATATTTACCCTTTTTTAAAGTTCCACTTTCCATAATTATAACCCCCAAAATTAAAATAAATAAAATCTACAAAACTATTTTTCTTTATCAATAATTAACGATTCACAGCTAAAATTCATATTATCAAGCAGGCGACAGCTCTGATGCATATGTTCTTTTCCCATATTTCGGCAGAGATAATGATTTAAAAGTTTATTATACTGACTGATTTCCTCTGACTCTAAATATCTTTCTTCTTTTGGAATTGTAATTTCAATAGAGCTTTCAATCCGGCCGGGATTATCCTGCATAATCATAATTTTATCTCCCAGTAAAACAGCTTCTCTGCTGTCATGAGTTACAAAAATCCCGCCCATTCTTTTTTTAGCAAAAATTTTGCTCAGAAGTTTTATTAAATCAAGCCGCAGCGGAAAATCAAGATTAGCAAAAGGCTCATCCATCAGCAGTAATTCTGGTTCGATTGCTAGAGCTCTAGCAATAGCAGCTCGCTGTTTCATCCCACCACTAAGCTCTTTTGGCAGATAATGATGGTACTTAGCCAGATTAACTGCTCCCAGAACAGCAGCTATTTTTTCTTCAATTTCCTGCTGATTACTGAGATGATCTTTTAAAACTAACTCTATATTATCTCTTAAATTCAGCCAGGGCAGTAATCTATCTTCCTGAAAAATAAAAGCAGTATGGGAAGCATTATTAATCAGCTTTCCACTATCATAAGCTTCTAAACCAGCTAAAATCCTGAGCAGTGTTGACTTACCACAGCCGCTGGGCCCAAGAAAAGTAACTATTTCTCCTTTTTCCAGTTTAAAAGAAATATCTTTTAAAATCTGTTCACTGCCAAATTGTTTATTTAAGTTCTCTGCCTGATAGAGCAATTATTTTCCTCCTCTGCTAAATAATAATAATTAAAAAGATTGAAAATGATTCTCAATTTAATTCTATTATAAATTATTTAGAGTGTCAACATTAAAAGTTAATAAGACTCTGCAAATTCCTCTACCATTTTTTTTGCTTTGTTTTGATTAATCATAGCTGAGGGACCACCAATACAGCCGCCCACACAGGCCATACCTTCTAGAAAGTTATAATTATTTTTTTCAGCCTTAATTAAATAAAGTTCTTTTTTTAATTTTCCCAAACCATCTACCTGTTTACTTTCATAATCACTTTCTAATAATTCCTGCAGAGAACATTCCAGACCACCTGCAAAAGCAAATTGTCTGCCTAAAGTTCCAGCATCATTCATTTTTTCTTCTTTTTTTAATTCGGCTAAATTAATATCATAAGCAGTAAATAAAGCAGTTAACTCCTCAAATGTTAAAACATAATCAACATTTTCATCTGCCAGCGCTTCTTCTTTTTTTGCTGTACAGGGACCAATAAAAACTGTCTGCAATTCAGAAGCTTCACTTTTGATTTCTCTGGCTGTAATAGCCATTGGAGAATCAGTAGTAGAAATTAGTTCAGCAAGCTCTTCAAAGTCATTTTCCACCATTTTTTTAAAAGCCGGACAGCAGGAAGATAATAAAGTTTGATCTGCCTCAATTTTTTCTGCTAGTTCTTTACTTTCTGCAGCAGCTGTTATTTCCGCTCCAGCAGCAACTTCTTTTACCTCAGCAAAGCCAAGTTTTTTTAAGGCATATTTTACTTTTCCCGCACTCTGCTGATAACCAAATTGGCCAACAAAAGATGGAGCCAGCATAGCAGCTAATTTGCTCTTATCTGAAAACAGCTCCAGAGCAACTTTTATTAAATCACTTGTCTCAGTAATGGCTCCAAAAGGACAGGCTTCAATACAGCTGCCACAGCTTACACACTTATCTCTATCAATTTTTGCCTGACGATTTGAGTCAGAACTAATAGCATCAAGTTCACAGGCTCTGCTGCAGGGACGCTGATTTTCTAAAATAGCGTTATAAGAACAGGCCTGAGCACATTTACCACACTCTACACATTTAGACTGATCGATATAGGCTTTATTCTGGATAATTACTATAGCGTTTACCGGACAGGCATTAACACATTTATGGGCAACACAATTTCTGCAGGCATCTGTAACTATGTATTTATCAATCGGACAGCTGTCACAGGCAGTATCAATTACTTCGACTATCTTTCTGTTCTTCTGCTGCCTGGGTAATGAGGCGGCCAACTCTTCTAAGCTTTGATCCTTATTATCAGCAATGTTAAAACCCAGCACAGCCTTTATTCTCTCGTCAAAGATAGCTCTTTCTTTAAATTCACAGCACCTGTAGCGAGGACTATCCTTAGTTATCATTTTTTCTGATAAATTTGAAATTTCTTCTATCAAATTTCCTGATTTAACAAGTCGTAATAATTCAAGATACAATTTCCTTTTTAATTTAACAACTTCAGAAATAGTATTATTACTCATTTTGACAACTCCTATCTTATATTTTCAATTATAATCTTATGTAGTTTTTCCGGGTTCAGGTCCTGATAGACTTTACCATTAAATTGAGCAACCGGAGCCTGATCACAGCAGTTATCAATACAGTGGCTTGTTTTTAGTTCTATTTTTTTTCGCAGATTATGATCCATATTTTCTACTGCTTCCAGTAAATTAGCTGCTCCCATCAAATGACAGGGAGTTCCTATACAAATTTTCAAAGTGTTTTTTGCCATCTAATCCACCTCCTCTGATTAAAACCATTCAATTTCAACATCTTTTTTTATTCTTTGCAGTTGTTCTGCTATCTGACTGATTATCTGACTTCTAATCCCTAAACTAATAGGCAGATTCAAACTCTGATGTGATTCATTAACAGCCCGTCCTACAAAAAATTTAACACTATCACTTTCCAGTAAAAGTCGGGTGAAACGAGAAGCTCCATCTTTACCATCAACCGGAATCTGACCTGGTTTGTATTTTTTAAGTAAAGAAAGCACCCGATTTAAGGTTAATAAGCCTTCTGTTAAAAGATCAAAGCCTTTCATTTTACTGGTAGGAGGAATATCCCTGTCATAATATTTAAGACCGGGTTCTAATTCTCTATTTAACTCCCGGGCAGCAATTTGAGCAGTTGTGCCTCCACTTATTATTTTTTTGCCCTCTGCCTCAGAAATTTTTTGAGCCAGCAGACTGTCATCATCTTTTTTTAAAGGGGGACCACTCCAGATATTTAATTTCCTCTTCTTTCTGTATTTCATGCCGATAATAGTAAAGTCATCACCAGCCTGATCACCATAAAAAGCATTAAAAACTTTAACCAGTTTATTAATGCTGTATTTTAAATCTTTTTGATTTCTTTTTACTGTTCTTTCAATTTCCTTAGCGACTCCATCCCAGCCTAAACCAAAATTTAAAAGCCCGCCTATACCAGCATGAGTCACCCCATCACTAACTAAAAACAGCTGATCTTCTTTTTGAAATTTAAAGTTCACCTCTTTAATTTTTTTACCTTCCAATTCAAATTCATTATAGTTTAATTTTTCAACCTGATTATTTCGAAATAAAAAGGCTGAAGGACTGTCAATTTCAATTAAGTGAAGCTCCTGATTCTGATCGATTATTAAAAAAGCCAGAGTTGCATAGGCAATTCCTCTAACTTCACAGACAGGGAGTGTTGCCAGGATAGTTGAAAGAATTTCTTTTAAAGCTAATTCTTTATCCAAGAGTCCGGAGGCGATTTTCGAAGTTAAAGTAGATAATATATTTGCCTTAATACCGCTGCCAAGACCATCTGATAAAACAACAATAGTTTTATCTTCTTTTTTTATAATTTCTACATTATCACCACAAACTTCTTCCCCAGCTTTAGGAATAGATCTATAAAACTCTTCAAAAACAAGACCCATTAATCATCACCAGCCTGCAGCAGATCTGCAAGTTCTGTTAAAGCTGCCTTAGTTTCCACAGTAGTTTCTCCTAAAAGTCCGGCTATTTCCTGAACAGTCTGCATCTGTTTATTAACAACATCATTTGTTTTTTCCACAGCCACTTTCTTCATTTGCTGCAGCTTCTGCCTCTGTTTTTCCTGTTTACTAATATCAGTTAAAATACCAACTATTACTTTATGCTCTTTAAGAGCAAAAATTGTTTGATCAACTATAATACTTCCATTTTTATAAGAACATTTTTTATGAATTAAACGCTGATTAAGATCCCAGGCTTTTTGGAAACTGCTGCTGTTAATGAATTTATCTAATTTTAGCCCCTGCAGTTTTCTGCTTTTTTGAGCAAATAAATCTCTGGCTACAGGATTGATTTTCTGAATTTCCATTTGATCATTAACTACTATTATTGCATTATGTGATGATTCCACAATAATTTGGGAAAGAGATTCAGCCCTTGATTTCATATAGGGAATACACATTTTCTTTTCTGCAAAGCCGTGATATACAGCTGCTGCCTTTTCTCTACAGCTTGAATAACCACAGCCGCCACAGTCTTTTTCATCTTCTTTCCTTTCTTTAGCAATAGCAGATAATATTTTCCTGATTTCTGATTCAGGCACCTCGGGTAATAACATTTTTTTGTTCTTGTGTTTTCTCTTAACTGATATTTTATTATTTGCCGGGCTGTATTTTTTAATTTTATTTTTTTTATTGGCTGCTAAATAATTATGTACTTCCAGTTCTTTTAAAGGAATACTCAATTCATTATTTATAGCAGGACCATTAATACAGCCCCCAGAACAGGCCAGCAGTTCCACCAGCTCTACCTTAATTTTATCTTTATCTCTTTTTAAATCCTCTAAAAAATTTATTATATTATCCAGCCCACTCAAATGCAGAGCTTTGTTTCCACAGCCGGGATCAGCTCTGAGCAGATCTGCAGCTTTAACAGCTCCTCCAGAAAGAGCATAATCTGCAGTCAGCTGTGCGGCTGGAAGCTCCACTTCTGACTCTTTAAGTTCAGAGATTTTGATTCCCTGCTCTTCTAAAAAAAGCCGCAGATGTTCAAAGGTAATTACAATATCCGGTCTGTAATCTCTTCTTTTTTCATTTTTGCTTTCCTCAATTTTAGCCAGGCAGGGACCGATAAAAACAACTCTTGCCCGCTCAAAGTTATTTTTTAATTCAGCAGTCTGCAGCATCATTGGAGAAAGTACTGAAGCCAGCTGTGGCAGTAATTCTGGATAGTGTTTTTCGATTAAATTTACTACAGCCGGACAGCAGGAAGTTATTAAAGTGTTATCCATCTTTTTTCTTTCGGCTTTAAACTCTTTAACAACTCGCGCTGCAGCTTCTGCAGTTTCAGCTATATAATCAAAACCAATTAATTTTAAGGCTCTAATTAACTGCCCTGGCTCAACTTCAGGAAAAGCAGCTACAAAAGATGGAGCTAAAGATGCAATTAAATAACTATCCGATTCCAAAAAAGCTTCTAATTTCTTATCTTCAAATAAAGCACTTTTAGCCCCCTGGGGACAGGTTTTAATACAGTTACCACAGTAAATACATTTTTCTTCAATGATAAATGCCTGATTGTCTTTAAATCCAATTGCTGCTACTGGACATTCCCGCAGACACTTATAGCAGTCTTTACAGCTTGCAGGCTCAACAACTAGAATCTCATTCATTTTGATCAGACAGTAAATGCTTTTTAAAAATTTTGCCTGCATTCTCCTCATTCACTGCCTCAATTTTATGACCATTTATCTCTATATTAACACCTTCAGTACAGTTTCCCTGACAGAAACTGCCTGAAATTTTAATATTATCTAAGTTATTTTTTTTAATTTCTTCTTTAAAAATTTCTATTACTTTTTCTGAGCCTTTGAGGTGACAGCTGCTGCCAACACAAATAATTATTTCTTCCACAATAATTCCTCCCTCATATAATATAGATAGCTATCTTTAAATTTAATTTGCTAAAAATAAAACTCTTAAGTTTTATGAAAATTTAAAAAACATTTACTTTATGCGATATTACAAATCACAAAAAGATGCTCTGGGGAGAGCATCTTTTTGCATAGAGTATATTTTAGCATTTGGGCAAATTTATTATAAATCTCCGTTAAATGACTTTTGGTATAGCTCTTTGATTTCAGAGATCAATGGATAACGCGGATTTGCCGCTGTACACTGATCATCAAAGGCTAACTCGGAGATTTTATCAACTTTTGAATTAAACTGTTCTTCAGTTACTCCTGCATCTTTAATTGACCCAGGAATATCTAATTCTTGCTTTAGTTCATTAATAGCTTCTATTAAAAGATCAACCTTTTCATCAGGTGTTCTTCCTCCCAGTCCAAGGTGATCTGCAATTTTAGCATATCTAATCTTGGCTCTCGGATATTTATACTGGGGAAAAGAAGCCTGTTTAACCGGTTTATCACTGGAATTATATTTAATAACATTATTAATTAATAAAGCATTTGCTAATCCGTGTGATAAATGAAAAGCAGATCCTAATTTATGAGCCATTGAGTGACAGACTCCTAAAAAGGCATTGGCAAAAGCCATACCGGCAGTTGTTGCTGCATAATGAATCTTTTCTTTTGCTCTTCTGGCATCGGCTCCACCGTGATAAGATTCTGGTAAATATTTAAAGATTAATCTAATTGCTTCTAAGGATAGACCCTTTGTATATTCACTTGATAAAACTGAGACATAAGCCTCAATCGCATGCACTAAAGCATCTATTCCAGAATGAGCTGTTAAAGTTTTAGGCATTGAAAGCACCAAATCTGGATCCACAATTGCCATATTAGGTGTTAACTCATAATCGGCAATTGGATATTTAACTCCTGTACTATCATCTGTGACTACCGCAAAAGGTGTCACTTCTGAACCTGTACCGGAAGTAGTTGGAATAGCAACCAGTTCAGCTTTATTTCCCAGCTCAGGAAATTTATAAATTCTCTTTCTGATATCCATAAAGGTCATTGATAATTCTTTGAATTCTGCCTCTGGATGTTCATATAATAACCAGGCAATCTTTGCTGCATCCATCGGTGAACCTCCACCAAGAGCGATAATTAAGTCCGGATTAAAGCTTTCCATCTGTTTTACAGCTTTTCGAACCATTGAAATCTCTGGATCAGGTTCAACATCAGCAAAAACTCTATAGTCAACTCCATGTTTATCAAGTTCATCTGTGACTCGATCAGTATAGCCCATTTTTGCCAGCGGCTTATCTGTCATAATAAAAGCCCGTTTCTTATCTTTTAATTCTGCCAGAGCAGAAGGTAAGGCACCATATTTAAAATATATATTTTCAGGAACTTTAAACCAGAGCATATTTTCTTTTCTTGCTGCAGTTGTTTTTGTATTCATTAAATGTTTAACCCCCACGTTTTCACTGACTGAATTTCCACCCCATGATCCACAACCTAAGGTTAATGATGGTTCGAGCTTAAAGTTGTATATATCACCAATTGCTCCCTGAGATGAAGGCATATTGATTAATATTCTACCTGTTTTCATCTGATGACTAAAATAATCTTTACGCTCATCATTTATTTTATCAGTATATAAAACTGAGGTATGACCAATCCCACCAAATTTAACTAATTCAACTGCATTTTCAACTGCATCCTTAAAATCAGATGCTTTATATAAGGCAAGTGTTGGTGATAATTTCTCATAAGAAAATGGTTCTTCACTACCAACCTCTTCTACTTCTGCAATTAAAATTTTAGTCTTCGCCGGCACATTAACTCCTGCCATTGCTGCAATATCAGAAGCACTCTGCCCAACTATTTCACCATTTATATGTCCATCTACTAATAAAAGATCTGAAACTTTTTTTCTTTCCGCTTCATTTAGAATATAAGCTCCTCGATCTTCAAATTCCAGTTTTGCTTTTTCGTAAACTTCATCAACTACAGTTACTGATTGTTCGGAAGCACAGATAACTCCATTGTCAAAGGTTTTACTCATTAAAATTGAACTAACTGCCATTTTAAGATGAGCAGTTTCATCGATTACTGCCGGTGTATTACCTGCTCCAACACCGATAGCTGGGTTACCAGAAGAATAGGCTGCTTTAACCATGCTTGGTCCACCTGTAGCCAGAATCAGACTAACTTTTGAATGCTGCATTAAATGCTGAGATAACTCAATCGAAGGCTCGTCAATCCAGCCGATAATATTTTCTGGTGCTCCTGCCTCTACTGCAGCTTCCAGTATGGTTTTTGCTGCCTCAATTGTACATTCTTTTGCACCTGGATGAGGTGAAAAAATAATAGCATTTCTTGTTTTTAAAGAAATAAGTGACTTAAAAATAGTGGTTGAAGTTGGATTTGTTACCGGAACAATACCGGCAATGATTCCAATCGGCTCTGCAATTCTTTTAATTCCATGAGCAGTATCTTCTTCCAATACACCACATGTTTTTTCGTCACGGTATTTGTTATAAATATATTCTGAGGAAAAGTGATTTTTAATTACCTTATCCTCTACGATTCCCATTTCTGTATCTTCAACAGCAAGTTTAGCCAGCTGAATTCGCTGATCATTGGCTGCAATTGAAGCTCTTCTAAAGATTTCATCAACTTCTTCCTGACTGTACTGAGCGTATTCTGCCTGAGCAGCTTCCACCTCAGCAATCATTTCGTCAAATTCTTCCACATTACTAACATTTTTAATCTTCATTATTATCCTCCTTTTGGACTTATAAAGTTATTGTGAAGATTATAACAAAATACAATAAAAAAATATATTTGCTTAAATAACAGACAGTTAAGTAGCTGTCTCATCAGCATTATTAACTTATTAACTTAACTGACACTTATAGAATACCATGCAAAAATGATTATTTCAAATGCGAAAGTGTTTAATTTCACATTACAATTAATCTTTAAATTGTATTAGCTCTCATTTACTACCCTAAACCCTCTTTATACTTAAATTTAATCCGAAATCGATTTTTATATTTTTAGATTTTTTGAAAAAGTGTTATAATAGATAAGCAAGAAAAGTAAATATTTTTCTCTTTCGTTTTAAAAACTATGCTTAGGAGATGATAATATTAATAATAAATTTGAGATTAATGAAAATAATGAAATGTATCAGATAATAGAAACTGAAGAAAAAGCTGTTCTGGTTGGTTTAAACGAAGGCGAACTAAATGAATTGGAGCTTTTAGTTGAAACAGCAGGAGCAGAAAGTATTTTAAAAATGACCTATCATGACCGTAAAATTGATCCGGCCTATTATATTGGCAGTGGTAAGGTTAGAGAAATTAAAGAAGCTGCCGAAACTACTGGCGCCAATTTAATAGTTTTTGATAATGAACTCTCACCTGTACAGCAGCGCAACCTGGAAGATACAATTGAAATTAAAGTGATTGACCGTTCCCAGGTGATTTTAGATATTTTTGCCCGTCATGCAAAAAGCCGTGAAAGTAAAATTCAGGTAGAGCTGGCCCAGCTAGAATATCGGCTGCCCAGACTGCAGGGGCGGGGAGTAGAAATGTCAAGACTGGCAGGTGGTATTGGAACCCGCGGTCCTGGTGAAACAAAACTCGAGGTTGACCGCCGCCGGATTGAGAAAAAAATATACCGCCTTAAAGAAAATTTAAAAGAAATTAAAGCCAGCAGAGAGCTTCAGCGCAGCAGCCGCAGAGATCCAATTGCAGCACTTGTTGGTTATACAAATGCCGGAAAATCAACTCTAATGAATAGACTGGCTGGAGCTGACAGTTATACTGCTGATAAATTATTTGCAACCCTGGATTCTACAATGAGAAAACTGGAACTGCCGGTAGGTCAAAATATTATTTTAAGTGATACAGTTGGATTTATCAGCAAATTACCACATCAGCTGGTGGCTTCTTTTAGAACCACTTTAGAAGAAATTGAAAATGCTGATATTATTCTGCACTTAATTGATCCCGCAAATTCGGAAATGGAAAAAAATATGCGAGTTGTAAATAATGAAATCACAGAACTTGTCGATTCTAACTGCAAAATAATTAAAGTTTTTAACAAAATTGATCTGCTTGAAAAATCGAGACTTGATGATCTGAAAATAATTTATCCAGATGCATTATTTATTTCAGCTTTAAAAGGGATTAACACAGATACTGTAATAAATAAATTAAACAATATTATAAGTGAAGAAATGGTAGAAGTAGAATTAGACCTTCCCTATTCTGAAGCCAGTTGGGTAGAAAAAATTTACAATACAGCTAAAGTCTATGAAGAAAAATATCAAAAAAATAATATTTATTTAAAAGCACTGCTGCCACAGACTACAGCAGCAAAGCTAAAAAAATACCGCAGAGAAGTTTAAGCCTCTGCGGTTTAACTTTAACTATTTATTTGCTATTTTCTTGATTAGCTTCATTTTCAACTACTATCTGTTCAGTATCAACTTCAGGAATGTTTTTGTCTCTAGCTTCCAGTTCAGCCAGAAGCTCTTCCATTTCTTCTTGATTAAAAGTATAGGTATTATTACAGAAATGACAGCGGACCTCTATTTCTCCCGCTTCAGCCAGAGTTTCTTCTATATCTTCTTTACCTAAGCCTGCTATCAGTTCATAACTTCTTTCTCTGCTGCAGCGGCACTTAAATTTAACATCTTTACGGGCCATTATTCTAAAGTCCAGATCACCCAGCAGCTCTTTTAATAATTCTTCAGGTGTCATCCCTTCTTCAATCAACTTACTAACCGAACTAATTTTTGCCAGGTTATTTTCCAGCATTTCTATAGTTTCCTCTGAAGCATCCGGTAATAACTGAATAATAAATCCACCGGCAGCCTTCACACTGAGATCGGTATCAACTAAAACTCCAAGTCCAACTGCAGAAGGTATCTGTTCTGAGGCAGTAAAATAATAGGTTAAATCTTCTCCTATTTCTCCAGAAACTAATGGTACACTGCCTGTATAAGGTTCTTTCATCCTCATGATTTTAGTCAGTGAAAGTTCTCCTGC
This sequence comes from Halanaerobium sp., assembly GCA_046260625.1. Lineage (GTDB taxonomy): Bacteria > Bacillota > Halanaerobiia > Halanaerobiales > Halanaerobiaceae > Halanaerobium. Next base: position 25,330 of record JBHEOV010000001.1, on the reverse strand, counting down.
ACCAACTGCCTTTGCTACATCAAGTTTACCAGAATCAGTCTGATATAAGTCAAGATTGGGATTCTGGATATATCCTCTTACTTCCCCTTCCTGATTTGCATCTGCCACAATTTTGCCAGCAGGACCGGTACCTTCGATTTTTAGAACTATCTCATCTCCAGATTTTACTAATGAGCCAGTTAATAAAGCACCTGTAATTACACGCCCTAAAGCAGCAGTAGCCACAGGTGTGGTCTGATGTCTTTCCTGTGCTTCTCTGACAATATCTGTAGATTTAACTGCCAGAGCTCTAATTTCCTTATTTGTTGTTATTGCTCGAATTAAATAATCGTCCATTATCTGATCTCCTCCAGATTAATTAACTTCAAAATACATTGTATTCTTTAATTATCCATACATTATTTTATTAAACTGAGTTCTAAAGTCAAATTATCTTTATTTTACACCATATTATTTTAAACTAAAAAAGTTATTAAATAGACCCAGATATTTAACTTCACTATCTGACTTTTCTAAAGTAAAAATACTAAAAAATACATAATCCTGAACATTTGTCTGTAGTTCCAGCATTGGAGCAGCAACTGCGCCTCCAAAAATTCTTTCAATATCGCTTTCTGCCTGAGATCTAATCTCAGCTACACTCCAGTTAATAAATTCTTCTCTGGAAGGATTAGTAACTGCTGCTGTTAATAATACCGCTAAAACCATAACCAGAATTACTAATGTTTTTTTCATTTATCTCACCTCTTTCTTCATTAATTGATAAATATCAGCTGATTTTTTAGCTGCTTTAATTACAAAATAAAATTTGTCAATTTTTAAAGAATAATCAAAATCTTCTTTTGGCATCTCTGACTGGGTAGCTTCTTTAAAAAATCGATCCCCAGCTGGACTTCTCAAGCTATTTTTTATTTCAGCTTCAGCCATAGTTTTTTTACCCTTTAAAATTTTTTCTAATTCCTGTGCATATAAATTATCTTCATCTGCTTTAGTAACTCCATTATTACCCATTGCAACCAGTGAAACAAGCTCGGGATTTTTCCTTTTAATATATTCTGCAGCCGCTTTAATATTAACAAAACTACCGGTAATAATTTCAGCTGCATTTTCAGCTGCAATAATCCCCTTAGTCCCGGCACTGGTGCTTAAAATAATTTCTTTCCCACTAAAATTATGCTGTGAAATAAAATAAGGGGAATTATTAAAATCAAAATCATCTATTTTAATCCCTTTTCTTTCACCAATTAAAATAGGATTATTTAATTCTTCTTTCAATCTTCTTGCTGTTTCAACTCTACTGACAATAAAAATCTTTTCTGCCTGAGCTGCAAAAAGATAAGCAGCAGTCGTGTAAGCTCTAAAAACATCAATGATTACTGTTAATCCTTCTGCTTTTGCCGCACCTTCTAAAAATTTAAAAGTTTTAATTTTCATCTTTTCACATCCCTGAGTATTACTTTAATTATAAGTTGAATATCAACTTTTTAATATTTAAAGTTTAGTTAAAATCAATCTCTGGCTGAAGCCAGAGCATTATTCAGCAGATTATCTATTTTTTCCACCTCTTTATTTCTAATAAATCTTCTGAAGGCAGAACTTTCTCTTAAAAGTTTTTTAAGACTGCTGCTGCTTAAATTAGCCTGACCCCGATCTTTGTTTCCACCTCTGCTGATCAAAATTTCCTGATAAGAAATATATTCATAGCTGATTGCTGCCTGAGCCCGCAGATATTCTAAAGCTCTTTTGACAGCTATTTCTTCAGCAGCCAGAGCCAGAGCTGCCCGCTCTATATTAAAAAGACCATTTTCCTGCTCTAAACTATATTTAATCAAAGATAGTATTCTTTTAATAAATCCATTTATCCTAAAATACTGATCTTCATTATTAACTAAAATCAAGTTTTGAGCAGCTGTTAAAAGTAATATTTCTTTTAAGATAGCTAAAGAGGGTGGAATAGTTATTAAAATCAGATTTTCTGCCTCTCGATAATAATTGCGATTTATTAAAGGATAAAGATTATATTCCTTTAACCCTTCAGCAAAATAAACAGTACTTTCTGCTCCTGCTTTCAATTCAGAAATATCTTTCTGCCGCCAGTTAATTATTTTAAGCTGAGCTTTTTTACTCTTTTGATTTTCAATCACTTTCTTTTCTTCTTTTAAGGGCCGCAGGGCCTTTATTTCAAGCTGCAGGCTTTTATTGCCTCGATAAATGTTTTCTGTTAGCCGGCAGGCACACTGCTGACGATAATTTTTTTCTAATTCTCCTGCCCACCACCAGAGAGCAGTGATTTTATCAGTTTCAGTTCCTAAGATCAGACGCTTATGTCTGCCGCCTGAGATTTCACGACTGCTTAAAATCTCACTTTCTAGATAAAAAAGAGGTTCTGGATTAGCCTCCCCAAATGGTGCAAAAAGCCGCAGTCCCTGATAAAATTCTGCTGAAATTTTGGCTAGAGTCAGATTTAAATCTGCCGCAATTTCCAATTCTGAATCGATTTTCTCAAGCTCCTGATCGATTAAGCGCTGCAGCCTCAATTTGAATTTTTCCAGTCTATCTTTTTTGAGTGAAAAACCAGCTGCAGCCGCATGGCCACCATGTTTTTCTAAAAGATCAGAACACTCAGCAATTAAATTATTAATATTTATTCCTTCAATTGAGCGGGCTGAACCGGTTATTAGCTCACTCTGTTGATTTGAAGTCATTAAAACTGCCGGCACCTGATAATTTTCTGTTATTCTACCAGCAGCAATCCCGATAACTCCCTGATGCCAGTCAGAGTTATAACTTACCACAGCTTTTCTCTGCCGGGGGTCGAGCCCCTGATCTATCTCTGAATAAATTTTCTGGCTGATTTCTTTGCGGTGCTGATTAATCTGCTTCAATTCTGCTGCCAGACCGGCTGCTTTATTTTTATCTGCTGCCAGCAATAATTTTAACCCCTTTTCAGCACTATCAATTCTACCGGCAGAATTTAACAAAGGTCCAATTTGAAAACCCAGCGTTTTTTCATTGATCTCCAGCGGATTAATATCCAGCTCATTATAAAGTGCTTTCAGCCCAATTCGCTCAGTATTTTTGAGTTCTTTTAGACCAGTTTTAAATAAATATCGATTTTCTCCTTTTAAAGGCACAACATCAGCTATTATTGCCAGCAGTAATAAATCTAAGAAATCTTTTTCCTCACCCTTTTTTCCCAGCTCTTCATAAATAGCCTTAATCAAAAAATAGGCCATCCCTGCTCCCGGCAGCCAGTATGCCTGATGATCCTCCGGCAGCAGTCGGGGAGAAATTACATAATCAGCCGGCGGTAATTTCTCCGGTAAATCATGATGATCTGTAACCACAAAGTCCATTCCTGCTTCTCTGGCAAATTTAACCTCATCATAATTGCTGATCCCACAATCACAGCTGATTACTAAATCAATTTGATCCTGATAAGAAGCTAAAACCTCCTGATTAAGGCCATAACCCTCTTTAAAACGATCAGGGATGTGATAGCTGATCTGACTGCTCAAACGACTTAAGGCCCCCACTAAAATTGAAGTAGAGGTGATTCCATCCACATCATAGTCTCCATAAATTAAAATTCGACTTCCTTTTTGAATATGTTCTAAAATAAAAGCAGCAATTTCTCTTATCTTAGGAAAATCATTCAACTCAAGTGGAGTGTACTGCTCCGGCTCAATAAATTGCAGCAATTTTTCTTTTGAATCCAGACCTCGCTTCTGAGCCAGAAGAGCAAGCTCCCTGCTGCCGAGATATTCAACTAGTTCTTTTTTAGGCTCGAATTCTTCTGCTTTCTTTATTCTCATGCCTGCTCCTCTCATTCTCTGTACTTAAAAACTATATCTGAATCAAGATAACGAAAATATCTTTTCTTTTTATCTTTCAGTTCGCGGCTGCCAAAAAAGAAAATTGAAAAAGCCTCCCAGAGAAAGACCCAGCCCCCGACAAATAATCCTTCCATCAGTAATGAAATTAAAAGTGACAGATCCTGATTTTCAGGAATTAGATAGGCTGTAATTAAAAATAAAACCCCCATCACAATATAAGTAGCAGTCTTTTTATGATTATGCCTTAAATCCTGATCAATAAAAAACTGTCTCATTCTAAAATTATTCTTAATAGTAGCTCTGGAGTCCGCCTCCATTTTTTCGTCTTTTTCAGTTTCCGGCAGATAAAAACAGAGCTCTACCTTGTCTTTTAAAGGCAGCTCATAACTTGCTCTTGCTAAAAAATGACTTAGCTCAGGATCAAGTTCTTTCCGGTCAAGTTCTGCTCCATCCCAGCTGTTAAATAAATCATCATATTTATCCAGATTAAGTTCTATTAGATAAGCATTGTTATGCTGATTTGTATGATAAATATAGTGAAGTTGATAATCTTCTTTATTTCTAAACATATTTTGAGAATAAATTTTTAAATTTATTCTGCAAAAAATCACCTCATCCTCAATATTCCTAAATTATATTTCTGAACTATTAATTTTTTCTAGGCTTTATAATTTTAATAATATTTTTTAAAACTCTATTTCTTCTACTGCTTCCCAGTCAAGATTTAAATCTAAATCTTCTTCTATTAATTCTTTACTTTCGGTTTTTTTCCCCCTGCAGATTGGCCTGTATTCACAGAATCTGCACTTATTTAAATCATCTGTCAGCGGAAATTCTAACTCAGTTAAAATTTCATCAATTAATTTTTTAAAATAATTTCTATCTTTTTCAAAATCCTTTTTATTATATTTAATTTTAACATCCTGAACCGGATAACGAGGATTCCAGTAAATAAGTTCCGGCATTTTTTTCAGCTCATAATCAGCAGCAAAATAATCATAGCCAGCTTCATATAAAAGATATAAATAAAAACGGCTCTGCATTGAACTCTCAATATCTTTTTCGTAGAGACTTTTTTTATCTGTTTTCCAGTCAAAAATTATAAATTTCTTTTCTGATTTGTCGTATTTTAAAAGATCATATTTGGCCAGCAGCTTTAAACTCTCTTCTTTAAAACGCAGTTCCTGCTCTGCAGAAACTACATTCTCAGCTGCCGAAAATTTTTTTAATCTATTAAGCCAGGACTGCAGCAGTTGATTTGATTTAAGCACTGTTTCTCCAAGAGTCTGACTGTAATATCTTTCTGCCAGCAGGTGAAACTGACTTCCCTGCTTTAAATCACTTTTTACTTCTTCGTTCATTCCCCATTCTGCCGGCCAGTAGAGACCATCCAGATAACGATAACGAAAACGACGGCGGCAGTTATTAAATATAGAGAGAGCAGATTGGGAAAAATATAGATCTTTTAAGTTATTAACTGCCATTATTCTGCCACCCCGCTTTGAGCTCGACTCTGATATTTTTCATTTTTTTCTGCAATAAACTCTGCTAAAGAATTGAAAATAAAAGCCGGATCTTTATCCCATTTACCTTTTTTCTGATGGGTGCTCAAAAATAAATTTTTGCGGGCCCTTGTAATTCCTACATAAAGAAGTCTAACCCTTTCGGCTATTAATTCCTGGCGGGCCTTATAATCTGCATTTCTTTCCTTTTTTTCATTCAGAATATATTCCAATTCAGCTCTGGCTGAAGCCTTGGGATTTTTTATTTCTTCATTCAAATAAAATTTTTCCCCCATAAAATAATCATCATTATCATGCTGAAAATTACTGGAAATCAGACTTCCAATAAAAACTGTATCCCATTCCATACCTTTCGCCTTATGCAGGGTTGATAAAGTTACCTGATCAGGTTTTGCCTCAAAACCCTCCATTTCTGTCAAAGTATCTGCAAATTGTTTGATTCGATCTCTAATTTCCGGCAGCTCTGCTGTTAACTGATCCAGGCGCCAGGCAGGATTCTCTTTTAAAAGTCTGCCAAATTCCAGAGCCAGATTTTGAGCAAGTGCCAGTTTTTTTCCTGTAAGTTCAATTCTTTCGGCTAAAAATAATACAAGTTCATCTGGTGGCAGCTCCATTGAAGCCTCAAGCCATCCCTGAACCTGAATTAAACTCTTAAAAAAATCAGCAAAAGCATCTCTTTTTCTAAACTCGAGTTTAAAATTATCTCTATTTAAACCTGAAAGTGGAAAAATAATATCTTGATTTTCTTTCTTTGCCAGAATTTCTTCCAGCAGCTGATTTAATTCTGGCTTTTCTCTGCCAAATACTTCAGCAAAGAGTAATTTTAGATTATCTGCTGCAGCGGGTGAGGTTAAAAATTTTAAGATAACCTCCAGCTCTGTTAAAAATGAATCACTGGAACTGCTTCCTGCCAGCTGGAATTCTCCCCCTAAAGCACTAATTTCACCTGCAATTTCCTCAAGCTGCCAGCCCGTTGGCATCAGCACTGCTGTAGTTTCCTTATTATTTTCTCTGGCTTTACGCAGAGCCTGTCTTGCTATAAATTTTTTTTCAGTTTTCCAATCTTTAAAAGCTTTAGTTCCAATTCTATATCCTTCAGGTTCTGGATTTGGTGCCGGGTCACCCTCAGCTGTTGGCTGAATATACTTTTTTTCTAAAGGTTCAATCTCTCTTTCAGAGAACTCTTCCTGACTCCAGTCAACCAGATAATTTGCCAGATCAATAATATCCTGACTGCTGCGGCTGGAAACTGCCATAGTCTCTACTTCAACATCTTCCCTTTTACAGTAACTGCGAAAAATATCAGGATCTGAAAGGGTAAAGGTTCCTGTAATTGCCTGATTGCTGTCTCCCACCCGGACTAAGTTATTATTTTTTCCTGCCAGCAGATAAAGCATTTCTTCCTGAGCCTGATTTGAATCCTGAGCTTCATCTTCAAAAACAAAAGCATATTGAGAGGCAATACGCTCCGTAAATTCTGGATCTTCTTTTAAAAGTTTCAAACTCTGCTGAACCAGATCATCAAAATCCAATAATCCCGCCTGGGCCATCCGAAATTCATATTCAGAAAAGATTTCTGCTGCCGGAGTTAAAATATTAACTGATTTTAAATTTGAATATTTAACCATATTCTTTAATTCTTCACCTTCCAGCAGCTTTAATTTAAAATAAGAAATCATAGAAGCCACAAAAGCCGGAAAATCATCTTCCTGCCATTTTTTTAAGTATTTATCAAATTGATAACTATTTTTTTCTAGATTAAAAAACTGCTGTAAAAGTTCACCATTTTCCCCTGCCCATTTGCGGCATAAATCTTTAATCCAGCGGTAGCGCCTGCCAGTTTCAATCAATTCGAAATCCTGATTAATTAAACGGGCTTCCGGTTTTTCTTTAATTATCCCCAGGGCAAGTGAGTGCAGAGTTTTAACACTATAACCACGGCTTCGCGGTAGTCCTTTTGCGGCCAAAAAATCTCCAATTCTTTTGCGGAAATTAGCCACTGCAGAATTCATATAAGTTACAATTAATATTTTCTGATCATTATTTAATTCAGAAGCGATCAGCTCTGCTGCCAGATGAGCAAGAACTGTTGTTTTTCCTGCTCCTGGTACTGCAGGAACTGCAAGCTGTCCACCTCGATATTCCAAAACTTCCTTCTGTCCCGATCTAGGTTTGAAATCCATTCTTACTCTCCTCTCACATCAAGCCAGCGATAAAGAGGTCCTTCCTGCTCTTTACCACTGCTGTTTAGAAAACTATCTGCTATATAAATTCCTTTTTTAACTTTATAAATTAAACTGATTAAAAAGTCACTGAGCTGATTTAGACGAATCTTTTGATCAAGACTATCATCCCATTTTTCTGCCTGCTGCCACTGCTCAGTGTAAATATAGGGGTTTACCAGTTCTTTGGCAATACTCTGCATCCAATCACTGCTTGAAATATCAAGTATAAATAAATAATCAACTCCAGCCAGTTCTGGAGAAAATAAAAATTTGTAGGGTGAAGCTAAAATTACTCCAGCCTCTTTCTCCTGTCCCTTAAATAGAGTTTCAGCAGCTAAAGTCCCTTCATAAATCATATTAATATAACGCTCACTTAAATCATCTTTTTCCTGATGAAAATTTTCTACTGCCTGATGAAAACGAGCAACTGATTCAATCATCTGTCTACAGGCAAAAATATCTTCCTGCGAGGGATCTAAAGGTGCTAAAACTTCACTGAAAACAAGCTGAAAAAAAACTTCAATTTCCAGTTCTTCTTCCTTTTTATCCTGCAGCCAGTCTTTTAAATAATCATATTTTTCAGCAGCCTGAAAATTTATCTTATCTCTCAAACCCGATTTATCAAGATCAATCAGCTCCATGCCTGAGGCTGCAATCTCTTCTGCCAGAATATAGGAGCGCAGAGGATCAAGCTCTAAAAGCAGAGATAGTGCCTGCTGTAAGGAAGAAACTCCGACTATATTTGTCCGCTCACAGTGAAATAAATATAAAATTAAAAGAGCTCGGGCAAAGGGAATATCAATTAAACGCTTAGAACGGTTAAAATTGCTCAACTGATAGCCATTTTTCTCTAAAATTTGCTGGAGGCTGAAGCTTAAAACCTTATCAATCTTCGGAGAAATTACAGCTATCTGATCAGCCTTAACTCCCTTTTTCAGTAGAGAAATAATTTTTTTTCCAACTTTAATTAACATTTCTCCTCTTAACTCACTATCAATTTCTTCTAATAAAAGTGATGACTGCACTAAATTAGACTTTCTTTCTTTAACAACAGCCTTTATTTCAGCAGCAAGTTCACCACTTGCCTCTGCTGCAGTATAATTTTCTTTGATCTCTATTATTTCTGCCTCTGAATCAAAAAATAATTTTTTTGCTGCAGCTGGATTACCACCAAAAAAACGGTTAAAACCTCCACTTTCATTAAAAGTGAAAATCCCTTTAATTTCAGATCCACTTAATTTTTTAATCAAATGTTGACCGGCCGGAACCATCTTTTCTAAATCATCCACCAGCAGATAATTATATTTAGTATATAAATTATTAAGATAATCCTCATCAGCCAGCAAATAACTATTAAATAAAGTTATGGCTGCAGAATAATCAAATAAACGATAATTTAAAGAAAAATTTCTAAAAGTCTTCATAATTTCAATTGACTGCTCAGCATATTTTGTTCTATCTTCATCATTCTGAGTCCAGCTGAGTAGTCTTTTTTCTAGTTCATCAAAATCGAGCCTGTTAAAAGCTGCTAGATTTAAATTATCAATTAGCTGAACTGCAATCTGTACCGGTCTGGCTTTAATACTGCGAAAATAAGCTCTATCTTTTCTATATTTAGCAACATAATTACTCATTAAAAAATGAGAAGTTTCAATATTCATAAATGTAGGCTCTATTAACTGATTCTCGCCGCTGTATTTTCTTTCTACAGCCGGCCAGTGTTTATTTAACTGCTGATTGACAAAACCAAAATATGTATAAATATTTAAATTTCCTAATAATTTTAAATCCAACTCTTCGCGAAACTGACTGACAGAACGAGCAGAATTTAAAAATAATAATATTTTTTCACTTCCTATTTCAGCAGCCAGCCGCTGATATTCAGCTTTTAATTTTGTAGTTTTACCACTACCTGTACTGCCACTATAAATCTTATACATCTGTCAGCCTCCTTTCACTTTAATTATACAACCATTATAATTTAAAATTATTTTTTTTGATCTATTTTGATAATAAATTTTTAGCAGGAGCCGAATCTAGTATATTTCTTAATATATTTCAATGAAAAACCAGATCATTAAAAATATCTGCATCCCCAGTCTAGATGCTGTACTGGCTAAAAAAGCAAAAATACTGCTTAAAGCAAGTTTAAATGAATTCTTTTTGTTTCTGCTCTGCCAGTATTCAGCAATGAAAATCAGGATAAAAGGTCCAATTATAAATCCTAACGGGCCTAAAAATATTGTTCCCACAACCATTCCCACAACTGCAACCATAATTGTTCTATTGCTGCCGCCCTGCTTTTTTATAAAATAAGCATTGGCCAGATAATCTGCCATAAAAACTATTATCGTAATTAATACCGCACCTGTCCAAAAATAAGGTGAATAACTAATATCTGTTTTAATTAATCTATATAAAATAACTGCTGCCCAGAAAAAAACTGAATCTGGCAGCACCGGTAAGAATATTGCTGCAATTTCTACTGCAAATAAAATCAGAACCATAATGATTAAAAAAATCTCCAAAATGACCACTCCTCAATAATCTTCAATTTTAAATTCAACTTCAAATTTCTATTGAGTTAATAACCAGCCGACAAAATTATTTTTTAATCAATCACCTAAATTTAATTATAACATAAATTGCAAAGAGCAAGCAAAAAACCCTGTTCTTAAAAACAGGGCATTTACTTGCTCAAAAAATTAATTTTTATAGAATAAAGCAGTTGTGAACTTTTTACTCTATTTTAGAATAGCAGTGATGATTATATAATTTTTAGCTTTAATTATTAATTAAGGATTAAAGGGTTAACGGTTAAGCATTATCAACTACAGCTTCCAGAACTTCATCAATATCAGGCAATTCTGGAATATCATATTCTTTTGCCCAGAGAATTTCTCCCTGATCATTTACCAAAATATTAACTCTGCCTGAAATACCTTTTTCTTTGATAAAAATACCAAGTTTATCTGCAAAATCTCCATGAGGCCAGAAATCAGATACAAGTCTTAAATCTTTTAAACCAATGTCTTCTGCCCAGGCACTCTTAGAAGGAACTGGATCAATACTAATTCCCAGAGCTACTGTATTATTCTCTTCAAATTCTTGATAATTATCTTCTAAAGCCTCCATCTGGTTGCGGCAGACACTTGTCCAGGCTAAAGGATGAAATGAAAGCAGTACATTTTTACCATCAAATTTATCCAGGCTAACTTCTTCTTCCTGATGATCTCTTAATTTAAATTCTGGAATCTTTTCACCTTTTTTTAATTTCATTTATAAAACCTCCTGTAAAAATATATTATACTTGAGTCATTAACTTGGTTTTATTGTATAGTGATTAAGAATAAATATCAAGTGAAAATTTAACAATTTCCAAAATTATTTTGCTTTCATATTATTTCAAATTATGGTATAATATTTTATGATATTAACTGGCTGTGGCGCAGCTTGGTAGCGCGCTTCGTTCGGGACGAAGAGGTCCGGGGTTCAAATCCCCGCAGCCAGACCATTTTAATTAGCTAACTTCTCCATTATTGAGCGGGCAATTACTATTCCAGAAACTGAAGCCTGCATTAAACCTCTAGTTATGCCAGCACCATCGCCTCCGAAAAATAGATTTTCAATCTTACTTTCCAGATTTTCATCAACATTTAGTCTTGAAGAATAAAATTTAACCTCTACTCCATAAAGTAAGGTATCTCTTCCATAAATTCCTGGAGTTATTTTATCTAAAGCCTTTAACATCTCTATAATCCCAGTCAGATGTCTGTGCGGCAGCACTAAAGATAAATCTCCTGGTGTTGCATCCTTTAGAGTTGGCTCTGTGACTGAACGATTCAGTCTTTCCTCAGTAGTTCTTCTACCTTTAAGCAGATCACCCAATCTCTGAACCAAAACTCCTCCAGCCAGCATATTGGCCAGTTTAGCAATATCCTTACCATATCTAATCGGCTCATGAAAAGGCTCAGTAAAAGTTTTACTGACCAGCAGAGCAAAATTTGTATTATGAGTTTTTAGATCAGAATGACTGTGACCATTAACTGTAATCAATCCCTGATTATTTTCACTTACCACTTCTCCATATGGAGACATACAAAAAGTTCTTACCTTATCTTCAAAAGTTGGTGTATGATAAATCAATTTTGATTCGTATAAGTTATCAGTCATATATTCTGTTACAGCAGCCGGGCATTCAACCCTGACCCCAATATCTACAGGATTAATTGCTGTCTCAATACCCATTTTTTTTGCCTGATTTGTTAACCATTCTGCATTTTCTCTGCCAGCAGCTGTCATCACATAATCAGCTGAAATTTCTTCTCCGGCAGCAGTTTTAACAGCTTCTATTTTATCAGCTTCAACTATAAACTGCTTAACATTAACACCAAATCTGATTTCTACTCCCTGTTCTTCTAAATAATCCTGCATATTCTGCAAAACAACCTGACTATAGCCGGTTCCTAAGTGTCTTAAACTGGCAGGAATAAATTTAAGTTCAGCTTTTACAGCCTTTTTTCTGATTTCGTCCTGCTTATCTTCCGCTACTCCAAAAATACGATCAGGTGCTCCAAATTCCATATAAATATCATCTGCATAAGAAATATTATCAATTAGTTCCTGTCTTCCTATGTATTTTTCCAGATTTCCACCGATATCAGGAGAGAGAGAAAGTTTTCCATCACTATAAGCTCCAGCTCCACCCCAGCCTGAAACTATTGCACAGCTGGGACAGTTAACACAGCCCATACCAGGATTTTCTTTCATCGGACAGACTCTTCTTTCCAGATCAGTTCCTTTTTCTAAAATTAGAATATCTAAATCTGCTTCTTTTTTTACAAATTCCATCGCCGTAAATATTCCAGTCGGGCCAGCACCAATGATAATTACATCATAATCTTTTTTGCTCATTAATTTTTAAACCTCCAGGTTTTTTAATAAAGTCTAAATATTATTCTTTAGACAAACCAATATAATAGTTTCTAGACCAAAGTAGAAATTCCTGCTTTTAATTTTTTTTTCCAAAATAAAAACCGGTCCTGAGGACCGGTTTACTGGATACAAATATTATTTATTAATGAATTATTTAATCTGTTCCTCTAAATCACTTATCTTTTCAATACCCATTTCTTCTGCTTTATCTTCTTTCATCAAGAGACAAAAAGTATTATTGGCTTCTGCATAATCAAGCCAGCTAATATTATTATTTTCTTGATCCCATTCTTTTACAGTCTGATAGGCTTCTTCAGATTCAATAATTTCTTCTTCATAACCCATAGTTGTCATTAAGGTAGTTCCTGTGTATTCCCAGTACATATCAATTTCTCCTGATTCAATAGCAGGCCTTAAAACTGCTGTCTCACCAAGACTGGTTCTATCTTCTACTGGATAACCATGACTTTCAAGCAGCATTATAGTCATATGTCCTAAAATAAGCTGTTCTGTCCATGGTTTGGAGGCAACTTTAATTGTAGGACCCTCTTTTTCTTCAGCATTTTCAGCTAAAAGATCATTTTCTTTTAGAAAATCTTCGGCAACTTTTGTTGGTTCTTCTTCTTCCACAGCCACTCTTTTATTTAAATCAATCTGGGTTTCTTGACCGAGTAGAGGTGGCAGCTCATTGATTAAACTTTCAAGCTCTGGATAACTATCTAAAATTTCCTGTCTAATAGTTGGAGCCGGATTATAGACTGGAAAAAAGCCCTCGTCATCTTCTAAAATCCTGAGATTCATAGAAGCAATTCTTCCATCTGTAGCAAAACCAATTGCTACATCAACCTTATTTGAATCTAAAGCTTCATATCCAAGTCCGGTCTGCATTGTATTTACATTATCATCATTAAATTCAAAACCATAAGCCTCTTCTAAACCACTAAGACCATCATCTCTCTCAAAAAAATCAATAGTAGTGGCCAGGCTAATACCTGCTGCTTCTGTAGTTTCTGTTTCAGAAGCTGTTTCTGCATCCTGAGCTCCATCCTGAGCTCCATCCTGTCCACAGCCAGTTAAGACTAAAGCAAAGCTTAATGAAATAATTAATAAAGGTAAAATAAACCTTTTCTTTTTTAACATATTTTCACCCTTTCTAATTTTTAATTCAGTTTATCTAAATTATAATATTTTTAATTAATTATTCTGCAGCATTTTCTCTATCAGATCAAATAAACGATCAATTATTATTGCAATTACCGCAGATAAAATAGATCCCAGTAAAATTTTCCGAGTATCAAATCTGACAAGGCCTGTAAATATCAATTGCCCTAAGCCACCGGCACCTATTAAATTAGAAATCACAGCCGTACCTACAGTTACAACTGCTGCAGTCTGAATACCGGCAATAATTATTGGCAGTGCAAGTGGAAGCTCAACCTTATATAAAACCTGGAAAGGAGTCATTCCCATACCCCGAGCAGCCTCTATTATTTCGTCTTCTACATTATTTATTCCGGCTATAGTATTCCGCACAATTGGCAGTAGTGCATAAATAGTCAGTGCTGTCACCGCAGGAAAAAAACCGATACCCAATAACGGTAGAAAAAGAGCAATAATAGCCAGACTCGGTAAACCCTGAGCAACATTAAAGACTGAAATTATCTTGCCTGTATAATTTCTCATGATATCTCGGCTGAGCAGAATACCCGAAGGAAGTGCAATTATAATAGCTGCTGAAACTGCAATTCCAACTAACTGTAAATGCTCAATCATTAAAGAAATACCTTCATTTAAGAAAATTTGCCATATCTCATTCCACATTTATTTTCCCTCCCTGGCTGAATTTGCTTTTAATAAACCAGGTGAGACTAAAAATCTTTTTAAAATCTCCATCATAATATCAACAGTAATTGAAATTAATGAAATTAAAACAGCACCACTAACTATCATTTCTGTCTTGGTTCTGACAATTCCCTGATAAATGAGCTGTCCTAAATTACGCTCACCAATAAAAACAGCTAAAGTTGCAATCCCAACCATCATCACAAGCGCAACTCTTATTCCTGCTATAATAACCGGCATTGCCATTGGCAGCTGTACTTTCCACAGAATCTGTTTTTCTGTCATGCCCATTCCTCTAGCTGATTCCAAAATAGCTGGATCAACTTCATTTAAAGAGGTATAAACATTTCTCACAATTGGAATCATTGAATATAAAATCAGGGCAAAGACTGCACTTCTCATATTGAGACCAAAAGCGGGCACTGTCATTAAAATACCGTAGAGAGAGACACTGGGGACTGACATAATAAGGCTGCCAAAACCCAGTAAAGATTTTGCTGTTTTTTCCCTATTTCTAATGATAATTCCTACACTTACCCAGAGAATTAAGGAAAGTGTAATTGAAATTGAAATCAAATGAAGATGTGCTAATGTATATTCTAAAATTTTATCCGTATTTTCAAGAAAATATTCAATTACAGCCATCTTAATCCCCCTTTAATCTTCCTGATTATATTCATCACTAATATAATTTTGAATAATCTCCATTGTTATTGTTGCCTGCAGGTTATTTTCACTGTCAACTACAGGAATTAAAGTTACATCATTTTCTATCATTTTATTTAAGACATCTTTTAAAGAAGCATCTTCTTCTATTACCGGTGTCATCTTTATATGTTTTTGCCAGTTGGCTTCTTCGTGCTCCCTAAGCCTTTTTAAATTAACATAACCCATTAATTTTCTTTTATCAGCAGTTACAAGAATATACTTCTGTTTTGATTCTTCTAATTTATTCATTACCTGCTCATAACTTTCAGATCTATCTGCTTTATAAAATTCTTTTTTCATTACTTTTTTGGCCTTTAAGAGGTTTAAAACCTTTAGTCCTCTATCAGAACCGATAAAATCTTCGACAAATTCATTTTTAGGATTAAATAAAATGTTTTTTGGAGTATCATATTGAACTAATTTTCCCTGATTCATAATTGCAATTTTATCGCCCATCTTGATCGCTTCATCAATATCATGAGTAACAAAACAGATAGTCTTATTAATCTGTTTCTGCAAACGCAGAAATTCATTCTGGAGATCGGCTCTAGTAATTGGATCAACAGCTCCAAATGGTTCATCCATCAGCATAATTGGTGGATCTGCAGCCATTGCTCTCGCTACTCCTACCCGCTGCTGCTGGCCGCCAGAAAGTTCATGTGGATATTTATGCAGATGGTTTTCAGGATCTAAGCCAATAACTTCTATTAATTCTTTCACCCTTTTATCAATTTTTTCCTGTTCCCATTTTAATAATTTTGGCACAGTGGCAACATTTTCTTTAACTGTTAAATGGGGAAAAAGGCCAATTTCCTGAATTACATAACCAATCTCCCGGCGCAATTCACTCTTTTTTAAAGAAATAGCATCTTTTTGATTAATATAAATTTTCCCGGAAGATGGTTCAATTAATCTATTAATCATCTTTAGAGTGGTTGTCTTACCACAGCCAGAAGGACCTACAAAAACGCAGACTTCTCCTTCTTCAACTTCTAAGTTCAAGTTAGAGACTGCCTCATCTTCATCTGTAGAATATGTTTTTGATAAATTTTCTAATTTAATCAATTAAATCCCCCCTTACAAAGAAAAAAGTGCTACTTAAATAAGTAGACACTTTTTGATCTGTAAACTATTATATTTTATAAACCTAATTTCCTTCAAGATTAGAATAGCACATTATCAGTAAAATATCAAACTTTGAATATTTCACTTAAATTTAATCTATTCATCCTGATTTTGATTAAGTCTTGCTAAGATTAAATTATATCCATCTTCACCATATTCTAAGGAGCGTTTAACCCGACTGATAGTTGCAGTGCTGACACCAGTTTCAGCTACAATATGATCGTATGTAAAGCCCTCCTTAAGCATTCTGGCTACTTCCAGTCTCTGTCCTAAGGCCTTAATCTCACCCATAGTAGCTATATCCTGAAAAAAATTATAACATTCTTCTTTACTTTCAAGTGTTAAAATTGCTTCAAATAGCTGTTCAGTAAATTTATCCTTTATATTTCGGGACAAAGTTTACACCTCTTTTCTGGATATTACTCCCATTCTATTGTTCCAGGTGGTTTTGATGTAATATCATAAACGACTCTATTTACTTCTTTCACCTGATTAACTATTTTATTAGAAATAGACTGCATAACCTCATATGGAAGACGAGCCCAATCTGCTGTCATCGCATCATCACTATTTACAGCTCTTAAAATAATTGGATAACCATAGGTTCTTTCATCTCCCATAACTCCTACACTTCTTAAGTCAGGTAAAACAGCAAAAGACTGCCAGATATCACGATAAAGTCCTGCTTCTTTTATTTCTTCCTGGACAATGGCATCTGCATCTCTTAAGATTTTTAATTTATCCCAGTCAACATCACCAATAATTCTAATAGCAAGTCCCGGACCAGGGAAAGGCTGTCTCCAGACAATTTCCTCTGGTAAACCAAGAACCTCACCTATTTTTCTAACCTCATCCTTAAATAAAAAATGCAGTGGTTCTACAAGCTCTAGATTCATTTCTTCCGGCAGTCCACCTACATTATGATGGCTTTTAATTGTTGCAGCCTTATCTGTGCCACCACTTTCTATAACATCAGAATAAATAGTTCCCTGAACTAAGTAACGAACATCTGATATTTTTTCAGCTTCTTCATCAAAAACCTGAATAAATTCATCTCCAATAATTTTTCTTTTTGCTTCCGGATCAGTAACTCCTTCTAATCTATCTAAAAATCTTTTTTTAGCATCTACAGCAATTAAAGGAATATTGAATTCTTCACCAAAAGTTCTCTTAACCTGCTCTGCCTCACCCTTACGCAGCAGACCGTGATCTACAAAAATACAGGTCAGCTGATCTCCAATTGCCTTATGTACAATAGCTGAAGCAACTGCAGAGTCTACGCCTCCAGAAAGACCGCAAATTACCTTACCCTGTCCAACCTGTTTTCTAATTTTTTCTACTTCTTCGTTAATATAATCTGCCATGTTCCAGTTGGCTTTAACATCTACAATTCTAAATAAAAAGTTATGCAGAATTGTTTTTCCCTGAATAGTATGATTAACCTCTGGATGAAACTGAACTCCATAAAAATCTCTTTCGAAATCAGCCATAGCAGCTGCTTGAGTTAAGTCAGTTTTAGCAATAACTTCAAATCCTTTAGGTACTTTTTTTACATGATCTCCATGACTCATCCAGGCCTGTGAATGATTATCTATTTCTTTAAATAACTTCTTTTGAGTAAAAATTTCTAAATTTGCCTTACCATATTCACCATGTTCTGCTTTTTCTACATGGCCTCCTTCTAATAGTTGGGCCATTAACTGCATTCCATAACAGATACCTAAAATAGGAATCCCCAGTTCAAATACTCCCCGGTCAACACCTGGAGCTCCAGCAGTTGTTACACTATCCGGCCCTCCTGAAAAAATTATAGCAGCTGGATCAATTTTTTTGATTTCTTCCAGCTCAATATTATGTCCTCTAATTACAGAATAAACATTAAATTCTCTTACTCTTCTTGCTATCAGCTGACTGTACTGGCCACCGAAATCAAGAATAAGTATTTTATCGTAATCCATCTAATTCCCCTTCCACTTTTATTTACTAAAGTATACAGTGGATTTGCTATCTTTGTCAAGGACTCAGCCCCAATCTGAAATATTTTTTAAGTTAAATAATAGAACTCCCTCCTATTAGTAAATCTATAGAAGGGAGTTAATTTTAAATTTAATATTCAAAGATCAAAACAAATATTTGTCTTTGACTCTTAATCATTTTTTAGTGCTGCCTGAGCTGCAGCCAGACGAGCAATCGGAACTCTATAAGGTGAGCAGGATACATAATCGAGTCCTGTTCTGTGGCAGAATTCTATAGAAGAAGGTTCTCCACCATGTTCACCACAAATACCTAATTTAAGATCAGGTTTAGCTTTACGTCCAAGCTCCACGGCTGTTTCAACTAACTGACCTACACCCTCCTGGTCTAAGACCTGGAAAGGATCTTTAGCAAATATTTCCTGATCTAAATACTGGCTGATAAACTTACCGGCATCATCACGTGAAAAACCATAAGTCATCTGAGTCAGATCATTTGTACCAAAGGAGAAGAAATCAGCATGAGCTGCAACTTTATCTGCAGTTAAAGCTGCTCTTGGAATCTCAATCATAGTACCTACACTATATTCAATTTTTGTATCAGAGTTTTCTAAAAGTTCTTCTGCAACTTCCAGAGCATCCTCTCTTAATATTTCTAATTCTTTAGCAGTACCAACAAGAGGAATCATGATATCAGCCTTAACATCATAACCTTCTTCCTCTTTAACTTCTAAAGCTGCAGAAATAATTGCCTTGACCTGCATCTTATAAATTTCAGGGTAGGTAATACCCAATCGACAGCCGCGATGTCCAAGCATTGGATTCATTTCTTCTAATTCACTAATAATTCTTTTTAATTCCTCAGTAGGAACATTCAGCTGATCAGCCAGATTCTTAATATCTCTATCATTTTGAGGCAGGAACTCGTGTAATGGTGGATCTAATAATCGTATTGTTACAGTTTTATCCTGCATGACTTTAAAGATACCTTTAAAATCATCTTTCTGATAAGGGAATAATTTATCTAAGGCTTTTTTACGTTTTTTCTTGCTGTCAGCAACTATCATTTCCCGAACAGAAATTATTCTTTCACTATCAAAAAACATATGCTCTGTACGGCAGAGACCAATTCCTTCAGCACCGAAATCAATTGCTACTTCTGCATCACGGGGTGTATCAGCATTAGTATAAACTCCCATTTTGCGATATTCGTCTGACCAGTCCATCAGCATTCTAAAGTTTTCTGTTAAATGGGCTTCTGTAGTTTCAACAATTCCTGCATAAACTTCACCTGTACTACCGTTTAATGAGATATAATCTCCTTCATTAAATACTCGGTCATCAACAAAGAACTGGCGGGAGCTCTCATCAACCTGGATATCTCCGGCACCTGCAACACAGCATTTACCCATACCACGAGCTACAACTGCAGCGTGTGAAGTCATACCTCCACGAGAGGTTAAAATACCATTGGACTTAACCATACCTTCAATATCTTCAGGTGAAGTTTCTTTACGAACGAGAATTACATCTTCACCATCAGCGGCTGCTTCAGCGGCGTCTTCTGAATTGAAGTAAACTTTACCAGTAGCTGCACCAGGAGAAGCTGCCAGACCCTTAGCCAGTAAATCAGCCTTTTCTAATTCTTCTTCTTTAAAGTTTGGATGTAATAACTGACTAATATCTTCAGGATCTATTCTCATTACTGCAGTTTCTTTATCAATTAGGCCTTCTTCTTCCATATCAACTGCAATATTTACAGCTGCATCTGCAGTTCTTTTACCAGTTCTGGTCTGCAGTAAGAAGAGGTCGCCCTCCTGAATGGTAAACTCAATATCCTGCATATCATGATAGTGCTGTTCTAAAGTTTCTGTTACTTCAATAAACTCATCATAAACATCAGGCATTAAATTATTTAATTCACTGATATCTTTTGGAGTTCTAATACCAGCAACAACATCTTCTCCCTGAGCATTAAGCAGGAATTCTCCAAAAACTTTATTCTCTCCAGTTGCAGGGTTACGAGTAAAGGCAACACCTGTACCTGAGTTTTCACCTATGTTACCAAAAACCATAGTTTGTACATTTACTGCAGTACCTAAATCATGAGGTATATCATTGTGATTTCTGTAAGAAATAGCTCGATTGTTACTCCAGGAACTAAATACAGCTTTAACAGCCATCAATAGTTGTTCTTCTGGTTTTTGTGGAAATTCTATGTCTTTTCTGTTTTTAATTAAAGCTTTAAAATCTTTAATGATATCTTTAAGATCTTCAACAGTTAGATCAGTATCATTATCATAAGCTTTTTTCTCTTTCTTTCTTTCCAGATAATTATCAAATTCATAAGCAGGTATTCCTAATACAACATTACCAAACATCTGAATCAAACGTCTGTAACTATCATAGGCAAAACGAGGATTAGAGGTCTTTTTAGCAAGCCCCTCTACACTCTTATCATTTAAACCTAAATTTAAAATTGTATCCATCATACCAGGCATCGAAATTACTGCACCAGATCTAACAGAAACTAAGAGAGGATCATTTACATCACCAAAATCTTTGCCTATTTTCTTTTCTAAGTCTTCTAAATATTCGAAAATGCTTTCTTTTAAGCTATCTTCTAATTTTTCACCAATTTCAAGATAGTGAATACAGGCTTCTGTAGTGATTGTAAATCCTGGAGGTACCGGCAGTCCAATTTTACTCATTTCAGCAAGATTAGCACCTTTACCACCCAATAGTGACTTCATTTCTTTTTTACCTTCTGCAAAGGCATATACATATTTCTTCAACAAAACCCCTCCTTTTATTAATTAAGATCATTTACGATATCAATTACTAAATTTGCTGCTTCTTCAACAGCTTTTTTAGTCATATCTATTACCGGGCAGCCGACTTTTCTCATTATTTTTTCAGCATATTCCAGCTCTTCGTATATTTTTTCTATTGATACATAATCAACACTGCTGTCAAGTCCTAAAACCCTGATTCTTTCTCGTCTAATTTCTATTAAATCACCCGGGTCAATCATCAGTCCAATTATTTTTCTGCGTGGAACTTCAAATAGTTCATCAGGCACTTTAGAACCTTTAACCAGCGGAATATTTACTACTTTGTAATTTTTATGGGCCAGATACATACTTAAGGGAGTTTTTGATGAACGAGAAACTCCTATTAAAACAATATCTGCCTTTAAGATTCCACGTGGATCCTTACCATCATCATATTTTACTGCAAATTCTACCGCCTCTACTCTTTTAAAATAATCTTCATCAAGTTTGCGAATAACTCCTGATTCCCGAATCGGCTCCCTTTCTAAAAATTGACTGAAGATATCCAAACTGGAAGCCATCACATCAATATAGGGAACTCCTTTTTCTTCACATTTTTTTCCAAGATATTTTGCTATTTCCTCATTAACAATGGTATAAACAAAAATTGAATTTTCGGAATTAACTCCTTCCATAATATTATCAACTTTAGTTTTACTTTCAACATAAGGATATTTTTTAATTTCATAGTCCGTATTCTTATACTGTTCTGCAGAAGCACGAGCTACCTGTTCTGCAGTTTCTCCTACAGAGTCTGATAATACATAAACCTGGAAATCTTTTATCATATAATCACCTATCCTACAGAGCTTTTTTTAGAATTATTATTTCTATATTTTTATCTATCACCGCCTGTATTTTATTTCTATTTTTTGAAAAATAAGTCTTTATTTTTCGCAAAAAATTATGAAAATTTAAAATAAAGTATTTTGCTTGATCTCTTAAAAATAATATTATTTTATCTGAGGAATATCTAACTGCTGGATTCATTATTAAAATAAATCTTTAATTTAAACTTTCATTGCTAAATAGTTTTCTCTTATAATATTAATTCGCTATTCATTAAAAAAATCCTTTTTTAAAAGCAGAAAAATTTGCATCAGATAATAAAAAAAGATGCATCCTCTGTAATTGAGAGAATGCATCCTTAGATTTAAAACTTAAATTACTGAGTGGTTAGCGGGCTTACATCATACCGCCCATTCCACCCATTCCGCCCATGCCGCCCATTCCTCCGGGCATACCTCCGGGCATTCCGCCACCGTTGCCGTCATCATCATCATCACTGTTATCAGCAACCAGGCATTCAGTGGTTAGGAGCATTGAAGCAGCACTTGCTGCATTCTGTAAAGCAGAGCGTGTAACTTTAGCAGGGTCAATAATACCGGCTTTAATCATATTTACATATTCACCTTTTAAAGCATCAAAACCAATTCCTGCACCTTTTTCTTTAACTCTTTCTACAACTACAGATCCTTCATGGCCTGCATTATTAGCAATCTGTTTAATTGGAGCGTGCAGAGCTTTGCGAACAATATCTACACCTGTTCCTTCGTCTCCTTCTAAGTTAAGTTCATCAAGAGCAGACATAACTTCTAAGAATGTAGTACCTCCACCTGCAACAAGACCTTCTTCTACAGCTGCTCTAGTAGCAGATAAAGCATCCTCTATTCTATGCTGCTTTTCTTTTAGCTCAGTTTCTGTTGCTGCACCAACCTGGATTACTGCAACTCCACCGGCTAATTTAGCTAATCTTTCCTGCAGTTTTTCTCTATCAAAATCAGAAGTAGTTGTCTCAATCTGTTTTCTTAACTGAGCAATTCTATCCTGAATTTTTTCTTTATCCCCATTACCTTCAACAATAGTTGTATCATCTTTAGTAATAGTTACTTTATGTGCCTGACCTAAGTCATTGATACTTGCATTTTCAAGCTTTAGACCAAGATCTTCAGTAATTAAAGTACCACCTGTTAAAACTGCAATATCTTCTAACATTGCTTTGCGGCGGTCACCAAATCCAGGTGCTTTTACAGCTACACAGTTAAAGGTACCTCTAATTTTATTCACTACTAAAGTAGCAAGAGCTTCACCTTCAACTTCTTCCGAAATAATCATTAAGCTTTTACCTGACTGAGCAACCTGTTCTAAAAGAGGTAGAATATCCTGAATGCTGGAAATTTTCTTATCTGTAATTAAAATATATGGATCTTCTAAAGAAGCTTCCATAGTATCAGTATCAGTTACCATGTATGGAGATAGGTAGCCGCGATCAAACTGCATACCTTCTACTACATCTAAGGAAGTTCCCATACTCTTAGATTCTTCAACAGAAATAACTCCATCCTGGCCAACTTTTTCCATTGCTTCGGCAATCAAATTACCAATTTCTTCATCATTACCGGCAGAAATAGTAGCAATCTGTGATACAGCTTCTTTTCCTTCTACTGGTCTGGCAACTGAAGCAATCTCCTCTGTTAATTTTTCTACTGCTTTTTGAATACCTCTTTTAATGAGCATTGGATTAGCACCAGCAGCTACATTTTTAAATCCTTCTTTTAACATAGCTTCTGCTAATACTGTTGCAGTTGTTGTACCATCACCAGCAACATCATTAGTTTTAGTAGCTACCTCTTTAACTGCCTGAGCACCCATATTCTCATAACGATCTTTTAATTCTATTTCTTTAGCAATACTAACACCATCATTAGTAATTGTTGGAGCACCAAAGCTTTTTTCTAATAATACATTACGTCCTTTAGGTCCTAATGTTACTTTAACTGCATTTGCTAAACGAGAAACTCCTGTTTCTAACTTGCGTCTTGCTTCTTCACCAAATTTCAATTGTTTTGGCATCTAAATCCCTCCTGTATATTTAAACTGAGTTATTTTTTTATTAATAAGTAAAGCTGTAAAATAAAATTTCAATCTATCTAAAAATAGATTAATTAAGTTTTAATTAAATTTTCTAGTCAATTACTGCTAAAACATCATCAATTGATAAGATAATAAATTCTTCAGAATCAATTTCAACTTTTGTTCCAGCGTATTTGTCAAAGACAACTGTATCTCCAATAGCTACTTCTGCTTCTCCGCCTTCTGGAGCAATATTTCTACCTACAGCAACAATTTCTGCCTGCTGTGGCTTTTCATCTTTTGTAGCTGTGTCAGGAAGAACAATTCCTCCCTTAGTTTTTTCTTCACCGTTATCCTTTTCTGCATATTTTACTACAACTCTGTTATCTAGTGGTTTAATACTCATTTAAAAATAACCCCCTTCTAAAATATTATATTCTTTTATAATGATTAGCACTCATTTAGGTCGAGTGCTAACAAGCACTGTAAATATAATATCTAAGACAGAAATAAAAATCAAATTCTCTAAGCAACGATTAAAAGCTTTATTAGTTTATTAAATGCTTTAAGAGTAGATTAAATAGCTAATTCTTTAAAAAACATAAAATATAGTAAAATAGGCCACTATTATATTTTAGATTAATATAATCTCTGCTCCAAATTTGTCTTCAAGCTGACTGTAGTGTATACCCAGAAGATCATTTCCATAATAATCATAAATGATTTCAGGTAAAATTATACTTTCAATTTTTTTATTAACTTTATTTAATGTTTTAATTAAATCTTGATTTGTTAGTAAACCAGCTGCAATAATTGAGCCACCAAAAAAATCATTTTTTGTCTTGAGCAGTTTTAAATTCGAATTTAAATTAAGATAGGGCTGCAGAAAATCTTTTAAAAAGCCATAAGCCAACTCTGAACAAAGAATTACTGTTAAATTCTTATTTTGTTCTTTTTTGCTTTGCTCAGCATAAGCTATCAATTTTCTTTTCTGTTCCAGACTTAGATCATAAGACATAATTAAGCCAGAATTTTGATTTTTCTCTTTTGGAAGAACTACAGACATTTTTTTATTTTTTCTAAGAAATTCTATCTCAGGCTCTGCTGCAGCTTTGATTTTATAAAAGGCATCAACTCTGCTTTCAACAACCTGACCATCAACTCGAATAATTATATCTCCACTTTCCAAACCGGCAGCAGCTGCGGCTGAATTGGTCATTACGGCATTAATCTCTGACTGCAGAGAAGAAAACTGCTGCGGTTCAATAATAATTGGATAAGAATACTTATTTCTGATTTCAGAAATAAAATTAGCAAGTTTATGATATTCACTCTGATCAATTATCAAATCTTTTTCTGCATAACTGCTGAATCCAGCGATAAAGACTCTCAAACTCTCAGGAGGATAATTTTCTAAAAAATTAAAAGTTCTTTTTAAATATTCAAATCCTTTAAGCTGATGCATCGAAACAATAC